>JASHPY010000137.1 GCA_030037855.1 Thermoplasmata archaeon | reverse complement strand
ATCGTGCCGGCCTTGAACCGCTCGGTCCGGTGCCGCTCGCCGGTCAGCTTGCCCGAGAGGATCACCTGGCAGCCGCGGGCGCCCGACTCCATGATCCGGCGGACGGTCGAGTGGCCGGCCCGGCGGAAGTGCCAGCCGCGCTCGAGCGTCGACGCGAGCTTCTCGCTCATCAGCTGCGCGTTCAGGCTCGGCTGGCGCTCCTCCTGGACCTCGATCTGGGGGTTGTCGAGCGCGAAGCGGTGCTGGATGTCCTCGGTGAGGCGCTTGATCAGCTCGCCGCGGTGACCGATCAGGATCCCGGGCCGCTCGCAGATCAGCGTCACCCGCGTTCCCATCGGCGTGCGAGTGATCTCGAGCCCGCCGAACCCCGCGCGCGCGCTCTCCTGCACGAGGTAGTCCTTCAGGAGGACCCGGCGCATCGCCTCCTGGATCACCTTCTGCTCGGCGCTCATTCCGCCTCCTTCCGCTCGGCAAGGACGATCTCGACGTTCGTCGTCTGCTCGTTCCACGCCGTCGCGCGGCCGTGGGCGCGGGGCATCGACGCCTTGCGGATCCGTCCCCGCGCGCACGACGCGACCTTGACGAACAGGCGGTCGGTGTCGAGGCTGTCGTACTCCGCGTTCTCCTCGGCGTTCTGGAGCACCTTCAGCACCTGCTTCGCGACCTTCACCGGGAAGCGCCCCGGGCCGGTGCCGCGGTGGTGGGCGGTTTCCTGGTTGTAGCGGCGGAACGGGATCGCGCGTCGCAGCGCGACCGCGTCCTCGAGCACCTGACGGGCGCGGTCGAGCGGGAGCCCCCGGATCGCGTTCAGGACCTCGTAGGTCTTCTTCGGGGACATCGGGATCTCGACGCCCCGTGCGCGGCCGACGCTGACGCCGGGTTCGTCCCGGTAGGTGTAGCCTCGCATCGACCGTCCTCCGTCCTCACTTCAGCGGCATGAACTTCGACGACCGCGTCGCGCCGACGCCGGGGCCGGAGTGCTTCTCGAACCGGCGGGTCAGCGAGAACTCGCCGTAGTAGTGGCCGACCATCTCGGGCCGGACCTCGATCTCCTTGAACTCCTTCCCGTTGTGGATCGCGACGCGGCGGCCGACGTGCGCGGGGAGCACGAGCGCGTCGCGGCAATGCGTGCGCACGACCTTCTCGACCGGCGTCGAGCGCATCCGCTCGAAGAAGTCGGTGGTCTCCGCGTTGAACCCGCGGCGGATCGAGCGGCGCGCCCGGCTCGGCGCGACCCGCGAGAACTCCTCGAGGCTCATCGACTGGAGCTCGGCGAGCGTGCGGCCCCGGAACGTGAACTCGCGCTTCCGACGCGCCTCGACCTTCTTCGCCTTCCGCGCCCTCGGCATCGCTAGCCCGCCCCCTTCATTTCGCGCAGGCGCTTCTTGACCCGGGTCGACCGGGAGAACCGTCCGACCTTCGCGCCGGGCCAGGTCCCGCTCGCGACCGTGCTCGGGCGGCCGACGTGCTGGTGCGCGCCTCCCCCGAACGGATGGTTCACCGGGTTCATTGCGACGCCGCGGACCTTGTACGGCGCGCGGGCGAGCGAGCGGGTCGCGAGGACCTTCTTGCCCGCTTTGATGATCGGGCGCTCTCGCCGACCGCTACCCCCGACCGCCCCGACCTGGGCCCGGCAGGTGCCGAGCAGTTGCTTGAACGCCCCGCTCGGGAGCTGGACCGTGACGTCGCGCGCCGTATGGGCGACGACGAGCGCGCTCGCTCCCGCGGAGCGGACGAGGCGTCCGCCGTCGAACGGCTTGACCTCGAGGTTCGAGACCAGCGTCCCGTCCGGGATCCGCCCGAGCGGGAGGATCGCGCCGCGGTCGACCCGGCCCTCGTGGAGCGTGATCGGGTCGCCGGTCGCGAGGCCGGCAGTCGCGAGGACCAGGAGCGGCTTACCGTCCGGCCCGGCGACCTCGGCGACCGGCGCCGTTCGGCCCGCCGCGGGGACGATCCGGACGACCTTGCCTTCCCCGACGACGGACGGGGCCGGGAGGTAGACCGCCGCGAAGTGGCGGTGGCTCGGCGAGCGGTACGTGCCGGTTCCGCTGCCCCGGCGGCGGGAGATGATGCGTTTTCCCATCAGAACACCCCGGCGCGGCTGCCGATGTCCTCAGCGGAGAACTCCTTGGCGAGCGTGATCGTCGCGATCTTGCCGGTGCGCACGATCTTCGTGTTCACCTTCGCGACCTTGCACTGGTAGAGTCCCTCGACCGCGCGCTTGATCTCGGCGCGAGTCGCCCGCCGATCGACCGCGAACTCGAGCTTGTTGAGCCGCTCCATCTCGTCCATCGACTTCTCGGTCACGTAGGCGTGGAGGACGACGCGGTGGCGCAGCTCGCTCACGACGCTCCCTCCCCGAGGCGCGCTCGGAGCGACTCGACCGCGGCGTGCGAGAACAACGTGAGCCGCCCGGCGTCGCCGCCGGGGGCGAGGTCCTCGGTCGCGAGGCGCAGCACCGGCACGACATCGACGCCCGAGAGGTTCCAGAACCCGCGCGCCTTGCCCGGCGCGCTCGTGACGATCAGGAGGCTCCGCGGCGTCCGCCGGACGCGGCCGCGTCGCCGACCCCGGCCGGCCCGCAAGTGCGTGCCGTCCCTCGCCCGTTCGACCTCGGTCCAAAGTTTCAGTTTCTGAAGGAGTTCGCGCGCGTCGGCCGAGGTCCGGATCTCCTCGACCGGATCCTCGAGGACGAGCGGAAGATGGAGACTGGCGGGGAGATGGTGTCCCCGGGCCCTCGCGAGCGCGGGCTCCCGGGTCGCGGCGAGGGCCGAGGCGAAGGCGAGGCGACGTTCCGTTCGATTGATCTTCTTCGTCCAGATCCGCTCGACCTTCGGCGGGTGCGCCGCGCGGCCCCCGACGGTGTTCGGCGCCTGCGCGCCGCGGTTCGAGTCCATGAGGCGCGGCGTCCGCGCGACCCCGTGACCTTTCCCCGACCATTCGACGGAGTGGCGGGCGCCGGCGGTCAAGCTTGTCCCGTGCGGCTGGATCCGGTGGCTTCGGGCTGCGACGACGGCTCGCTGGACCAGGTCCGGTCGCAACGGGCTCGAGAACGCCGAGGGTAGAGTGAGGCGCGGGCCGGGCTTTCCGTTGACACCGAGCACGGCGACCTGCGGGCGCGGGTCGCTGGGTTCCTTCGGAGCGACTCCGGGCTCCGGATGGTCCGGCGCCGTCATACGCCCTGCTTCGACCGGGTGCTGAAGTAGCGGAGGTCGACCTTCTCGACGGTCGCGACGCGGCTGCGCATCGGGTACCGGAAGCGGAGGAGTCGCTTCGCCGGTCCCGGCAAGGAGCCGTGCAGCACGATGCAGGCGCTGCGGACCTCGCCGTAGTGCGGGAAGCCCCCGGCGGGCGTCACCGGGTCGGCGCGCGGATCGCGCACGACCTTCAGCACCCGCATGTTGTACTGCGTCCGCCGGTGGTACCCCTGCTGGCCCGCCTGCGGGATCCGATAGCTCACGAAGCTCGGGTTGTGGGGCCCGAGGGTCCCGATCATCCGGCGGTGCTTCGAGTTCTTTCGCGGCTGGAGCTTCACGCCCCAGCGCTGGATATGACCCTGGAACCCGAACCCCTTCGTGACGCCGAGGACGTCCAGAAACTCGCCTTCCTTCGTCAGCTGCTCGGCCGAGAGCTCGTGCCCGAGCTGCTCGACCGCGAACGCCCGTCGGTCGGCGAACTTGTCGCCCGACACGCGCACCTCGAAGATCTGCGGGGTCTTCGAGGGGGAACCCGTGACCAGCTGAGGTTGGGTGTGGACGAGGAGCCGGACCTCGTCGCCGCCGAGCCCGGAAAAGGAAGCGAGCGACTCGGCGGAGCTCGCCGGGTGCGTCGGGATGCGTCGGGAGAGCTCCTCGGCGGCTCCCGCGCCCCAGACCTCGCCGGTCACTCGCGTGCCGTACGGTCCGCGGGCGTAGATGCGCGCGCCGACCACTCGAAGCGGGGGCACCTCGACGACCGTCACGGGGACCGCGAGCTCCTGGCCCGCGGTGGTCGATCGCTTCCGGTAGTCGACGATGAACGCGTGCGTCATCCCGACCTTGTAGCCCGCGAACCCCTCGATCGTGGGTTTTGCGGGGCCGGCCGGCCAGGAACGGATCCGGGGCACCGGGCGCGCGGAGCGCGATCGGGGCGAGTAGGCGAGCGAACCTCGCCGGGGACGATGCCGACGCGCCATGGGTCGATAGGGGGTCCTACCTCCGGTGGGGACGGGGGAGAAAGGTGCCCTATTTAAGGCCTGCCGAAGAACGAGTCCCGGGCTCGAGAGAAACGCGCGTTTTCGAGGTG
Source organism: Thermoplasmata archaeon (assembly GCA_030037855.1). Classification (GTDB taxonomy): domain Archaea; phylum Thermoplasmatota; class Thermoplasmata; order Lutacidiplasmatales; family UBA184; genus Lutacidiplasma. The sequence continues at coordinate 5,795 of JASHPY010000137.1, read as the reverse complement.
AGACGCGCGTCGCGGGCGCCGGCGTCTCGGACGCGCGCGTAGAGAAAACCCCCTCCGGCCGCGGGCCGTCGTGCGGCTCCCCGGCGCGGCCCCGAACGGGCCCGGAACGCCCCGCGAGCCGTCCCCGGCGACGCTTCGAACGCAAGCTATGTAGTCGACGCTCGTGGCCCCGACGAATCCGCGGATGCCGACGGAAGGCGACGTCCCGATCCCGCTCGCTGAGATCGAAGCAGCGGCCCGAGGGCTCGCCGGAAAGATCGTCCGAACGCCGCTGCTCGAGGCGCCGCGGTTTCCGGGGCTTCCCGACACCCCGATCTACCTGAAGCTCGAGAACCTCCAGCGGACCGGCGCGTTCAAGCTGCGGGGCGCGACCCACCGGATCGCCCAGCTCTCGCCGGACGAGATGCAGCGGGGGGTCGTCGCCGCCTCTGCGGGCAACCACGCGCTCGGCGTCGCGTGGGCGGCCCGAGCGCGGGGGGTCCCGGTCACGATCGTGATGGCGAAGAACGCCTCGCCGCTCAAGGTCCGCCTCACGCAGGCGCTCGGCGCCCGGGTGGTCCTCGAAGGCGCGAACTACGACGAGGCCCACGACCACTCCGTGCGTCTCGCCGAGAAGGAACACCTCGTCTACATCCACCCCTACGACGACCCCTTCGTGATCGCGGGGCAGGCGACGGTCGGGCTCGAGATCCTCGAGGAGCTCCCGACCGTCCGCCGCATCGTCGCGGGCGTCGGAGGCGGCGGCCTCCTGTCGGGCATCGCCGCCGCCGTTCGCGGACGCGGCAGCTCGGCCGAGCTGGTCGGGGTTCAGCCGAACGGCTGCGACAACCTCCGCCCGTCGCTCGAGGCCGGGCGTGTCGTCCTCGGTCCGCCGCCCGCGACGTTCGCCGACGGCCTCGCCACCCGCGAGATCGGGGACCTCCCGCTACGGATCCTGAGGGCGTCCCGGGTGCGGGCCGTCGCCGTCGACGACCGAACGATCGCCCGCGCCGCGTTCCTCCTGCTCGAGCAGGCGAAGGTCCTCGCGGAGGGGGCGGGGGCGACCCCGCTCGCGGGACTCCTCGAGCACCCCGAGCTGGCGGCCGACGGACCGGTCGTACTGGTCGTCAGCGGGGGGAACCTCGACCCGTTCCTCCTCGATCGGATCCTCTTCATCGGCCTGGCCGCCGAGGGCCGGCTGCTTCGCCTCCGCGCCGCGCTGCGCGACACCCCCGGCCGTCTCGAGGAGTTCCTCTCGGTGGCCGCCCGGGAGGGCGCGAACGTCCGCCAGATCGTACACAGTCGCGAGTCGCCGGACCGTCCCCCGGGCGAGGTGACGATCGAGGTCGAACTCGAGGTCCGCGACCGGGACCACGCCGCCCGGGTCGAGACCTCGTACCGAGCGCTCGGCTGGCCCGTGACGGCGCTGGCCTCCGCGCCGGACTGACCCGGCGCGCGCCCGTCCGGCGGTTACCTCGACCCCATCATCCCCGTAAATAGGGTGCCGGTATGGTACCGTCGAACGGAGGGGGACCACGAGCCCATCGAGCCCCGCACGCACGGCCGGCGACCCCTCGACTCCGCCCCGCCTGTGGACCGCGGAGGAGGCGAACGGTCGGATCGCGGACCTCGAGGAGCTGTTGCCTCGCCTCCGGGGCTGGGTCGCGCGGCTGCGCGAGGTCCACGACGAGACCCACCGCCTCGCGTCATTCTGGGGCGCGGACCTGGACGCCCCCGACCACGCGGACCACTCGCTGAAGCAGCGCCTCGACGCAGAGTGGCAGAACCTCACCCGCCGCCTCGAGGAGGCGGTCGCCGGCCTCCGCCGGGAGGGGATCGAGGTGAAGGACCTCGAGGAAGGGCTGGTCGACTTCTACGGCATCCAGAACGGAGAGGTCGTCTTCCTCTGCTGGCGGCGCGGCGAGCCCGAGGTCGCCTATTACCACCCGGTCACGGGCTCGTACCGGAACCGCCGGCCGATCCCGGTCGCGAGTCGCCCCGCGAGCCCGCATCCGCGCGGACCGTCCTAGTCGGGCGCCGGACCGGTCTGGGCCATCTGGATCGCGCGCAGCGCGAACGAGAACGACCCGGCCGCCGCGATGATCGCGGTGAGGTCGAGGAGGATCGGGAACGCGGACGAGAGGCCGAGGTACGTCAGCACGAGCGGCGAGACGATCCCGGCGGCGCCGCCCACGACCCCGATCGGGAGCCGGTCCTCGCGGAACGACGCGACCGCCGCGAAGCCGGCGACGAGCGCGATGATCGCGAGCAGCACGGCGCCGCTGCCCACGGAGGCGAGGAACTGCTCGAGGTCCGGGAACGGTGCGAGGGTGATCGCGGTCCCGTTCGAGCTGCCCGCGGGCGGAAGGACGATCTCGAGCCCGGTCGCCTGGGTGCCGTACACGACCGAGACGAACGTCGTCACCGTCACCGTGGCGTATCCGGCCGCCGTGACGTTGAGCGTCACGCCACCGGACGGCACGGCGGAGAACGAGAATCCGCCGCCCGGACCGGTCGCTTCGGTCGTCGTCCGGCCCGCGTCGTCGGTCAGCGCGACCTCGGCCCCGAGGATCGGCTGGAGGCTTCCGGCGACCGACCGGTCGACCGTGCCGTCGACGGTGAACGACGCGGGTTCGCTCGCCGCGACCCCGTCGTAGACGAGGACGGCGGTGAGCGCCGCCGCGAGCACCGCGACCGCGATCAGCGCCGCGGCGACCGCCCGGCGCGCGCGCCAGCGGGGCACGCGCGGGCGCTCCATCGGGGGATATAGCCCCGGGAGGACTTCCCAGCTGTAGAGCGGGGGCGGGTCCCGCGGGACCACGACCGGCATCGGGGCATGGCAGTTCGGGCACGGAAACCACTGCGTCGGCGGCTCCGCGGCGACCACGACCCGAAGGTCGGTCCCGCAGACCGGGCAGCGCACCGCGACCGTGCTCAGCGCCATCTCCCGGCACCGAGCGGCGGCGGGGTCTTATCCTTGAGGCGCGCGCTCGCGAAGCCCCATCCGCGGGTGGTCGGGGTCGACGACGGGGCGTTCGGTCGGCGCGACCGGTTCGCGCCGATCGCCGCGGTCGTCGTCTCCGCGCCCGCGTACGTCGAGGCCGTGCGCCGGGGGCGCGTGCGGGTCGACGGCACGGACGGCACCGACGCGGTCATCGCGCTCGTGGCCGCGACCGGGGCGACGGCCGGGATCCGCGCGCTGCTACTGGACGGAGCGGTCGTCGGGGGCTTCAACGTGCTCGACCTCGACCGGATCCACGCCGCGCTCGGCGTGCCGGTGATCGCGCTCACCCGCCGTCCTCCCGACTTCGCACGGATCCATGCGGCGCTGCGCGCCTGGTTCGGCCGCGATGCGGAGCGACGCTGGCGTCTCCTCCGCGCCCACCGGCTCGTCCGCGTGCCGACCGCGGGGGCCCCGATCCTCGCCGCCGCGGTCGGCTGCCGAGCCGTGGACGCGGTGGCGCTGGTCCGACGCACGGCGGTCCGGGGCTTCTGGCCCGAGCCGCTCCGGCTCGCGCACCTCGTCGCGTCGTCGGGGGGCCCGCCGCCGCGCGAGCGGGCGAACGATTAAGGAACCGGGCTCCGTTGCCCGGCCGGGCCTGTAGCTTAGCTTGGAGAAAGTACTGGCCTTCTAAGCCAGCAACCTCGGGTTCAAAGGCCCCGGGCGCTCCGCGCCCGGGGCGGAAACTCCCGACAGGCCCGTCGCTTCGGCGAGCGCTACGTCGTCCCGACCTGCGCGGAGCAGTTGTCGCAGAGGATCGATCGGCGGCCCGGGGGAAGCGCCGCGCCGCAGAGCGGGCACGTCGCCCGGGCGTCCGCCGCGGCGATGAGCTCCTGGACGCTCGTGCGGAGCGCGGGGTCTCCGCCCCCCGGCATCGGGTCCGGCCGCGCCGCGGAGGCGTCCGCGGGCGGGAGGAACGCTTCGAGGCGCGGCCGGTAGACCCCGGTCCGGCGATCGAACGTGACGAGCCGGTGCTGCACGAGGCCCTGCAGCGCGGAGTCGACCAGCTCGCGGACCCCGCCGAAGACGTGCGAGATCTCGACCGACGTGAGCCCGGGGGACTCGATCAACACCTCGAGGCAGCGCACGGTGAGGAGCGAGAGGTCGGAGTGCGCGACGTACTGGTCGAGCGCCCACGCAAGCCGGGAGCTGCGCCGAACGCGCTGCCCCGTGGAGAGACGACCCGCCCGGGGGTCGGGGAGGAGCGTCGAGTGGAGAAGGTCGAACTCGTAGCGGAACCGCTCCTCCGGCAGGTAGACGAGGATCGCCGCGCCGAACGGGACGATCGTCGCGGCGCGGCACGCGGCGAGCGCTTCGGCGAGCGTCCCTCCGAGCCCCTTCAGCTCGACCCGCGCCCCGCCCCGCGCCGCCCGTTCCTCGTCGGACTGGGACCGGAGGAGATAGTGCTCGCGGATGACGATCCGGGCCACGCCCCGGACCGGCGGCCCCGGCTCGAGCGGATGCAGCTCGACCGAGCCGTCCGAAGCGAACACGAGGCGTTCGAACGGCAGGAGGAACCGCCATGCCGGCCCCGAAGGCGGGACGGGCTCGAGCCGGATCTCGGCGGTCTCGGCCTTCGCGCTCGGGTCGGCGATGACCGCGTAGGCGTTGGGGAACTCCTTCCCATCGACCGTGAGCGCCGCTTCGCCCAGCGGGCTGCGCCGCCGCAGGAGGTACTCGTCGGTCGCGCGAGCGAGCGCGCGCCGGGAGTAGGCGTCGTGGCGCGCGCCGCCGAGGCCGGCGGCGAGCGCCTCAATCTCCGAAGGGGAAACGGCCGTCACGGGAACCTCGGCCTTCCCGTGCCAACTCGTAGAGAGAGATAAAGCGACGGGCCATCGTGTCGAGCGACGAGGTGCGACGAACTCGCTCGGCGGATTGACGCGCGATCCGCCGGCGCTCGTCGGGCCGGTCGAGCAGCTCGGCGATCGCGTCGGTGAGCGCGCCCGGTTCGAGCACCGGCACGCGGCGGCCGGTGATCCCGTCCTCGACGACCTCGGCGGCTCCGCCGGCCGCGGGGGCGATCACCATCGTCCCGGAGGCCATCGCCTCGAGCAGCGCGACGCTCGACGTGTCGCTGGTCGAGGGAAGGACGAAGAGGTCGGTCTGCGAGAGGAGGGCGGGCTTCTCCTCCTCCGTCACCGGCCCGACGTAGCGAACGCGTTCGGCGAGGCGGGGGCTCGAGCGGATCCGCTCGCGGATCGCGGCTTCTTCCGGCCCGGCACCCCCGACGACGGCGACCAGGTCCCCCTGCGACAGCGCCCCCTCGACCGCATCGAGGAATCGGTGGACCCCCTTGTCGACCGTCAGTCGGCCGAGGTAGGTGACGAGCGGGTCGGACGGAAGACCGCAGCGCACCCGCCAGTCCGGCACCGGGATCCCGGGCCGGAACCGGTCGACGTCGATGCCGTTCGGGACGACCTCGACCGGGCGGCGGAACGGCTTTCGCGCGCCGGTGACGAGCGCGTCCCGGGCGGCGGCGGTCGGAGCGGTCGCGACGTCGCAACGCCAGTACGTGCCGAGGTTGTACCACGCGGCGACCCGGAAGAACGTGGGGACGAGAAAGCGCGACGGGACGCTGGACTGCATCTCGCGGATGTTCGTGTGGAACGTACCGACCAGCGGGAGTCCGAACCGCCGGGAGGCGAGGAACCCGGCGCTGCCGACGCCGCCGGGGGAGTGGATGTGCAGCACGTCCGCGTCGCCGATCCCCCGCCACTGACGCAGGAGCGCGAACGGGTTCAGCGGCCAGCGGTACTGGGGGTAGAGCGGCACGGGGAGCGAGCGGACCCGGGTGACCTCCACCCCGTCCACCACC
>JASHPY010000136.1 GCA_030037855.1 Thermoplasmata archaeon | reverse complement strand
CGCCTGGGCGACGACCCGCCCCTCGGCCCGGACGCGTCCGGGGAGCACGGCCCGCGTGGTCCGGTCCCGACCGGCCCGGTCCTCGGCGAGCGCGCTCCGGGCGAACCCGTTCGACCGCGGCGGGCGCGCCGCCCGGCGGCTAGCGCGACGGGCCATTCCCGTCCGCGTCCTTCGCGGAGAGCGCGCCCTTGAGCCGCTCGAAATCGATCGCGATGTCGGGCCGGAGCTGGGTGACGTGCTGGCGCTCGAGCTCGGCGACGCGGCGTCGCGCGCTGGCCCGGTCGCCGCGGGCGTAGGAGAGCTGGGCGAGCCGGAGCACGACGTCGACCTCGTCCGCCGGGGCCTTCAGCTCCCGAACGAGCCGGTACGCGTCGAGGAGGTCCGCTTCCGCGCGGTCGTACTCGCCGCGGTCGAGCCCGATCTTCCCCTGGATGATCAAGGACTGCACGAGCCCGAACCGGTCCCCGATCCGCTCGAGGATCTCCCGGGAGCGCTGGTTCGGCTCGATCGCCTCGTCGAGGCGGCCCGCCATCCGCAGGATGTCCGCGAGGTTGAACAGCGACCAGCCGAGGCGACGGACGTCGTGCGCCTTCTCCGCGAGCCGGATCGCCTCCTGGAACTCCGTGAGCGCCTCGTGATACCGGGGGTTCGCGCCGCCGTAGCCGGCGATGAGCACGCCGAGGAACAGGTGGGCGTGGGCCGCCTCCCGGGCGTCGCCGAGCCGCTCGAGGGTCGCCGCTCCCTCCCGCGCCTCGGTGAATGCGCCCTCGGGGTGCCCCATCATCGCGAGGACGTTCGCCCGCCAGATCCGCGCCGAGGCGAGCGCGTGCTCGTCGCCGGTCTCGCGCGCGAGCCGCAGGAGCTCGTCGTCCTCGCGGAGCGCCTCCTCGTACCGGCCCATGTAGTAGAGCGACTCGGCGAGCAGGCGGCGGCCGTTCATCTGCGCCCGGACCTGGCCCGCGAGGTCGACCGAGTCGAGGACCGTCCGGCTCGTCCGCTCGGCCTCGCGCCACTCGCCCTGGTCGGTCAGGATCCGCGCGAGGTAGAGGTCGAGGAGCGCGAGGACGTGCGGGGAGAGCCGACGGCGCAGGCCCCGTCGGGCCCGGTGCTCGCGGAGCAGTGTCTCGGCCGGCTTCAGCTCGCCCTGATGGTCGATCTGGCGGGCGAGTTCGATGACGATCTCGGTCTCGCCGTCCCAGTCGTCCGGCCGGAGGCGCCGGTGGCTCTCGAGCGCGCGCTCGAGGTGCTCGCGGGCGACCTCGGGCGCGAAGGAGCGGGCGGCGACCTCCGCGGCCTCCCGGTTGTACCGGATCGACTTCTCGTCGACCTTTCCGAGGTAGAAGTGCCGCGCGAGCGCGTAGACCGTCGGAAGGTCGGTCCCGCCGGTCGCCTCGAGCGCCTCGCCGACGTGCCGGTGGAGCAGGCGGCGGCGGCTCTCGGTCAGGCTGTCGTAGACCTCCGTGCGCGCGCGGTCGTCGGGGAACGCGAGGAGCTCCCCGGGGCGCTCGTAGAGGAGGCCCCGGCCCACGAGGCGGTCGACCTCCTCGGCGAGGTGCTCTTCTTCCTCCCCGCTCGCGCGCAAGAGGAGGGAGAACGGGAACTCGGTCCCGAGCACGGACGCGACCGCGATCACGCGCTGGCCGCCCTCGTCGAGCGCCGCGGCGGTCCCGGGAGTGCCCGACGGACCGTTCGGGCCGGGGGCGGTCCTCGCATCGAACAGGCGGCGCTCGAACTGCTCGAGGAGGAGCGGGTTACCGCCGGTCTCGGAGTGACGCCGCGCGATCTCCTCGGAGGAGAACTCGCGGCCGGGCTCGCGGCGGCGCAGGAACTCCGCGACCTCGTTCGACGTGAGCGGGCGGAGCACGATCCGGCCCGCGTGGGTCACCGCCTCGAGCCCCTCGAGCCGCGCCCGACGCGCCTCGGCAAGGCCGGGGTACGGGCGGACGGTCGCGAGGATCCAGAGCGGCCGGTCCTGGAGCTGGCGGGCGAGCTGCTCGACCGCCTCGAGCGACGGCTCGTCCGCGCGGTGGAGGTCCTCGAGCACGAGGACCGTCGGACCGCGCTGGGTGAACGCGAGGAACTGCTCGGCGATCCCGGTCCACAACGGATCGCGGATCGCGTCGCCGCGGTCGTCCGCCTCCCCGAGCGCGTCCAGTAGGCGCTCCTCGATCCGTACCGGGGAGGACTGGACCGCGTCGTTCATCCGCGGCGCGAAGCCGATCAGGAACCCCTCGGGACCGGGGGCGCCCGGGACCCACGGCCCGCTCTCCTCTCCGGACGAGCGGCCGCTCTCGAGCGCCGAGCGGATGAGCGCGAACGGCGGCGGTGCGTCCAGCGGGGGCGCGCGCCCTTCGAGCACGCGCACGCCCCGCGCCCGGATGTCGCTCACGAGGTCGTCGACGAGGATCGATTTGCCGACCCCGGTGTCGCCGACGAGGAACGTGACGCCCCCGTGACCCGCCCGCGCGTCCTCGAAGCGACGGTGGAGCGCCTCCACGGCCTCCACGCGGCCGACGAACGGTCGGCCGTCCCCGGCTGCGGCCGCCATGTGGTTCGTGCGTATGGGTCGGACCGACTATTTACGTCCGCGTCCGCGGGGCCGGGACGAACGGCAGTCCGACGACCCGCGCGGGGACCTCGGCACCCCGGATCTCGACCGTCACGCGCGCGTCGGCGACCGCGAGGTCGCGCGGAAGGTAGGCGAGCGCGATCCCGTGCCCGAGGTCGGGGGAGAAGCCGCCGCTCGTCGCCTCGGTGACCGGCGTTCCGTCGACCCGCACCGGGGTCCCGTGCCGCGGGATCGCTCCCTCGCGCGTGACCGCGAGCCCGACCAGGCGGACCGCGGGCCCCGTCGCCGCCGCCTTCTCGAGCGCCTCGCGGCCGACGAACGCGTGGTCGAACGCGACGAACCGTTCCTGGGCCGCTTCGAGCGGTGTCCGATCCCGATGGAAGTCCTGGCCCGAGAGCAGGTAGCCCTTCTCGAGCCGGAGGCTGTCGCGCGCGCCGAGGCCGGTCGGGGTCGCCCCGGCGGCGACGAGCCGCTCGGCGAGCGCGTCCGCGCCTTCCGACCGGACGAGGAGCTCGTAGCCGAGCTCGCCCGTGTAGCCCGTGCGGCTGACGAGCGACGCGCCGTCGAGCTCCGTCGGGACCGCGACGCCGATCCGCCCGGCGCGTTCCGCGCCGGGCGAGTCGAGCGGGAACCGTCGCGCGTGGTAGAACCCGAGGCCCCCGAGCTCCCAGCCGAGCGTGCGCTCGAGCAGCGAGCGCGAGCCCGGGCCCTGGACCGCGAGCAGCGAGAGCTTCGGGTTCCATCGCGTGATCGTCGTGTCGGGGCCCCGGTGCTGCCGGAGGATCTCCTCGATCTCGTCCGCGCGGCCCGCGTTCGGGATCGCGAGGAACGAGCGGGTGAGCTCGGCGCCGGTGTCGAGCCGGGTCACGAGCAGGTCGTCGACGATCGCCCCGGTCGCCTCGAGGAGGAACGTGTAGCGGACGCGTCCGGGTTCCTCCGCCTCGACGTTCGCGGTCGTGCGCCGGGAGAGGAGCCGGGCAGCGTGCGCCCCCTCGAGCGTCAGGAGGCCCATGTGGGAGACGTCGAACAGTCCGACCCCGCCGCGCACGGCGCGGTGCTCGGCGAGGATGCTCGAGTAGTAGAGCGGCATCTCCCACCCCGCGAACGGCACGAGGTGGGCGCCGTGGCGGACGTGGAAGTCGTGGAGCGCGGTCCGTCGCAGCGGCGCGGTCGGGGCGGGGGACGGCGGGCTCGGGGGAGCGGCGCTCACGTGACGATCTCCTTCAGGCGACCGTCCTCGGCGGCGCGCCGGATCTCGAGCGCGATCCGCCGACCCGTGCTCATCGGCTCGCGGTAGAGGGCGTTCCCGTACGGGTGCCCGAGGGCGAGGTGGACGTTCGTTCCGCCGCCGATCCGCGCGGCGACGTCGAAGACCGTCAGATGCCCGTCGCGGTCGATGCACGTCTGCAGGCAGAACGGCCCCAGGATCCCGGGCGGATAGCGCGCGCGCGCGGCGTCGACGAACTTCTCCCCGATCCGGAACACCTCCTCGAGGGTCGACTCGCGCACGGTGAGCGTCCCGTGCCCGACCACGAGGTACTCGGGGATCCGCTCGGCCGCCGGGAGCTCGAGCTGCTGCGCCGCCGGCAGCCGGACCATGCCGTCGAGGTTGCTCTCGCGTCGCTCGTCGACGCCGAGGAGCTCGAGCCCCTCGGTTCGGGGTACGAGCGGGGAGAAGAAGAAGTTGAAATTGAACACCGGCCCGAGCACGTACTCCTCGATGCGCGCCTGGGCGAGGTCGTCGGCGGCGATCGTGCCCCGCTCGAGGAGCGCCCGGCTCTTGGTCCGGTACTCCTCGGCCGTCGCGGCCGTGAAGAACCCCCGCTCGAGGCGACGGCGGGCGTGCGGTAGCTTCACGATCGCGAGGCGGTCGATCGCGTCGGGGGACGCGATCGCGCGCGGGGACGGGATCCCGGCCGATTCGAGCAGCCGGTAGTAGTTCTCGCGCTCGGTGCGCTCCTCGATGCGGAGCATCGCGCGCGCGCCGACGATCGGGACCCGGAGGTCGGACTCGAGGGTCGCGAGCGGCACGTAGGAGCTCATCGCCCGGTTCGGCACGAGCAGCACGCCCCGCTGCCGGAGCCGTTCCTGGGACTCGGGCGACGCGAGGTCGGCGAACTTCGGATACGTCCAGACCTCGTCCACGCAGCCCCGGCGCCGCCGACCCCCGGCGTCGCGCAGGGTCCGGAAGTACTGCGCGTACGTGGCGTCGCGCCCGGCCTGGACGAGGACGACGCTCGTCAACCCCTCGGCGACCGCGCCGTCGGCGACGTCCAGGGCGGAGTGCGACCCGACCGTCCCGACCCCGGGGCGCTTCGGATACGAGTCGACGACCCGGGCGATCTCCGCGGCCGGGATCGGCATGGCGGGAGGCACGGTCAGAGGAGCTTAAGCGCTCGGGCCACGCGCTCGGCGGAGATCGGCAGTTCGGTGACGTGGGCGCCGGACGCGTCCCGGATCGCGGCCGCGATCGCCGCGGGCACGGGGATGATCGGCGGCTCCCCGAGTCCCTTCGCGCCGAACGGGCCCGCGCCGGGGAATCCCTCGACGAACGTGACGTCGGGCACCGGGACCTCTCCGAGCGTCGGGATGCGGTAGTCGAGAAGGTGCGCGTTCAGGAACCGACCGTCGTCCGACCAGAGCGCCTCCTCGGTGAGCGCGATGCCGAGGCCCATCGCGATTCCGCCCTCGACCGACGCACGGGCCGTCCCGGGGTCGACGACCGCGCCCGCGTCGTGGAACGCGGCATAGCGCTCGACCCGCACCGCGCCGGTCTCGCGGTCGACCGAGACCTCCGCGACGTGCGCCGCCCCGGTGAAGTCGGTGTAGGGGTAGAAGGACCCGGTCACGACCCGGGAGTCGTCGATCTTCCGCGGGTCGGCGAAGTGGCGACCGTTCGCGACCAGCCCGACCGATAACTCGCCCGGCGAGAGAAGCTCCCGTACGGGTCGGCGGACCGACCGAGCGACCGCGATGAGCTCCCCGCCGGTGAGCTCGAGGCGGACCGGCCCGGCCTCCCCGAGGCGCTCCGCGAGCGTCGCGCCGAGCGACGCGCTCGCCTCGAGGATCGCTCGGCCGAGCGCACCGACCGTGCGGCTCCCGAACACCCCCGAGTCGTACGGAGCCTCCGCCGTGCTGAGGTACTCGACGCGAACCCGATCGGAGGGGATCCCGAGCGCGCGCTCGGCCACGACGACGAGGCCCCGCAGCACGCTGCCGCTCCCGATCTCCCGCTCGCCCTGGACGATCCGCAGTTCGGTCGGCGTCAGGACGAGCCGCACCTCCCCGCCGGCCCCGGTGCCGGTGGACCAGAATCCCATGCCGATGCCGACCCCGCGCCCCGGCGGCCGCTCCGCGCGCCACCGCGCGGCGGTCGCGCGGGCCTGCTCGAGCGCGCTCGGGAGCCCGAACGGACCGACTCGCTGGCCGAGGGCGGTCGAGTCTCCTTCGTGCCACAGGTGGTCCGCACGGAACGCGTCCGGGTCGACGCCGACCGATCGCGCGACCTCGGCGAGGTGCGACTCGACGGCGAACGCGCACTGCGGCGCGAACGGGGCCCGGTGGGGCCCGAACGGCGGCTTGTTGGTACGGACGCCGTATCCCTCGACCTCGAACGCGTCCGTGCGGTACGGTCCGAGGAGGAAGCCGATCGAGTAGCCGGTGGCGAAGTCCCGACCGGGGAGCGACGAGCCGACGTCGAGCAGCAGGCGGACGCGGCGCCCGACGATCCGCGCGCCCCGGACGGCGGTCGCGAGTCGGATGACGGCGGGCAGCGTCGTACGTCCGAGCTCGAACTCCTGGCGGTAGTCGAGCGCGAGGCGGACCGGCCGATCGGCCGCGCGGGAGAGCAGGAGCGCGAACGGTTCGAGCAACGACGAGCCCTTGCCCCCGAACCCGCCGCCGACCCACGTCCCGTCGACCACGACCCGCTCCTCGGGGACGCCGAGGAGCGAGGCGACGTCCTCCCGGATCCCGAACGGCGTCTGGGTCGACGTTCGGACGTACCACCGGTCGCCGGTCACCGACGCGACGCACGCGTGCGGTTCGAGCGCGACCTGATGCACGCTCGCCGTCCGGTAGGTCTCTTCGACGACCCGGTCCGCGGAGCGGAACGCCGCCTCGATCTCCCCGTGCCGCGCGTGCACGTGGGCGATCACGTGCGGTGAGCGGTCGGCCTCGGCACCCGGCCAGTCGGGGAACACGCTCTCGAGGTCGATGACGGCGGGCAACGGCTCGATGTCCACGCGGACCGCGGCGGCGGCCCGGCGGGCCTCGGGGAGCGTCGACGCGGCGACCGCGGCGAGCGGCTGGTTACGGTAGAGGACCTCCCGCGTCGGGAAGATCGGCCGGTCCGCGTCGCCGCTGCCGGGAAGAAGGGAGGGGAGGTCCTCGGCCCCGATGGCGACGACGCCGGGGAGGCGCCGGGCCGGCGCGAGGTCGACCGACCGGACCCGGCCGTGCGCGACCGGGCTGGGCACGAGGGCCGCCCAGCGCATCCCGGGGAGGTCGAGGTCGGTGCCGTAGATCGCGCCGCCGGCGAGCTTGACCGCGAGGTCGCTCCGCGTCGCCGCGCTCACGGAGCGGCCTCCCGCGCGAGCGCGGCGGCGCGGGCGATCGCGGCGTAGCCGGTGCAGCGGCAGAGGTTCCCCTGGAGGCTGTCGAGGATCTCGTCGAGCGAGAGCGACCGCCCGCGCTCCTTGAGGAGACCCGCGAGCGCGATCACGAAACCGGGCGTGCAATAGCCGCACTGGAGCGCTCCCGCGGCGGCGAACGCCGCACGGACCCGGTCGACCTCGCGGTCGCCGGCTCCGAGGTCGATGGTCGTGATCGCCGCGTCCTCGACCTCGCGGGTGAGCGTGAGGCACGAGAGCGTGCTCCGGCCGTCGACGAGGACCGTGCAGGCCCCGCAGTCCCCCGTGCGGCACCCTTCCTTGGTGCCCTTGAGCCCGAGGCGCCAGCGCAACGTGTCGAGGAGGCGCTCGTCGTCGGGGAGCGCCGTGAACGACGCCCGCCGACCGTTGACCGTGAGGTCGGCGGACGCCGCGGTCACCGGTGCACTCCCTCGGCCACGTCCACCGACCGCACCGCGCGGCCGAGCAGCGTACCGACGAGGCGGCGTCGGTACTCCTCCGATGCGCGCTGGTCCGCCGCGATCGTGACCTCGCGCGTCGCGCGCTCCCCGGCCGCGCGCAGCGCCGGGTCCGTCGGCCGCGCGTTCCCGAGTCCCCGAGCGACCTCGGGGAGGAGCACCGGCCGGGGCGGCATCCCACCGACCGCGACCGACCAGCGCCGGCCCGACGGGGAGTAGGCGACCGCGACCGCGATCTGGGAGATGTCGTTCGCGAGCCGGACGCGCTGCCAGACGTACGCCGATGGCCGTGACTCCGGGACGCGTACGGATCGGATCAGCTCGCCCGGAGCGAGCGCCGTGCGCCGGGAGGCGCGCACGAAGTCGTTCACGGAGAGCCGACGTTCCGCGCTCGGGCCGACGAGGTCGACCTCGGCGTCGAGCGCGAGGAGCATCGGGATGAGGTCGGAGGCCGGCGCGGACCGACCGAGGTTGCCGCCGATCGTCGCGCGGTGGCGCAACGCGACCGAACCGACCGCGTGCACCGCCTGGTAGAGGCCGGGAAGCTGTGCTCGAACTCCGGGGTCGTCCTCCAGCGAGCGGAGCGGCAGCGTGCTGCCGATCGTGAGCGCCCCGCCGACCCAGTCGAGCGTCCGCCACGGAAGCCGTCGGAGCGAGACGACGCGGGCGGGCGCGGCGCGGCCGTCGTCGATGTCGAGCAGGAGGTCGGTCCCGCCCGCGAGCGGCGCGGACCCCGTGCCGTCGGAGGCGCGAAGGCTCGCGATCGCCTCCTCCACGCTGCGGGGCGTCACGAGCTCGAACGCGGACACGGTGCGCGGAGAGCGCCACGTTCGCGCTTAGCATTTCGGGCGCGATTTCACGGGTCGCGACCCCCCGTTTTATCTCTTGGCGCGGTTTTGGCACCGTGACGGCATGCCGTTCGAACTTTCGTTGCGTTACAGCACGCCGCTCACTCCGATCGACGACGTCGAGGAGGTGCTCCGGGAGTTCCTGCGGTTGGTCGGCTATCTTCCCGAGGGGGAGGACGGCCGGGGTTCGGAGGGGCCGATCGCGTCGAGCCTCGCCTACCGGCTCGTCCGGGACTGCCTCCTGAAGGACCCCACGAGGGCGTGGTACATCGAGGAGCTCACCGCGGTGCTCAAGACGTCGAAGCCGACCGTCTACCGGCACGTCAACAAGTTGAAGTCGCTCGACCTCCTGGAGGAGGTCGGAGGGGTCGCGGACGGGAAGGGGCGCAAGGGGTACCGGCTGCGGTACGGCAACCTCGCGCGCGCCTGGGATTTCACCGAGGCGAACGCCCAGAACGCCCTGCGTCGCTACCGTGAGACGGTGAACCACTTGCAGGGGCTCATCGAGAAGATGCCGCGGACGCCACCGAAGCCGCTCGTGGTCTCGCGGGGCGGGACGCGGGAGCGCGGAGGGGTCCGATGAGCGGCGCGGCCGCCTCGAAGCGCCCGCCGATCACGCTCACCCCGGGCTCGCGCGTGCGCGTGCGCTCCGCCGGTCCGGACGACACCGCGATCGAGTCGACCGGTACCTTCCGCGGGCTCGTCTCGATCGGAGGCGACAACATCATGGCGGTCGAGCTCGACGGAACGGGGGGCGACGACAAGGGGCGGATCCGGCTCGTGCCGATCCCCGCGCTCCTCGCGATCGACATCCTCGAGGCGGCGAAGGCGGAAGAGGAGAAGCACGCTGAGCCGGCACAATCGCCGGGGTACTTCCGGTAGCTGTGCCCGGTACGGGCTTGCTGGGAGTTCCGTCGCCGATTCCGGTGATTTCGAACCCAGGTCGTCGGCTTCGAAGGCCGACAGGATAGTCCAGACTACCCCACAAGCCCGCGGGCCTCTCCACGCGGGGCCCTCTATTTGGGGGTTCCGCGCCGGGCGGGGAACGATATCGCGCCCGGAGGGCTCCGTCTCCCCGTGCTTCCGAGGACATACCGGTTCCGCTGCCCGACGTGCGGCGCGACGTTCGAGAAGGACTACGGCCCGTTGTTCCTGACCCCGCACATCGTGGGGGTGGGGATCCGCGTCCGGTGTCCGTCGTGCGGGAAGGCCCATTGGCTCCCGCCGCTCGCGGACGAGTCGCCGTTGCCGAGCGACCCTCCGCCGCGGTGAGCCGGGGGGCTCAGGGTCCGGCTGGGGAGGTCGGCGGGCGGACTGTCGGAAACTGGTCGAGCGTCGTCTGCTGGCTCGAGGTCGGGAACAGGGTCGCCACCGACTCGACGAGCAATTGGATCCGCTGGCGCACGTACGGCGTGATCCCGTCGATCTCGGCGAGGTGCTGGGAGAGCGGGAGGTACTTCCGCACCGACGCCTCGTAGACCGTGGGGGCGAGCTCCCCCGCGCACCGGTTCCCCGACCGCCCCCCCGTGCAGCGCCCGTCGAGCGGCGGTCGACGGTAGGACGTGCCGCAGCTCTTGCAGCGGAACTTTTGCGTCGCGTAGCTCTTCAGGTTCCCCATCACGTCCCGCAGGAAGTGGCCGTTGAGGACGAGCGTCACCGCCTCGGCGACCTCGACCGCCCGGATCTGCGCGGTGAGGACGATCGACCGCTCGACGGTCTCGCGCATCCCCCGTTGACCCCGGTACGCGGAACGGACCGGGCCGGCGGCGATGTCGCGCGTGTCGTGCGTGAACCCGTAGCCCGAGAGCGCGCGGTCCGAGCCGAGTCGGTGCCCGACCGTGTCGACGAGCCGCTCGACCTCCTTCGGCGAACGGCGCTCCGCCGCCGCGCGGTAGAGCGCGAGCGGGTAGCGGCTCCCGACGTCGACGTTGTGCGCCTCCTTGTCGACCTCCGTCGGGTCGAGCCGTGTCGTGAGCACGAGCGGCTTGTCCATCAGCGACCCGCGGCTCTCGGGGAGGTACGACCGGGAGAAGTTCACGAGCGCGTCGAGCAGGAGGGTCACGGAGTCCTCGTCCCCGTCGCAGTTCCGTCGCTTCGCCGAGTGCAGGATCGGGTGCGCGAAGCACGCCTCGGCGTTCGTGAAGCCGACGATCCGCGCGGCGACGCCGCCCGAGGTGTGCGGGGCGAGCGCGACCACGATCTGGCCGACCAGGTCGCCCGGCCGCTCGGCGCGGTAGAACGGTTCGAGGTTGTAGAACCGCACGAGCTCGTCGTCGACGAACTGGGCGAGCCGGACGAGGTAGTCGCCGCACGAGCGCGAGACGACCACGTCTTGCGGTCGGAGCTCGACGAGCTGGTCCGGCGCGGTGAGCTTCGCGCCGGACCAGTCGACCGAGTAGCCGAGGGCGTGCAACCGCTCGACGCTCGTGCCGATCTCGGCCGGGCGGAAGTGGGTGAGCGGGAGGTCGGTGAGGTCGAACCGCGCAGTGCCGTCCTGGTAGACCGAGATCGCGTGGGAGGCCCGGAGGATCCCCTTCTCGAGCGGCTCGGGACATTTCCCGGGGGACGCGAGCCCCTTCACGCCCTTGACCATCGGGACCTTCGCGAGGTGGAGCCGTGCGATCGCCTCGTTCCAGATCCGTCCGACGGGGAACATCTCCGAGACGACGCGGTCGGTCGGCTCGGTGTGGTGCCCGCACGAACACCGGGGCCAGACGCTCGCGCGGTCGCACGAAGGGCAACGCCGGACGCCGAGATCGACCGGTGTCCCCTCGCTCAGGGTCTGCCGGGCCGCCTGGGTGACCGAACGCGTCGGGCCGCCGACCGCGCCGACCGGGAACAGCGCGTGGACGTTCGGCTGCATCACCCGCTGGTAGGCCTTCTCGGGGCGGCCGACGCGCGCTCCGACGCGCGACGGAGCCCGCGCACGGACGATGATCCCCGAGAGCCGGCGGACGTAGTCGAGGGGGTCGAGGGCAACCGGGTCGAGCGGCGTGCGACGGACGAGGAGCGGTCCCTCCGGCGCGAGTCCGAGCCCGCCCACGAGCGCGGCGCTCGAGTCGACCTCCCCGCGCCGGCGCTCGGGGCCGACCGGCGCCGAAAGGAAACCCAGCCGGACGAGCGGGGCGCGCCAGTCGGGGTCGTCCGGCAGCTCGAGCGCCCCCTCGACCCAGCGACCGGAGCGCTCGACGAACTCGGCGAGCGCCCGGATCTCCGCCGGCGAGAGGTCGTGCCAGAACAACAGCCATCGCGGGTGGAGCGGCACGTCGTGCTCCCCGGCGACGCGCGCCGCCTCCTCGTAGGTGGCGACGTCGAGCCCCTCCGCCTCGTCGACCCCCGCCGCGCGGAGCTCCTCTGCGTGCCAGTCGAGGTTGTACGCCCCGGGGACGAGCTCCCGGTTGTTCTCGAGGAACTCACCGAACGACACGAGCAGTTCCCCGAGGTCGACGATGCGCCGGACGAACGGCAGGACCGCGCGCGCTCGCTCGACATCGTGAACGGCGGTGACCGTCCCGTCCGCGAGTTCGACGATGGGCCCCTCGATCGTGTCGCAGACGCTCATGGCGGTGGCCTTGCCGGGGTACTCGAGCTTCACCTGCGTGCCGATCGCGACGAACTCCTGTAGGACGACCATCGTCGCCGGGTTCACCGCGCAACCGGCGAGGCCCGTGGTCCGCGCGCGACCGTAGACGAGGCGAAACCCGCCCGGACGGTTCGGGTGGGCGAGGACGGGGCGACCGCCGACCGCGTCCTGCAGGTACTTCGGACCCTGCGCCTCCTCGGCGTCCGGCGCGTGGTGGCCGAGCTCGTCGAGGAATCCCCACCCTTCGAGCCCGAGCTTGTCGACGATCTTCCGCAGCTTCGCTGCCTTCTGGCAGAGCCCCTCGGCGACGACGAGGCACGCGCCGCCGCGGAGTCCGTTCGTCGGCACACGCGGCAGGTTGCGGAACGCGCTGACCTCGGCATCTCCCTCGGTCGCCTCCCCAGAGATCGCCACCGGCAGGTGGCGGACCACCCGCTCGATCTCGTCGGCGGTCGGGGTGTACTGGAGGTGTTGGAAGTGCTTGTAGAGCGGGATCTCCTCCTGGAACCGGCCGACCTCGTCGTCGTTCGCGCGGAACGCCCCGAGTCCGAGGTCGCGCCGGACAATGTCGGCGAGCAGCACGCTGAGCGCCTGCGCCGTGCCGCCGGCCGCCCGGATCGGGCCGGCGTAGTAGAGCTCGATGTACGACTGCCCGTCCGGACCGGGGCGGACGTGGACTTCGGCGAGGCCCTCGAGCGGCGCGACGAGGATCCCCTCGGTCAGGATCGCGAGGCCGACGCGCAGCGCGGCGTCGACCCGCTCGGCCACGGACCGTCCGTTCCGCGGGTCGTTCGCGAGGCGGCGCGCGATCGCGACCGCGACCTCCTCGCGCGGCACCCGGGCGGCAAGCTCCCGGATCTCAGTGGAGATCCCCTCGATCCCGAGGTGCGCGAGCAGTTTCTCGACCCGCGACGCCATGTCCTGGGCGCGGGGGATCTCGGGGACGGTCTCGGGGTCCAACCCCTCGGCGCGGGCACGAGCGGCGACCTGGTAGGCGCGGTCGACCTCGGACTCGATCGCGCGAAAATACGTGTCCACGGGGCGATGTAACGGCCGCGCGAGATAAACTCGCGTCGTGGCCGGGCGCCCGGCCCGCGCGGAACGGGCGCTCGCGGGCCGGGGAGGACCGACCGGGGGAGCGTTCGGCTCGGGAGCCGGTCACGCCGGGGCCGGTCCCGAGACGTCGACAAAAAAGAGGGGGGAGGAAAGGGTTCGACCTCAGGGTCAGAACGGGAGCACTTTGCGACCCTTGTGGTGCTGCGCCGTGATGATCCCGGTCGCCACGTACCACGCCGCGAACCCGCAGATGAACGTGTCGATCCCGGTCGCCTCCCAGAGCCCGTTGGAGGGGGTGTGTCCGGCGCCGACGATCGCAAAGTCGATCGCGAGCAGCACGAACGCGAGCACCAGGGTCCAGAAGACGAACGCGATCCCGGGTCCGTGATAATGTGAGTTGATCGCGAAGGTCAGTGTGAACAGCGCCCACACCACCATGAACCATGCGATGTCGTAGGGAGCGGTGGCCCCGAACGCCTTGTCGCCGGTGAGGCCGCTCAAGAACAGCGTGAACGCCCACCAGAAAGCGCCGTATCCGCAGAACGCGGATCCGGGGAAGATCTCTCCCCGGCGGAGCATGATCACCCCGGCGACGAACTGGGCGCTTCCGCCGAACGCGAGCGCCATCGGAAAGACGGCGCCGTTATCGACTCCCCAGTTGATCCCGTTGCTCGCGATCCCCATTCCGGCGATCATCGTGGTTGTGCCGAAGCCGCACAACCCGACGACACTCGCCGGGGCCCAGAATGGGTCCTTGCTCTGCGTCTGGTCGAAGGGCGCCTCTGCCGTGGCAGGTGTTGCCATGTAGCACGGGAAAGAGCATTTGGTAGATAATCGGCCATGTTGCGGACCACGGTACACTGTGTCGTGGTTTGCACACTAATAAAGCAAGCAGAATTGCTGGTAGAGCCACGAGAATCATCCAAATACTCGCTTCGCGTACAATCGAATGGCTGTGGGGTTAGCCCCCGCCCGCGAAGCCGCGGGCGGAAACCGCAGGTCGCTGCCGATGACCCCTGGAGGCAGCGATGGTGGTCGGTTACGTACGGAAGGCTAGGACGAGTGGCGAGGGACCGCCCGGCGATTTGGCCATACCGCCCGATCTTCGACGTCGGCTCACGGCGTGGGTCGACGTGGAAGAGGTGGGGGCGGAGGGTTTCTGGCTCTGGTTGAGGGCGATCCTCCCGCTGCTCCCCACCCCGGCGCTCGGGGAGAAGCCGCAGGTCTCCCTGAGCGGGCCCCGCACCGACGAGGTGCGCGAGTTGCAGCAACGATTGGTGGTCTATGCGAGGGAACACGCCCGCCTCAACGTGCTTTGTGACCAGTACACCCGGGACAACGACATCCTCTCGCGCCGGCTGAAGGCGCTGGAAGCGGTGCTCCGGACGTTCGAGATGGCGGGGGCTCGCGTGGAGATCCCCGAGGACGAGGACGTCGGAGAGGTCACCAATCGGTATCTCCGACTCGGGAAGGGGCGTTGAGGGCGCACCGCGCGCGCGTTGCCCTCTCGCAACGCCCCCCGACAGATGGTCCCGGAGCGCCCCGGGCTCGCGCCGGGAGCGGCCCCTCCCGGCGACGGACGGACCCCGTACCTCTCCTGGAATCGAGGTCGTAGCTTCGGCCCCCGAACCGGCCCCGAGGGTCCACCGCGTCCTGGGGCACCCCGGAGGAGACGTGCCGCGCGGGACGAGGGCGACGCGACCCGACGATCGCCGCCTGGAGTCGGTCGCCTCCCGCCAACTCCGCCCGCACGGATCGGGTGCGGCCCGCGCGAAGGATTCGCACGCCCGGAGCGTGGGCGCCGGACGGCGAGGCGGGTGCTCGCGCGCGGCGGGGACCGCCGCGACGACTCTCGTTGTCCGCTACGCCTAAGTAGGGGGCCCTGGTGTATACGCTCGGCGGAGGCGTCCGCCCGCCGGTCCACCGGCCAACCGCCCGTTGGGACAATGACGCCTACTCCCGAAAAAAAGGAGTAGGCACCGATGGACTGGGTAGCGCAGGTCGTCAACATACTGCAGGCGGCCACGGTCCTCCTCCTCTCGCCGCTGGTCGCCGGCGTGGCCTATCGGTTCAAGGCGTGGACGGAATCGAGGACCGGTCCGTCGATCTTCCAGCCGTACTACGACCTCGCGAAGTACCTCCGCAAGGAGACGCTCCTTCCGTCGAACGCTTCGGCGGTCTTCGTCGTGGCGCCGTTCGTCGCGTTCGGCGCCTACCTCCTGATCTCGGTGGTCGTCCCGATAATCACCCCGTACCCGATCCCGTTCGCCTCGACGGTCGACTTCCTCGGCGGCGGTCTGCTGTTCGGACTCGCCGGCACCGTCACGCTCCTCGCGGCGCTCGACTCCGGCAGCAACTACGCCGCGCTCGGCGCGAGCCGGACGGTCTCGTTCGCGGCGTTCGCCGAGCCGACGCTGATCATCGTCTTCTTCGCGGTCGCCGTGATCACCGGCACCGACAGCCCGTACGTCACGAACAATCTCGTCTCGTCCTCGACCTCGGCGTACCTCGCCCCGACCCACCTGCTCGTGACCGCGGCGTTCTTCCTGCTCCTCCTCGCCGAGACCGGAAAGCTCCCGGTCGAGAGCGCCGGCCTCATGGAGTTCGGGATGCTCGAGGACGGCCGGATCTTCGAGCACTCGGGCCGGCTGCTCGGGCTCAACCGGTGGAACGGGTGGCTGAAGCAGTTCCTGCTCTACTCGGTGTTCGTCAACGTCTTCGCGCTCCCGTGGGGGATGGACCCGGCACCGACCGTCCTCGCCGCGGTCGGGAACATCGGCGTCCTCGTGGTCAAGCTGCTGTTCCTGGTCGGCGTCGTCGTCCTCGTCGAGGCGACGGTCGCGAAGGTCCGGCTGTTCAAGATCCGCGACTTCCTCGCGCTCTCGTTCTCGCTCGCGGTCCTCGCGGTGTTCGCGTTCGCCGTGCTGGGGGTGCCGTGAATGGACGGCTCGGCGGAGGTCCTCGCCCTCGTCGGGATCGGGATCCTGCTCACCGCGCTCTACCTGCAGTCCGAGTCGTTCGTCGACCCGCTGATCCGGGGGATCGCGGTCCAGTCGCTGCTCCTCGCGGTCCTCTTGGGCTGGCTCGCCTGGACGACCCAGAGCGTCGACCTCGCGATCCTCGCGGGCCTCGCGGTCGCGGTCCGCGCGGTGCTGATCCCGTTCGTGCTGCGCCGGCAGATCCGGGCGTTCCGGTGGAGGATGCGCGAGCTCCACGCGGCCCACCGCGTGACCGGCCACGCGCTCGCGGCGGTCGCCCTCGCGATCATCGCCTGGTTCGTCTTCCAGCAGACGCTCGCTACGACGTTCCCGGAGCCGGGAGCGGCGCTGCCGTTCGTGCTCCTGGTCGAGGGCCTCCTGATGCTCGCGACGCGGTCGAACACGATCGTCCAGGTGATCGGCTACCTCGAGGAGGAGAACGCCGTCGTCTACGCGGGGGCCCTCTTCGCGCAGGGATTCCCGCTGTTCGTTGAGGTCGTCGTCTTCCTCGACGTGCTCGGTGTCGTGCTGGTCGCGGTCATCCTGTCGATCCAGCGCGACGTCACCGGGACCCCGGAAGAGGCGGCGCTGGAGGAGCTCGCCGGATGATCGGCGTCGGCGACCCCCTGTTGCTGTTCGCGGTCCTCACCGCGCCGTCGGCCGCGGCGGTCCTCGCGCTGATCCCGTACCCGCACGTGAGCCAGGCGGTCGCCCGGGCCGGCGCGGTCATCGCGTTCGTCGCGGCCGTCCTCCTGCTCGCGACCGGCGCGGAGGGTCGCTGGGGGCCGTACCTCGGGCTCGACGCGCTCAGCGAGGTGTTCCTCCTGATGGTCACCGGCGTCTACGTCACGTCGATCTGGTACTCCCGCGGCTACCTGCAGCACGTCGCACGCCCGTTCCTGACGCCGCAGGTGTACTACGCCCTCCTCAGCGCGTTCGCGTTCTCGATGATCGCGGTCCTCGTCGTCACCGACCTCGGGCTGATGTGGATCGGCGTCGAGGCGACGACGGTCGCGAGCGCGCTCCTGATCGTGCTCGAGCGCCGGCCGGCGAGCGTCGAGGCGGCGTGGCGGTACACGCTGATCGCCTCCGCCGGCCTCACGATCGCGCTGTTCGCCCTCCTGCTCCTCTACATCTCCACCGGGACGCTCGACGGCTTCACGCTCGCGGCGAACCCGCCGCCCGCGACGCTGCCGATCGAGATGGCGGTCGCGCTCGCGCTCGTCGGCTACGGGACGAAGGTCGGCCTGTTCCCGATGCACACCTGGTTGCCGGACGCGCACTCCGAGGCCCCGTCCCCGGTCTCCGCGATGTTCTCCGGGGTGCTGTTGCCGACGGCGCTCTACGCCTTCCTCCGGGTCTACCGGGTCCTGCCGAGTCCGCCGCCGGTCGCGATCACCGACCTCATCCTCGCCTTCGGGATCGCGACGGCGGTCGTCGCTGCGTTCCTGATCCAGCGGCAGCGCTCGTTCAAGCGACTGCTCGCGTACTCGAGCATGGAGGTGATGGGTCTCGCGGTCATCGGGATCGCCCTCGGCGGCGTCGCGCTCTACGGGGCGCTGATCCTCCTCGTCGCGCACGCCTTCGCGAAGTCGGCGGCGTTCTACTGCGGCGGGAACGTGCTCCGCTCGACCGGGACCAACCGGATCGACGAGATCCGCAACCTCCGGGAGACGATGCCGGCGACCGGGCTCGCGTGGGTCGTCTCGGCGGCGGCGGTCACCGGGGCCCCTCCGTTCGGCACGTTCCTCGGGGAGCTCCTGATCGTCGTCGGGGCGCTCGCCGTCGGGGAGGTCTGGGTCGCGGGCGTGGTGGTCGCCGCGATCCTCGTCGCGTTCCTCGGCGTGAACTCGCAGATCGGCCGGATGGTCTTCGGCGAGCCGACGGCGAGCTCCCGCCCGCTCACCGAGAGCTCCGACTCGGGCTGGGGCTTCGCCTACCTGAACGTCGGCGTCGCCCTGGCGATCGGGGTCGCGGCCTTCCCGTACCTCTCGTCGGCGCTCCGCGCCGCGTCGACGCTGCTCGGAGGCTCGCTCCCGTGAGGCGGCCGAGCTGGCGGGTCGAGCCGTCGCCCGCGGTCGGCGGCGAGGCGACGGCGCGCGCGCTCGCCTACGTCCCCGACGACGGCCGGTTCGCGCTCTACAACGACTACGCGGCGGGGGTCTCCGTGCTGACCCTCACGGCGCCGAGCCCGGACGAGGGCGGGCCGGCCGCGCTCTGGCGCGCCGACACCGACCGCACGCGACCCCACGCCCTCGCCCCGGCCACCGAGGTCGACGGCTACGGGATCTTCACGTTCCCGTACGGGCCGATCTCGATGGGGGTCCCCGAGGCGGGACGGTTCGACGTCCGGACCTACGGCGAGCGCGTGCTGAACCTCGTGCCGGTCGGCGGCTTCAAGTCCCGGCGGATCCGCGAGACGGTCGTCGGCCGTCCGGTCGCCGACGCGGCCCTCCTGGTCGAGCGGATGGCCGGTAACTTCTCCGCGTCGCACGTCGCCGCGTTCCTCGAGGCCGCGGAGAGTGCGTCGGCGACGGAGGTGCCCACGGCCGAACGGTGGGTCCGGGGGCTCGCCCAGGAGCTCCAACGCATCTACAACCACGTGCACGTGATCGCGCGCGTCGCGGAGGCCGCCTCGCAGAACGTCGGGCTCGCCCAGACCCACGCGCTCGCGGAGGAGGTCCTGCGCGTCCAGGGCGCGTTCTTCGGCCACCGATGGCTGTTCGGCGCCCTGCTGCCCGGCGGCCCCGCCCGACGGCTCGACGCGGCCGACCGACACCGGCTCGCCGAGCGGCTCGGCCACCTCGCCGAGGAGTTCGAACGGCTCTGGCTCCTGTTCCTCGAGTCCCGCACGTTCATCGACCGGATCCAGGGCACGTGCCCGGTCTCGCGCGCGGAGGCGGTCGGCGGCGGCGCGGTCGGCCCGACGCTGCGCGCCTCGGGGGTCGCGTGGGACGACCGCCTCCGGATCCCCGTGGCGCCGTACAACGACCTCTTCGTCCCGCTCCCCCACGAGACCGGCGGCGACGCCCTCGCGCGCCTCATCATCCGGGCGGAGGAGGTCCGGGCGAGCTTCCTGATCCTCGAGCAGATGCTCGACCGCTGGGCGACGGCGAGCACCGGAGCCGAGCCGGCCGGATCGCCGGTCGCCCCCGGGCGGGGGATCGGCCGGGTGGAGGCGCCGAGCGGCGACCTCGTCTACGACGTGCGGGTGACCGCCGGCAAGGTCGATGCGCTCCAGCTCCGCACCCCGAGCCGGGCGAACTGGACGGTGTTCGCCGCCGGGATGCGCGACGCCGTGTTCACCGACTTCCACTTCGCGTTCGAGAGCTTCGGATTCGTCTTCGCGGAAACGGACGGGTGATCGTCGTGCCGTCGTGGATCCAGCAATCGGCGTCGCGGGGGATCCTGACGAGCCGCTATCCGAAGGACGCGGCGGCCGACGAGGAGGTCTCGCCGACCGGTCGCCCGCCGCTCCCGGTCGCGGGCGTCGCGTCCCTCCCGGCCGCACGGGACAGCTGCCCGGTCGGCGCGATCAGCGACACGGCGGTCGACCAGGGGAAGTGCATCCGATGCGCCCGGTGCGTCGCGGCCGGCCTCACATTCACCGGCCCCGTCGAGGCGGCGACGCGCTCCCGGGACGACCTCCTGCGGATTTCGAGCGGTCCCGTGCCGTCACCGGCCGCGCCCCCTCCGCTCGCGCGCCTCGGGCGCTCCCTGCACCTCTTCCTCGTCGACGTCGGGAGCTGCAACGCGTGCAACCTCGAGGTGCTCGCCCTCGCGAACCCGTACTATGACGTCCAACGGCTCGGCCTGTTCTTCACGAACTCGCCGCGTCACGCGGACGTCCTCCTGGTGGTCGGGGTCCCGACCCCCGAGATGGCGGAGCCGCTCCGTCGGGCGTACGAGGCGCTGCCCGGGCCGAAAGCGGTCGTCGCGGTGGGGGCGTGCCCGATCAGTGGCGGGGCGTTCGCGGGGGCCCCGGGCCTCGTCCCCGGCCTCGCCGAGATCGTCCCGGTCGACGTGTTCGTGCCGGGCTGCCCGCCGTCGCCGACCGCGATCCTCGACGCGATCCTGAAGCTCAACGGCCGGGACCGCGCCGCGCGGGGAGGTCCGTGACGATGGAGCTCCTCGGGGCGGTGCTCTCGATCGCCGTCGTCGGATTCTTCGCCGGGGCGGCGCTCTCGCTCGTACGGCGGGACCTCGGCTACGCGACGTCGCTCGCGGCCTCGGTGCTCCTGCTGATCTCGGCCGTCGGGGCGCTCGCCGGAGGGGCGTTCCAGGGGCTCGCGTGGAGCGGCCCCCTCGGCGACCCGGAGTCGCTCGGCCTCGATGGTCTCTCCGCGTTCTTCGCGCTCGCGACCTCGATCGTCTGGATCGCGACGTCGGCGTACTCGCTCGCGTACGACGACCGGAGCTCGCCCCTGCTCGCGTTCTGCTACGCGCTCACGCTCGGCGCGATCGCGCTCCTGGTCTCGTCGTCGAGCCTCCTGTTGTTCCTCATCGGTTGGGAGACGATGACGCTCGCATCGTACGGCATGATCCTGCAGGCGCGCGGACGCTCGGGTCGCGTCTTCTCCGCCGCGTTCGTCTTCCTCGCGTTCGGGGAGGCGAGCACGCTGCTCGTCGTCGTCGCCGTCGCCGGCCTCCACGTGATGAGCGGCTCGTTCGTCGAGGTGCCGGTCGCCACGGCCGGGGCGATCGCGAGCGTCGTCTTCGTCGCCGGCCTGATCGGCTTCGGGCTCAAGATGGGGGTCGCGCCGTTCCACATGAGCGAGTGGCTCCCGATCGCGCACTCCTCGGCACCGTCCAACGCCTCGGCGGTCCTGAGCTCGACCCTCACGCTCGCCGGCGCGTACGGGCTCTTCCGGGTGCTGAGCCTCCTCCCGTCCCCTCCCCCGCTCTGGTGGGGGGCGGTCATGCTCGGGATCGGCGCGATCTCGGTGCTCCTCGGGGCGCTGTTCGCCGCGGTCAGCGAGCACACGAAGGGGCTGCCGGCGTACAGCACGATCGAGAACAACGGCCTGATCCTCGTCGCGCTAGGGATCGCGCTGATCGCGCACGCCGACGGCCTCACGGACCTCTACGTCTTCGCGCTGTTCGCCGCGTTCTACCAGGCGCTCGCGCACGCGGTCGCGAAGAGCGCGCTGTTCCTGAGCGCCGGCTACATCGAGCACTCGACCCGCACGTTCGACCTCAACTCGACGCGCGGGCGCGCGAAGGACGCGGACCGCGCCGCCCGTCTCGGCACGGTCGCCGCCGCGCTGAGCCTCGCCGCCGCGCCGCCGCTCGCTGGGTTCGTCAGCGAGTGGATGGTCCTCGAAGCGCTGTTCCAGTCGTACCGGTTCTCGCCCGAGTGGGTGCAGTTCGTCGGGCTCCTCTCGGGCGCGGCCGTCGCGCTCGCGGCCGGCCTCATCCTGGTCGCGATGGTGAAGTTCCTCGGCTTCTCGTTCCTGTGGAAGCCGAAGGCGACCCCGGCGAGCCCGCGGGCGAGCGGGCTCGCGGCGCCGATCGGGGCGGTCGGCGCGGTCGTGCTCGGGATCGGCGTCGCGGCCCCCTGGCTGATCCGGTTCCTCGCGCCGACGGTCGCCGCGTTCGCCCAGGCCCCGATCACGGCGCCGGTCGGCGGCCTGCTCTCCGTGCCCGACGGGTGGTCGATCCTGTCGGGGTCGCCGTTCGGCATCCTCTCGCCCCCGGTCGTTCCCCTCGCGCTCGCGGCGGGCGCGGCCGTCGCGCTCGGCTACTACGTCCTCGGCGGGCGGTCGGCGACCCGGCGGGTCGAGCCGTGGATGGCCGGGAGCCCGCCGGGGCGGGACGGCGAGACGTACACCTCGTTCGGCTACAGCACCGGGATCCGGATCATGATGCGCTCGGTCCTCGCGACCCGGGAAGTGCGCACCGGAACCGGCGCCGGGACCCCGGAGGAGCGGGCCGCCCCGTTCGCCTACAACGTCGACCTCGAGGTGCTCGACGTCTTCAAGCTGTTCTACGACAGCCTCGTCTGGTTCGGCGACGGCGTGTCGGCCGCGCTGAAGTCGGGCGTGATGTCCGGGCGCCTCGGCCGGTACCTCGCGTACATCCTGATCGTGACGCTCGTGGTCGTGATCTACGTCGCGGCCGCGGCGTAGCCGTCGCCGGGCGTTAGGGGACGACCGTCACCGGTCGCGAGGACCGGACGAGCACTTCCGAGGAGACGGAGCCGAGCAGTAGCCGGCTCGCGCCCCGGAGCCCCCGGGTCCCGACGACGATGAGGTCCGCCTTCACCTCGTCCGCGGTCGCGAGGATCACGGCCGGTGCCGCGCCCTCGCGCACTCGAACGTGGACGCGCTCGCCCGACGGGTCGACGTGGGCCTGGACCGTGCGCAGCCCCTGTTCGATCGCGCTCACCTCGGACCCCTGCTCTTCCTCGGTGCGCGGCTCGGCGACCGTTCGGGGGGGACTCGCGGCGTGGACGATCCACACCTCGGAGTGGTCCCGAGCGAACCAGTCGAGCGCGAGCCGTACCGCGCGGTCGGACGGCGCCGACCCGTCGTAGGCGACCACGATACGACGACGGGGGGGCGCGGGCGGCGCCGGCACGGTCGGGTCGGTCATTCCCGCCTCATCGGTGGGGGAGGTAGCGTTCCGCCATCGCTTCGGCCTCCGGGTCGTCCTCCGATGGGGGCCCCCGCTCGGCCCGGTTCCCCATCCGGAGCGACGCCTCGAGCGCCTTCACCCGGCGGGCGAGCCCGACGTTGTCCGTGTAGTACCGATCGCAGTCCGCGATCAGTCGCGCGCGGTCGCCCGCGCAGTCGACCAGGTCGGTCGCCAGCTCGCGCACCCGGTCGGCGAGCGCGTTCGGGGCGCTCGGACTCGACCGAGGTCCGTCCGGCGGGGGGAGCAGCGGCAGCACCGTCTCGAGCCACGCCCAGAACCCGTCCGCCCCGACCGCGTCGACGTCGACCCACGTGCGCAGGCGCTGCCGGATCCGCTCGGGCACAACGAGGCTCCCGACCCGTGACGCGTCCGACCGTCCGCCCGGCGTCCTCGGCTGTCCCGACATGCTACCGACCTCCAGGGGTCATCGGCAGCGCGCTGCAGTTTCCGTCCGCGCTCGCGCGGCCGGCGGCTGACCCCACAGCCGCTCCGGGGAGACCGCGGGGGTATTTGGGTCCGCTCGCCCGCCGCGAGCGTCGCGACGAACGGCGGCGTCAGGCGGGCCGCGCCCTCGGCGGTGCTCCGAAGATCGCCGCGTAGACGTCGGCGCCGAAGCTCGTGGGTAACGGGTCGCCCTCCCGGATCCGGAACGTTCGCTGCCCGTCCGGGGTCCGCTCGGCCCGCAGGTAGAGGACGTCGGGCGAGTCGCGCAGCTCGGCCGAGCACGCGAGCTCGTAGAGGTGGGTGACCGCGACGACCCGTACGCCGGACTCCCGGCACGCCCGGAACACCTCCGCCGCCAGCTGCGAGCCTTCCCGCTCGTTCGTGGAGGAGAACGACTCGTTGGAGAGGAGCAGCGCGCCGGGACGCAGGCGCTCCACGAGCTGGCTCATGCGGCGCAGCTCGTCGTCGAGCTTGCCGCGAGCCATCGTCGCGTCCTCCCCACGGGCGAAGTGGGTGGCGATCGCCGGGGCCACGCTCGCGCGGAACCGCTCGGCCGGCACGCCCATCCCCGCCTGCATCAGGAGCTGGGCGATCCCGAACGCGCGAAGGAACGTCGATTTGCCCCCCTGGTTCGCGCCCGTGACCACGACCAGGAGCTTTCGGTCGGCGGCGAGGTCGTTCGCGACGACGGGAGCGTTCGACCGGAGCGCGAGCCCGGGGTCGTAGAGCCCGGCGCCGTCCGCCGCCCTCGCCTCGGGGTCGACCGGCTCCGGCGAAACGAGGGCGCGGCCGTGAGCGGCGAGCGCGGTCTCGAGGTGGAGGCACCCGAGGAAGAACCCGAGGTCGACGGAAAGGCACGTGAAGAACCCCCGGAGGTGCTCGGTCGATCGGGCGAGGGCCCCGGCGACTGACGCGATGCCTCGCTCCCGGAGCTCGGACAGCGACCGGAGGCCGGATTCGTCCCGCTCTCCGATCTCGAACGCGAGCGGGGTCTTCCGAGGAGGGAAGCGCCGGCGCCACCAGCCGACCCGGACCTCTCGGGGGCGGCGGAGCACGTGCTCCGTCCCCCGGTTGCCGGCCCCGAGGCGCGCGCTGATCCAGACCCCGTCCTCGAACTCGAGCTCGTCCCGCTGCGCTCGCAGTTCGCCGAGGTACGCCTCGCCGAGCTCGTCGCCGACCATGCGGAAGAACCGTCGGAACGCTTCCGAACGGAACCCTTCCCCCGACGTGCGGGCGATCCGCCGGAGCGCTTCCAGTCCCTCGAGGTAGACCTCGAGGAGCCGCACGGCCCGATGGAGGACGGAGTCGGCGGACTTCCCGAACGACCAGTACCGCCGCTCGGCGGCGAGCATCGCCAACGCGAGGTCGTAGAGTTCGCGGGCCACCCCGGCGTGCTCCCGAACGTCCTGCAAGGCCTCCAGTCGCCGGCGGATCGCGGCCGGATCGGTCAGGCTGCGGAAGACCGTCCGTTCGGCGACGGCGCGCAGGGCGGCGTTCCCTTGGGCCATCGCGTCGAACACGGCCTCGAGGCCGAGGTCCAGGGTGAGGTCGGCGGCGCCGGGGGGCAGCGGCGACGCGGGGTCGAGGTCGTGGTCCTCGAACAGGAGGCGGACCTTCATCGTCCCATCCGTCGGCGGAGGTCGGAGTAGGTGAGGCCGTGCTTCTCGGCGAGCGCCATCGCGTAGGCGCGTCCGTCGGCGACCTGGCGGACGATCCGGAACGTCCGGACGTTCGGGTCGTCCGGGGCCACGGTCGCGACCAGGCTCACGGTCTCGGGGGAGATCCGCGAGAGCTCGTCGAGGAACGTGACGTAGACCGCCCGCACGCCCCGCTCGATCAGCTGCCGCACGACCTCCTCCCCGAGCTGGAGCGCGTCCTCGAGCGTCGCCGAGGCGAAGCTCTCGTTCAGAATCACGAGGCTCGTGCGCGTCGCGTCGGTGAGGATCCGGTGCATGCGTACGAGGTCGTCCTCCAGTCGGCCCCGTAGGTCGGCGAGCGCCTCGGGGGCCCCGAAGTGCGTGAAGATGCGCTCGGCGAACCCGAGCCGTGCGGACCGCGCCGGCACCGGGAGCCCGAGGGCGGCGAGGTAGTGCAGCTGGCCGACCGCCCGGGCGAACGTCGTCTTACCGCCCTGGTTCGGCCCGGTGACGACAACGATCCGCTCCGGCGCCGTGCGGACGAAGTCGTTGACGACGATCGTCGGGGGGGCGGGCTCCTCCCGGCCCGCGAGCGCGAGGTCGAAGATCCCCTCGGCGGACTCGTCCTCGTCCGCCGCACCGACCTCCGGGTAGCAGAACGCGAGCCCCCGCGCTCGCAGCCGCTCGACCAACGCGAAGTACGCGAGGAAGTACTGGGCCTCCCGGTCGAACCGACGGACGGCCGGGTCGATCCAGTCGCTGACCCCGACGACGAATCGGCGCATCCGGTCGAACGGTCCGGGGAACAGGAGGGCGACGCGATCGAGGATCCCGCCCTCGACGTCATCGAGGTCGGGGGCCCGGCGCGACGGGAAGCGGTACTCGGTCTCGCCCGACCCCTCGAACCGGCGAAAGCTCGCCTCGACGCTCGCGCCGAAATCCACCTCCCCACGGTACGGGGCCACCACCACCCGCCGCTCGCGAACGTGCACGAGGTAGGTGATCTGTCCGAACTCCGCCTCGAGCCCGGTCGCCTCGGCGCGGAGGCGAACGAACGCCGGCGCGCCGACGAGCCAGCGCACGTAGTCGCGGAACGCGCGCACGCCCCGGGAGTCGAGCGGCGCGTCGGCCAGGGCGCGCTCGAGTTCCGCGACGGATTCCACGTAGGCGACGGCCGCGTCGACGAACATCCGGCCCCGTTGGAGCTCGTGACGGCGCTGCTGGCCCGCGGCGAGGAGCTGCCGTACGCGCCGCATCTCGTCGGCGAACCGGCGCACCGCATCGCCGACCGGCGGCCGTTCGAGGTCGCGGGCGACCTCCTGACGGAAGTGCACGGCGTCCAGGTCGGCCGCGGGCGCCTCGTAGAGCGGAACAAGGTCGTACTCCTCGCGCCCGGTCGCGAGGCCCCGGAACACTCGGTCGAGGTTCAGGTCGGTTCGGAGCGATGCGGGGTCCGGTGGACGGGCGGCGGCCGGCGCGGTCGGGGAGAACAGTCCGGTGAACGGGGGCGGGGAGGACGGGGGCGAACTACCGACCGTCCCGCCCGCGGCACGATCGGACGCGGCGGGCACGGGGGCCGCCGGGGGAGGCCGCGAGAGGTCGCCCACGAGACGAGGCCCCCCGGGAGCGCACGTCCGTCGGGTCGGGTGAGCTCGTCCAGCTCCCGCCGCCAACCGTCGAGCTGCGCGCGCCACGCGTCCCGGCGCGCGACCCCGGCGTCGCGTTCCTTCCGCCCCCGCTCCATCGCCGCGCGAATGGACGCCAGGTTGCCGTCGATCCGGTTGGTGACGGCCTCCTTGTACTCCGCGACCGACCGGCGAAGGCGGTCGATGAGGTCCGTGCGGATCAGTCCCGATTGCGCGTCGAGCTGCTCGGCGACGGTCCGGCCGAGCTGGCTCCGCAGCCGACCGCGCAGCCATCCGGCCGGCAGGAGCTTCGCGCTCTGGCCGGCGAGCGAGTCGTCGAGGAGACCGGGGATCCGAACGTAGTAACGCGAGAGGTCCGAGAGCGGCACGTCCAGCGCGAGGCTCGTCAGCCGGACGTTGAACGACTCCCCGGCGGCACGGTCGACCTCCCGGAGCGCGGACTCCACGCGGCGGGCGTACCGGTCGCACGCGGCCGCGAGGAGGCCGGCCGCCGTTTCCTCGAGCGTCGCGCGCCAGGTCTGGATGCGAGGGGCCACGACCTCGCGGCACCGTCGGTCGAACCCCTCGACCAGTCGGGCGGCGCTCCAGGAGCGCGTCGACCGAAGGAACTCCTCCAGCGACGCCACTACCGGTCCCTGGTCGTCCGTCCGGAATCGTTCGAGCCGACGATCGATCGTGGCGATCACGTCGATCACGTCCTCGTCCAGGAGCGCGTCCGCCGCCCGTCGCTCTACGGTCGTGCGCTCGATCGTCTCCGCGAGCGCACGATGCGCCTTCTCGAACGTCGCCTCCGAGGCCGAAACGGTTCGCCGCGCGAGGTCGACCATGCTGCCGAGCCGTTCGGCGTACTGCGACACCCGGCGCTCGCGGATCCGTCGCAACGAGTCGTCCCGGCTCTCGCCGAGGTACCGGCCGAGGTCGGTAAGGAGCTCCGACCAATCCGGATCGGCCGGGGAGCGAGCGTCGGGAGCCGCGCCGGCCCGGAGGACGCGGCGCGCCGACAGGCAGTACAGCCGGGGGTGGTCGATCTCGGCCCGATCGCGGAGGGCCCGGGCGACGTACTCGAGGAGCTCGGCCCGTTCGGGCTCCGCTACCTCGTCGATCTTGTTCATCACGAAGAAGAATCGCGTGGCCGAGCCCCGCACGGTCCGCAGGAAGGCGAGTTCGGGCTCCGAGATCGGAGGTTGGGGAGAGAGCACGAAGATCGCGGCGTCGACGCCCGCGCCGAGGCGGTACGCCTCCTCGGTGGCGCGCGGATGGATCGACGCGATGCCGGGACTGTCGACGAACACCGCGGGCCCGGCCCACGGCGGGAGCGGGACGCGCACCTCGACCCGTCGGACCCCCTTGACGTTCTCCGGGTTGCCCGCCTCGGTCACGAACTCGGGCAGCGCGGAGAGCGCGGCACGCTCGGTTCGACCGTCGTTCCGGATCACGAACAGTTCGCCCTCGCCCGGTCGCACTTCCGTCGCCACCGACGTCACGGGGAGGAGGCCGGTCGGCAGGAGCTCCCGGCCGAGCAGCGCGTTGAGCAGCGTCGATTTGCCGCGCTTGAACTGTCCGAGAACGGTGACCCGCAGCTGCCCTTGCCCGAGGGTCTCGATCGCCCTATCGATCGACTCGCGGCAATCGACCTGCTCGAGTCCGACGGCGATGACCCGGAGCCGAGCGAGCGCGTCGCGTGGGGGTTCGGGGGGCGGATGCACGAGCGGGGTGGTCATCGATCACTGCCGTAGGAGCCATCATCCGCAGTGCGGCGTGAGTTAGGCGGGCTCCATCGCCCGCGCAGACAGCGCGCGCGCGATACATACGGTTATCCGGAAGCGCGAGCGCTCGCGGACGGGTCGTCGGTTCATGCCAGGGGGCCGGGGGCCCCTTCCGACGGTCGCTCGGTCGGTCGGCGCAGGGCGGACTCGCCCCTCCCACGCCGTGCTCGGTGCCGCTCCCGTCGGAAGATGTCCGGCAGCGTCAAGCGCTCGACGCCATGCCGTGGTTGAGCCGATTGCCTTGGCGACCTCGACCCCGGAGAGAATCGACCCCGACCCCCTCCCCGACCCCGCCGCGTCGCGCGCAACGATCCGGGGGATCCACCCGGACGTGTGGGCGGTCTCCGTCACCAGCCTCTTCTCGGACTGGTCGTACGAGATGATCCTCCCGGTCCTCCCGTTCTTCCTCATCTTCTCGCTGGGCGCCACCCCGTTCCTAGTCGGCTTGATCGACGGAGCCGCTCAGTTCGCCCAGAGCGGGATTCAGACCGTGGCGGGGGAACGGTGGGCTCGGGGCGCGGACCGCAAGCAGCGGGGCTCCCTCGGGTACCTCACCACGACCGTGAGCCACGGCCTTCTCGCGGTGGCCGCGATCTGGCCCGAGGTGCTGGTCCTCCGGGTCTCCGCGTGGCTCGGTCGTGGATCGCGGCAACCAGTCAAGAAGGCCATCGTTGCGAACGCCACCTCCCACGCGACGCAGGGCGTCGCCTTCGGGCTCGAACAGGCCCTTGACTCCGTCGGCGCCGTCCTGGGCACCCTCACGGCGATCGCCCTTCTCTTAGCCGGAGGTATCCAGGAGTTCCGCACGATCTTCGCGGTCAGCGTGATTCCCGGATTCGTCGCGGTGATCGTGCTGCTGGTGTTCGTCAAGGACCGGGCCGCTCGGGCCGGTCCGGCGTCGCAACGCCCGCCTGCCGTCCGCTGGCGGGAGTTTCCTCGGACCTTCCGCCTCTTCCTGATCGCGGAGATCGTGTTCGGGCTCGGTTACTTCAGCATCCTCCTCGCCCTCCTGCGCGTCGGCGAGAACCTCTTGCCCAGCTCGGGGGGGTCGCTCCTCGCGGTCGTGGTCGCCTCCCTCTTGCTGTACCTGCTGTACAATCTGATCTTCACCGGAATCTCCTATCCGGCGGGGCGCTGGACCGACCGCTTTCACGGGGTCGGCCTCGTCGCCGTGAGCTTCGCGCTGTTCGCGCTCGTGGACGTCCTCCTGATCGGGAACGGCGGTCTTCTCGGCGGGATCCTGGCCTTCGCGGTGGCCGGCGTTCAGGTCGGCATCCAAGGGGTGACGGAGTCGGCGTGGATCGCCCGGGAGATGCCCGGCGAGCTCGCGGGGCCCGCGTTCGGCTGGCTGGGAACGGTGCAAGGGGTCGCCGTGCTCGTGGGCTCTCTGGTGGTCGGCGGGCTCTGGACCTATGTCTCGGCTCCGTTGGCGTTCGGGGTGTCGGCGGTCTTCTCCGTCGCGGGTGCGGCGCTCTTGATACCGCTGCTCTTCCCCGGGAGTCGCGCCCGGAACGGATCGTCACCCGCCGCGTGACGCACACTC
>JASHPY010000135.1 GCA_030037855.1 Thermoplasmata archaeon | reverse complement strand
CGGGCGCGGCGACGCGCGCCGGTCGGGACGAGGATTCAGATACTCCTTCGACGGCTCTCCGTTCGGCGGTTCGAGTGTCCTTGGGCGGGGACCTGGCGGCACCGGCACGTCGGGGTCGACCGACCTGGTGGTGGATCGTCCTCGGAGTCGGGGTCGCGCTCCTCGCGGTCCTCGTGACGCTGCTCGTGCTCGTCTACACGGGTGCGCTCGGCTTCGGCCCCGCCGGCTCCCGTCCGCTCGGGGGCTACTGGGGGAGCTTCTTCCTGATCTTCCTCCTGGTCTGGGTGGCGTTCTTCGTGCTCCGCATCGCGCTCTGGACCGGCCGACGACGGGCGTACTACGGCGGTCCGCGCGGGCCCCCCGGCGACCGCGCGGTGATGATCGCGCGCCGACGGTACGCTCGCGGCGAGATCACGCGAGAACAGTTCGACCAGATCATGGCCGACCTCCAACGCCAGGGTCGAGGGCCCGGCGGGCCGCTCTCGGGCGCGTGATCTCCTTCGCCCTTATGTAGCGCGGCCGCGGTCCCTCGAGGGGTCCCGATGCGCGTCGCGAAGGCGGGAGTGGTCGGCGCGGGTACGATGGGCGCCGCGATCGCGGAGCTGCTCGCCTTCAACGGGATCGAGGTCGTCCTCAAGGACGTCGACGCACCGACCGTCGAGAAGGGACTCGCCCGGGTCCGCTCGATCGTCGACGACCTCGTCCGCTACCAAGCGGAGCGCGCACCGAAGGAGGTCGAGCGGATCGAAGCGCTGGCGGGCGATCTCACCGACGCCCAGCGGGCGCGGATCGCCGCCCAGCTGGCGCCGAGATTCTCTCGCGCCCGCGGCGACGAGGTCGTCGCGCGGGTCCACGGAGTCACGGAGTACGACGCGTTCCGGGAGGTCGACCTCGCGATCGAGGCGGTGTTCGAGCGACCCGAAGTGAAGCGTCCCGTGCTCGAGTCGCTCGACCGGGTGCTTCCCGACTACGCCGCCCTCGGCTCGAACACGTCGTCGCTCTCGATCACCCGGCTCGCTCGGGGGCTCCGCCATGTGCGCGAGACGCTCGTCGTCCACTTCTTCAACCCGCCGTACACCCTCCCGCTCGTCGAGGTCGCGGGCGGCGTCGACACGCGGGAGGACGTCGTCGTCGAGACGATCGACTTCCTCCAGGGGCTGAAGAACCATCGGTACCCGCTCGTGCCGATCCGGGTGAAGGAGTCGCCGGCGTTCGTGGTGAACCGCCTCCTCGCGCCGGTGCTCGCCGAGGCGTGCGCGGCGCTCGAGGCCGGCCTCGCCTCGTCCCGCGACATCGATGCCGCGATGAAGGCCGGCGCCGGCCAGCCGATGGGGCCGTTCGAGCTCGCCGACCTCGTCGGCCTCGACGTCTCGCTCGAGGTCGCGGAGTCGCTCTACCGGGAGTTCGGCGACCCGAAATTCCGGCCGCCCGTGTTGCTCCGACGGCTCGTCGACGCGGGCCACCTCGGACGCAAGACCGGCCAGGGGTTCTACGAGTACCCGGAGGCGTAGCCCCCGATGCGATTCCCGTCGGCCGAGTGGGCGGCCGCGTACCAGCGAGCGCTCAACGAGAACGAAGCGTACCGCGCCGCCGCGAAAGCGTGGGCGGGGGACATCCTGCTCCTCGTCGTCCCGCCCGCGCCGTCCGACCCGGCACCGGGGGTCCACCTCGACCTCGCCGACGGAGGGTGCCGGAGTGCGACGTACCACGAGGACGCGCGGGCGGTCGCGTCGGAGTTCGTCTACGAAGGTACGCCCGAGAACTGGGCCCGGCTGATGCGGCACGAGCTCGACCCGATCCAGGCGATACTCAACGGGACGTTCCGCGTGCGCGGCAACCTCGCGAAGCTGATGCGGTTCACGCGCGCGGCGAAGGAGCTGGTCGAGACCGCGTCGAACGTGCCGTCGGAGCCCTGAACCGGTCGCGCGGTCACGCGGCCGGCGTCGGAGTGGCGGCTGACGCCTTCGGCGCGGCCGGCCGGCTCGCGGGCGCGGGAGCGGCGGTCGGTCCCGACGGCTTGAGCCCGGGCGGCGTCGGCGGACGCGGCGGCGGGGGCGCGAGTCGCTGCTTCAGGAACGCCTGGATCCGGGTCCACGCCGCCTCCGCGGACGGAAGGTCGTAGGCGGAGACGTCCCGCGCCAGGAAGTCGTGCCGGCGACCGGGCAGCTCCACGACCTCGAGGGGGGCGGCCGGCGAGCGGCCCGACGATTCGAGCTGGCGTCGTGCCTTGCGCGCCGCGGGGTCCGAGGAACCCGCGACCAGAAGGATCGGCGCGGTCACGAGCGTTCCGACGTCGGGAGGCGACACCGGCTGGGGATAGGCGAGCGCGACCGCGGTCAGCTGCGTGTCCTGGGCGGCGAGCCCGAGCGCCAGGCTCGCACCGTAGGAGGCGCCGAACACCGCGGTCTTCGCCGGGTCCGCCATGTCGCGGTCGCGCAGGACCCCGAGCGCGTCCGCGTAGAGACGAAGGAGGTCGACCACCCGTTTGGACCGGAGCGAGACACCGCGCCCGAACCGGGCGCCCGCGCGCAGCGCCACGTGATGCGCGGGTCCGATGCCGTCGGTCTTCCCCACATCCGGAATCAGGACCTCGTAGCCGTCCCGCGCGAAGCGGATCGCCGCGTCCAACAGGGTCGTCGTGATCCCGTAGACGTCCGGGGTGATCAGGACGACCGGATGCCGGACGATCTTCGTCGGGGAGAGGACGATCGCCGGGGCCTTTCCCGACGCGGTCGCGTCGGTGTCGAACCAGATCCGGTCGCTCCGGTAGAGCGGGACCGGCGCGCCCGGCTTCTTCTCGCTCTTCAGCCAGGTCTTGTTGAGGAAGTCGAGGACGCAGAGCTGGTAGCGCTCCTTGTTCAGCACGATCACGGCCTGGCGGACGCCGCAGATGTCGCAGACGCCGACGACCCCGCTGCCGAACTCCTCGGGGAGGTCCATCATCCGGTCGTCGTCGCGCATCGAACCGTACCGCCCGGGGTCCGGACCGTTCGAGCCGCGAACGCTTCTTAACGGTTCGGTCGGGTCCGAGGGCGGCGGACCCGGCGCACCGCTCCGTCACCGGGGCGAAGCTCGAGCCGGTGTCGATCGCGGGGGACGAGCACCCCGAGCCCCTGCGCGCGCAGTCGACGGGCGAGCTCCCGGTCGGCGGTCACGACGGTCGCGCGGAGCCGCTGCGCCACGTCCAGGATCGCCGCGTCTCCCTCCAGGGAGGCCGTCGTGGTCGGGAACCGGTCCGCGAACTCCCGCGCACCGCGCGCGGCCGGGGTCCTCCGGGTCGCGAGGCGGTCGAGTTCGCGCAGCGTCGAGGTCGCGACCCGCACCGGAGCCCCCGGAAGGATCCGGGCGATCTCGGCTTCGAGCGGGAACCCGACGCGGATCGGCAGGAAGAGGGCGTTCGTATCGAGCAGGACGAGCGGCCCGGTCGCGCGGCTACGGCTTGCGAACGGCGATGCCGAGCGCCTCGCGGTCGTACTCGGTCCCTCCCTTCCGGTCGCGCAGCACGTAGCGCTGCGACTTCTGGTTTGCCGTTTTCGGGATCTCTTCGACGAACTCGAGGTATCTCGGGACCATGAAGAACGGCAGGTGGTCCGCACAGAACGCGAACAGCTCGCGCGGCGACGCCGTCGCCCCCGGCTGCAGCTGCACGAACGCCTTCACGTCCTCCTCGCCGAGAGGGGACGGCACGCCGACCACGACCGACTCGAACACGGCGGGGTGCCGGTTGAGCACGCTCTCGACGTCGTACGGGGCGAGGTTCTCGCCGCGCCGCCGGATCACGTCCTTCTTCCGATCGACGAAGTAGTAGTAGCCGTCCGCGTCCCGCGTCATGTAGTCGCCCGTGTGGAACCAGAGGTTCCGCCACCCCTCGACCGTCTTCTCCGGCTTCCCGAGGTACCCCGAGAACATCGTGAACGGGGCGCGCGGTCGCACGACGAGCTCGCCGCGGGTCCCCGGCGGTACGGGCCGGTCGTCGTCGTCGACGACATCGGCCTCGACGAAGCCGAGCGGGGTACCGATCGAGCCGACGCGGATCGCGGTCGGCGGGTTCATGAGCGTCGTGCAGCCGCACTCGGTCATGCCGTAGAGCTCGACGATCGTGAGACCGAACCGCCGCTCGAAATCCGGCCAGACGGACTTCGTGGTACCGGCCGTGAGCGCGGTGCGCACCGAGTGGGTCCGGTCGGTCGCCTTTTCCGGCTGCTTGAACAGTACGTTGATCATCGAGATCAGGAGGGAGACGTGCGTCGCCCCCATCGCGGCGGCGGTCTCCCAGAACGTCGACGCGTGGAACCGCTCGTCGAACGCCGCGGTGAGGTCGTTCAGGAGCGCCGTGAGCGCCGTCATCTCCTGGGCGTTGCAGTGGTACAACGGGAGCGCGGTGAAGAGGACCGAGTCGGTCGCGAGTCGGCTCCGACGGCCGATCTCGGCCGGGGTCGTCAGGGTCTGTTCGTGGGGAATGATCGCCCCCTTCGGGGGCCCGGTCGTGCCGCTCGTGTAGAGGATCGCCGCCGGATCGCTGGGCCGAGGCGGCGGCGGCTCGTTGGGGGCGCGATCCGACAACAGCTCGGCGAAACGGGGGACGTCGGCGGCAATCGGCGCGGTCGCGCCGGGGGCCTCCACGACCCACTCGCGCCGCAGGCCGAGTCCCGCGCGGAGCGGCGCGTACGCCTCCCAGAGGCGAGGGTCGATGACGAGCGCCGCGGGCGAGCAGTCCGCGAGCTCGTACCGCAGGATCTCGCCCTTCAGTCCAGTGTTCAGCGGGACGAGCACCGCCCGGCGCTTCGCGAGGGCGAACCAAAGCAGCGGAAAGTCGGCGGTGTTGAACAAGAGCGCCGCGACCCGGTCCCCGGCGCGTATGCCGGCGGCGTCGAGCCCGCTCGCGAGCCGGTCGCTCTCCCGGTCGAGCGCGCGGTAGCTGAGCGACCGCCCCTCGAATCGGAGCGCGACCCGGTCCCCGTTCTTCCTCGCCTTTGCCCGCACGAGGGAGACGAGGTCGTGGTACTCCTCGTCCCGATCGAGCATCTCGGCGGCGGAGGGGCCGCCGCCCTTAAGGGTTCGGCGACCGTCCGAGCCGCTCCGACCCCGCGGGGGAGCGAGCCTTCTTACCCGTGGACCGAATCGGCCGCGCGATGCCGGTCGCGTCCCAGCCGTTTCGTCCGGGAGCTCCGATCGTCCCCGAACTCGCGGCCGGCGTCGTCATCTTCGGGGACGACGATCGAGTGTTCTTGCTGCATCAGGCGAGCGAGGATCGGTGGTGCCTTCCGAAAGGACACGTCGACCCGGGCGAGTCGCTCGAGACCGCCGCGCTCCGCGAGGTACGAGAGGAGGCCGGGTTCGAGCACGTCCGGATCGACGGCGAGCTTCGCGAGGTCACCTACCGCTTCTTCCATCCCCGGAGGGCCGTGAACATCTACAAGGCGGTCGTCTACTTCCGCGGACGCACCGAGGAGCGCGAGGCGCGGATCGAACCGATCTTCGATCGGGGGGAATGGGTCGACCTCGACGAGGCGGTCCGACGCGTGCAGTACGGGGCGGACAAGTCCGTCCTCGAGGCCGCCCGGGCGTCCGAGCGTCCGGCGGCGGGCGCCGCGTCCGGTTCTCGAAAAGGATAGGGGGAAAGGGTTCGGAGGGTCCCTCGCGGGACCCCCACCGGGCCGGGCGTCCTCAGAGCCGACGCGTCGGGTCTTCGGGGGCGGACGGACCGCCGACCGGAGTCTGCGGGGCGGCCGCGGCGGGGGGAACGCCGCCGGGCCAGCTCTCGCCGTACCCACCCACGAGGCCCTTCTTCTCGGACCGCCGTCGGGCGTACGCGCGCCACTCCACGACCGCCACCGTGCCGACGACCGCCACAACCGCAAGGCCCGCGATCACGAGGACCGCGCCGAGGCCGAGCATCGGCGACGTCGTACCCGAGCAACCGGTCGTCAGGCAGGTGTTCTCCGCCTGCGCCTGGCTCACGCTCATCGGGGCGCCCACGACCGTCGTGCCCGGCGCCGAGCCCGCGGCCGGCTGGCTGCCGCCCGAGGCGCTCGCGAGGGTGTCGACGGCGCTGGTCGTCGCGCCGAACGTCGTCGCGCCCGCCGTCACCGCGGGACCATCGGCCCCGTCGCTGACGTAGAGGGTCTGCGCCGAGATCGTCGCCGTCCCGAGGGACTCCGACGCGTACGGCGGCGCTCCGCCGCCGAACAGGTCAAAGCCACGGGGCACCAGGATGAACGCGTCGTAGTTGCCGAGCGGGCCCTGCACGATCAGGATGATCGCGTGGCGCGGAACCGGGGGCGAGAACGCGGGGAGGCCCTGCGTCTTCGTCACGTCGAAGCCGGTCAGGTTGACCGCGCCCGACGTCGACAGCGAGCCGTTCGCGCTCTTGGTTCCCGAGCCGGTGACCCCGCCGAAGCCGTTGTTCGCCCAGGTGTAGCTGATGTTCCAGCTCGCGGACGGGCTCGCCGTGGCCGTCGAGTTCCACTCCGACACGCCCGTCAGGTTGAGCGGGATCAGCCCGAGCGCCGGCGAGAAGCTCACCGACGTCTGGGCCGTCGCCGTCACATCCAGGCTCGCCGACTTCGTCGCGTCGTGG
Source organism: Thermoplasmata archaeon (assembly GCA_030037855.1). Classification (GTDB taxonomy): domain Archaea; phylum Thermoplasmatota; class Thermoplasmata; order Lutacidiplasmatales; family UBA184; genus Lutacidiplasma. Next base: position 5,671 of record JASHPY010000135.1, on the reverse strand, counting down.
CTCGTGACCGAGATCGCTTCCGCGATCGCGCCCGAGCTGTCGGTCGAGTCGTTCACGAGGCCGATCGCCGGCAGCGCCGCACCGTCCGAGTAGACGACCGAGGCGTTCGTGATGTTCGCGAACGCGACGTCGATCTCCTGTCCGTGGAACGTGTACGTCGCGTTGACCGCGGGGCTCGTGTAAGCCGCCGTGAGGTCGATGCCGACCGTACGCTGTTCCTCAAACATCTGGGTGTGCGCCGACGTGTTCGTCTCCGTGAAGATGACCGTCCAGCCAAACGAGGCGTTCCAGGTCAATTCCGAATTCCCGACGATCACGCTTCCGTTCGACCAGCCGACGCCGCCGTAGGCCCACGGATTCGACGGCGAACTCGCCGCCGTCAGGGGGGCCGGGGAGGCGCTGGCCGTGCCCGCTACGACGGGGAAGGCCGCAAGGGCCACCAACACCGCCACGCCCGTGAGCACGAGCCACCCTTTCGTTCCGCCCAATTTCGCCATCTCTTTTCACCTGACGGAGTTATTCCGTCACGGGGTTCGAGGCTCGTACCCTCGACATAAACGCCTGTGCTGCGAGCGCCCGATGCATCGGGACGGCGTGCTACGGTGTGGCACGCCCGTCGGTGGCGGGCGCGTCAGCCGACCTTCGGGATTCGGAACCGCGCGTGCTCGGCGAGCCGGATCGATGCTTCGTAGCCCGCGTCCGCGTGGCGCGCGACGCCGATTCCCGGGTCGTTGTGCAGCACCCGGCCGAGACGACGGTCGGCGGCCGGCGTCCCGTCCGCAACGATCACGAGACCGGCGTGGATCGCGTTGCCGATCCCGGTGCCCCCGCCGTGGTGGACCGAGACCCAGCTCGCTCCGCTCGCGACGTTCAGGAGCGCGTTGAGGATCGGCCAGTCGGCAATCGCGTCCGAGCCGTCCCGCATCCGCTCCGTCTCCCGGAACGGGCTCGCGACACTTCCCGTGTCGTGGTGGTCGCGGCCGATCGCGATCGGAGCGGTCAGACGACCGTCGCGGACCAGGTCGTTGACGAGGTGGCCGAACCGCTCCCGGTCGCCGTAGCCGAGGTAACAGATCCGCGCCGGGAGGCCCTGGAACCGGACCTTCTCGCCGGCGAGCCGGATCCATCGGCAGAGCGGCGCGTTGTCCGCGAACTCCCGCAGGATCATCGCGTCGATCGCGCGGATGTCGTCCGCGGCGCCGCTGAGCGCGAGCCACCGGAACGGACCGCTCCCGACCTCGAACAGGGGACGGATGTACTTCGGCACGTACCCGGGAATATCGAAGGCGTCCGCTACCCCGGCCTCCCTCGCCTGGGTCCGGAAGTTGTTGCCGTAATCGAACGCGCGCGCGCCCTTCTTCTGGAGTTCAAGGATCGCTCGGGCCTCGACCGCGAGCGACGCCCGGACCTTCGCGAGGTAGCCCGGGGGATCGAACGCCCGCACGGTCGCCGCCTCCTCGACGTCGAGACCCTGCGGCAGGTAGCCGACCCGGAGGTCGTGCGCTGCGGTCTGGTCGCTGACGATGTCGGGGACGATCCCCCGGCGCACGATCTCGGGGAAGACGTCGGCCGCGTTCCCTTGGAGGCCGACCGAGAGCGGGCGACGCGTCGCGACCGCCTCCCGTACCCGGGCGAGCGCGTCGTCCAAGCCCGTCGCCGCGACGTCCAGGTACCGGTGCGCCAGACGACGCTCGATCGCCTTCGGGTCGACGTCGACCACGAGCGCGACGCCGCCCAGCATCGTCACGGCGAGCGGCTGGGCACCGCCCATCTCCCCGAGCCCCGAGGTGAGCATCCACCGCCCTTCGAGGTCCCCCGAACCGAACTCGAGCCGCGCGAGCGCGGCGAGCGTTTCGTACGTCCCCTGCAGGATCCCCTGCGTGCCGATGTACACCCAGCTTCCCGCCGTCATCTGGCCGTACATCGTCAACCCTCGTGCTTCGAGGTCCCAGAACACCTCGTCCGTCGCCCATCGCGGGACGACGAGCGCGTTCGCGATCAGGACGCGAGGGGCGTCCGGATGGGTGGGGAAGACGCCGACCGGCTTCCCCGACTGGATGAGGAGGGTCTCGTCGTCACCGAGCGTGCGCAGCGTCGCGAGGATCGCGTCGAAGCTCTCCCAGTCGCGCGCCGCCTTCCCGCGGCCGCCGTACACGATCAGGTGCCGGGGGTCACGGGCGACCTCGGGATCGAGGTTGTTCTGGATCAGCCGGAACGCCGCCTCCTGCGACCAGCCGCGGCAGGAAAGCTCGGCGCCCCGCGGCGCCCGGACCGTCCGGTCCGAGTCGAGCGTGCGGGCCATGGGCGACCCGCCGAGACGGTCGGGAGTCTAAGAAGGCTTGCCGGTCGACGAGCGGATCGGCCGACGCGCGACCCGGTCGCCGACAGAAAACGGGACGAGCGCGCTCCCGCGTTCGCAAGGTTCTTTATGCCTGTCCCCGCCGTATAATAGTGGCTCTGGGTAGGTTCCTTGACGGACGTCCCGACGATTCGCGAAGGCTCCGCGACCGACCGGGGCGACGAGGAGAGGTTCGAGGCCGACGCCCGGGCCGCCGGCATCGTGCTCCCCCGGAAGTCGCATAGCGACCTCACGAGCGCGCTGGTCGTCGCGGTCGCCGTCATCGTGCTGGCCGCCGGGGTCGGCGAGGTCACCGGTTGGATCAACCTGCGTGCGCCGTCCTCCCAGACCGGAAACTACCAGGTCCAGACCTGCGCCGGCTATCCGGTGGAGACGAGCGGCGCGGTGTCCGGCGCGATCGACCCGGGGCTCGTGGCGTGGCTCGAGGGCGCCGGCGCGAACATGTCGACCGCGGTCGGAGGCTGCTTTACGGTCACGGTCGCGGACGAGTCGGGCGACGGCTACGTCTCCCTGTACGGATCCCCGCCCGCCGAGTTCGTCTCGACGTACGCCCCCCCCAGTGCGAGCGACGCGCTGGCGAACCCGGTCACCGTCGTGCCGATCACCCTCGGCGCGGTCGCGCTCGTCTACGACCTGCCGGGGGTCGGGACCGGACTCAACTTGACCGCGAGCGCGCTCGCGGGCATCTTCACCGGCGCCATCACGTCCTGGGACGATCCCGTGATCGCGGACGCGAACCCGGACCTCAGCCTCTCGGGCCTCCCACCGATCGCCCCGATCCACTTCTCCGAGTCGTCCGTGGCGACCCAGACCCTCACGCAGTACCTCTCCGGGGAGAACGGTTCGTGGAACTCGAGCGTGGGCGCCGGTCTGACGGTCGGATGGCCCGGTGGCACGTCGGTCGACTCGGCGGCCGACATGCTCAGTCAGGTCGTCGCGACCCCCGGTTCGATCGGGTACGTCGAGATCTTTGGAGCGCCGCCCGCCTCGGTCGGGGTCGCGCAGGTCCAGGACCTCGCGGGCGACTTCGCGGGCCCGAACGCGGTCGACGCGTGGATCTCCGCGACCTCGGCTGAGAACACGTCGGCGGTCGTCAACGGAAGCTGGTCGGGATTCTCGCTGACCGGAGCCGCCGCGCCCTCGAGCTATCCGCTCACGGTCCTGACCTTCGCCGGCATCTACCGGGACCTCGGCGTGGCGTACTCGGGCACCGTGACCCTCACGCAGGCGAACTGGCTGCTGACGTACCTCTACTGGTTGAGCGCGCAGTCGGCCGTCGCACCGCTACCGACCCCCTACGTGACCGACACGATCAACGTGCTCAACAACGAGACGTACGACGGCACGACGATCGTCCATCTGGAGAGCGAAAGCGACGGAGACAACGATACCGGAGGCGAGACCGGTGAGTTTTAGTCCGTTCGGGGGCCGGGACCGCTCGGGACAGATCGCGCTCGCGATGTCGGCTCTCGTGCTGGCCGGCATCGGTCTCGAGCTCGCGGTCGGGCCCATGACCGCCGCTTGGGTCGCCGTCGCCGGAGTCGCGGCCGGGCTCGCCGGTTTCCTCGTCCGTCTCCAGCGCGACCGAGCGGCCGCTCCTCCGGGCGGGTCCGGAGCGCTTCCGCTCGCCGCGCGCCTCTCGCTGCTCGCGTGGGTCGTCATCGGCGACGCGCTCGTTGCCGGGCTGTTGCACGCGGCCGCGGTTCCCGCGGGCGCCCTCGCGGGGGGCGCGGCGGTCGCGCCGCTGGTCGCGGCGCTCGTGAGTCCCGCGTTCCTCCTCCTGGTGACGGTCGAGATCCTCCTGCTCGCGTTCCTCGCCTACCCGGAGACCGACCGGACGCTCCGATACCTGCTCATCGCCCAGGCGCTCCTGGTCGCGCTCACTCCCACCGCCCTGCCCGGGGCGGGATGGGGAGTTGCGTCGGCGTACGTCGGATCGGCCCTCATCGTCGCGACGTTCGTCCTCGCGTTGCAATTCCTCTACCGCCACAAGCAGCTCGCGTCCGCCACGTTGTCGCTCCTGGTGCGATGGCCCCTCGCGGCGCTGGTGACCGGAGCCGCCTGGTTCCTCTGGGCGTTCGATGGCCTGTGGTACCCGCTCGCTCTCGCCGTGGTCGTCCAGCTCGCGCTCGCGCTCCTCGCGGCCCTCTCGCCCTCGGTGCCCCGGGACGCCGAGCGGGTACCCTGGCTCCTCCGGCCGTTCGCGGTCTTCGAGATCCTCCTGTTCACGTTCCTCGCCGAGTTCTTCTTGGGAGCCCTGATGGACTTCCGGATCGTCGGACCGACGTTTCTGCAGTACATCCCGTTCGTCGCGGTGAGCGACACCTCGCTCCACGCGGCGGGGGTCCTCGTCTACAACGGCCTCTGGTTCGGGGCGGCGATCCTCGCGTCGGCGTGGTTCCTGATCCTGCTCGGCTTCACGATGGGTCCGTTGGTCGTGCTGAAGATCCGGGAGACGCACGAGCCCGCCCAGAAGTATCGGCTCGGGCTGACGGTCGCGGCGTTCGCGCTCGCCGCGATCTGGCTCCCGAGCTTCGCGTCGTCGACCCCGATCGTCAACGCCCCGTGGCTCGCGAACGTCCCGGTGATCGGCTGGGGATTCGGGCTCCGGGACGGCGGACCGTTCGAGTCCGGGGTGTTCCTCGCGGTCATCGCGATGTACGTCCTCGTCGGGACGCTCACCGTCCTGTTCGGGCGGAAAGCGATCTGCGCGGTGATGTGCGGCGCGGCGCTCATGTACCAGGGAACCGCGATGAACGAGATGCGCGGATTCAACCAGACGTCGAAGGTCGGGCGCCACTTCCTCGGAAGTCAGCTCTCGACGACGTACGTCGTGATGAGCGGCGTCGCGCTCGTCTCGCTGTTCGCGGTCTCGCTGCTCTCGGTCCTCCGGTGGATCCCGGCGGTCCAGGTCGCGAACGGCGAGCTCGACACCGCCGCGCTACCGCTCCCGATCGAGCTCTACTTCGGCGCGGTCTGGTTCGCGATGTTCGTGACGACGCCGTTCATCGGCACGTACAACTGCGCGACCACGGGCTTCTGCCACTGGGGCGCGCTCACGGTGCCGTTCACGCGGGTCAGCTTCTTCCGGCTCAAGGTCAAGGACAAGAAGGTCTGCGAGGCGTGCACGACGTTCGACTGCGCGAAGGCGTGCCCCGTGGGGCTCGTCGACATGCCGCTCTACTTCCGCCGCGACGGGGAGTACCGCAGCTCGAAGTGCTGCGGGGTCGGCGACTGCGTCGGCGCCTGCCCGTACGGCAACATGTACCACCAGGACGTGCGCTTCTGGATCCGCCGCAAGCTGAGCCGCGC
>JASHPY010000134.1 GCA_030037855.1 Thermoplasmata archaeon | reverse complement strand
CCGCAATGGCCCCGTCTCGTGTAAGCACGCTTGGGCGGTTAGAATCTGGATCGAACCTGGTCAATTCACAAATCCGAGGACTGGGGGTGGGCCAGCCCGACCGACGTACTCGCAGGACTGGCCCGCCTACGATGCGGCCCAGCAGGCAGAGCATGCACTCTTCGACCCGCTTCTTTGGAGTCTTCTCGGGTCGATCGAAGAGCCCGCACGCGCGGCCGGCGTTCGCGGTCGGCACCCGATCCCGATCCGAACTCAACTCCTGCTTGCTGTCAAGAAAGTGCACCTCGGCGAGTCCACGCGACGAGCGCGTGGCCTGTTTGCCGTCGTGTACCGGTCGGGGGCCGGCGTCTTGAACACGGTTCCAAACTACGCGGTCCCGTCTCGCCTCTTCTGCCGACCAGAGACCGGCGACCTACTTCTCGCGTTGATCCGCCGTTCTGCGCTGCCGCTCCGAGACCTCGAGGACGGTGGAACTGTCGCAATCGACTCAACCGGATTCTGCACGACCTGCATGGGATCCTATTGCACCGAGAAGCACGAACCGGGGCGGCGCCACCGATGGGTGAAGGCGCACGTGATCATCGGAGTCAAGACTCACGTAATTCTCGATGTCAAGATCACCGACGAGAACGGGGCAGACTGCCCCCAATTCGCGACCCTTCTCAAGGGCGTCAAGGAGTCCGGCTTCGCACCCGGTACGGTAGTTGCCGACAAGGCCTACCTTTCACGGGACAACTACGGTCTAGCGGCCGATCTGGGCATGGAGCCGTTCATCCCGTTCAAGGTGAACTCGGTCTCCAACGAGGTCCACAGGATCCGGAAGATTTCAACGCCGCCAGCCTGGGACCGAGCGTACCACTTGTTTCAGCTCAAGCGTGAGGAGTTCGGGGCGCGGTACCACCAACGCTCGAACGTCGAGGCGGTATTCTCCGCGATCAAGCGGAAGCTGGGAGAGGCCCTGCTCTCAAAATCGCAGCTGGCCCGATTCAACGAGCTCCTAGCGAAACTTCTCGCCTACAACATCGGAATCATCGTCCACGAGATTCACGAACATGGGATCGATCCCGCGTCCGTCGGACTTGATCCGCCCCGACCAGCCTTCCCATCGGCCGCAGCCGATCCGCTGAAGCTTCCGTCGAGCTGTGATTCTAATCTGTCCTCTGTGACAGAATTCGGCGTGGGCCCGGGATAGAATCCCAAAGCCGTGTGACGACGGCTCATGGTGTAGCACATGTAACAAACAAGCGTTACATCGCTAGGACTAAGTTATAAATACGAGCCATCGGTTACGCCGCCTAGAAACACATGACAGCAAACGCTCCCTCCTCAGTGCATAGTCGTAGTGCGAACTCGAAGGTGGCCCGTCGCGTTTCCTCCCCGACGGCGGCCGCGGGTGCCCCCACTTCCCCCCCGGAGTCGGACGCCTGTCCGAACTGCGGTTCCTCGCACCTGATTCGGGACGAGATCCGCGGCGAGATCGTCTGCGCGGACTGCGGCCTCGTGGTCGACGCCAGCGCGCTCGTCAGCGACCGCGGCCAGCGCGGCTCGAAGGAGGACACCGGTCGGGAAGCCCGCGGATGGGGTCCGGTGATCTCCCCGCTGATGCCCGACAAGGGCCTCTTCAGCGAGATCGGAGTTCCGACTCGAGACTTCCAGGGCAATTCGCTCTCGCGCAACACATCGCTCAAGTTCTACCATCTGCGGAAGCTCAACCACCGGCTTCGGGCGGCACGGACGCACCAGCGGAACCTCGTGGTTGCGCTGGGCGAGCTGAATCGACTCGCCGGCGTACTCGGACTCTCGCGCGAAGTGAAGGAGTCGGCGACCTACATCTACCGACGCGCGCTCGAGCACAAGGCGACGCGCGGCAAGAAGATCGTCGCGCTCGTCGCGGCCAGCGTCTATGCGGCCTGCCGACAGTGCCACGTACCCCGGACGATGAAGGAGATCATCGCCCACTCGAAGGCGACCAAGATCGAGGTCGGACGCGCGTACACCCTGCTCGCTCGCGAGCTCAAGCTCGGGCTGAAGCCGGTCGAGCCGCGTGACTACCTCGTCCGGTTCACCCAGGACCTCAACCTTTCGAAGGAGGTCCGGCAGAAGGTGCTCTCGCTCCTCGAGCAGGTCGAGCAGGTCTACTCGACGAGCGGCGTCCTGCCGAACGGGATCCTCGCGACGATCATCTACATCGCGTCGAACCTGATGGGCGAGCCGCGGAGCCAGGACCGGATCGCGGCGGTCGCCAACGTCACGCCGGTGACGATCCGCAACCACTACAAGGAGCTCCTCGACCTCCTCGGCCTCCCGAAGAACCTCACCAACCCGCAGGCACGGGGCAACCTCCCGGTCGAGTCCGCGGAGAAGGTCGGGGTCGACGCAGCCGCCGCGGGCCACTGAGCGGGTACGACGTCCGGGGGCGGGCGCCCCCGGAAACCACTTGAACTCACGGGCGGCTCGGTCGGCGTGCCCTCCCCTACGCTGAGCTACTCCTCGTACCGGACGTACCTCGAGTGCCCCCTTCGCTGGAAGTTCCTCTACGTGGACCGGCTCCCCGAAACGCCGCGCGGGTACTTCACGTTCGGGCGGGTGATCCACTCGGTGCTGGAGGGGCTGCTCCGACCGCTCGTCGTCCCGGGCGCCCGGCGAGCCGGAGAGTCGGACTCCCAGCGAACGCTCGACGAGTGGCAGACCCGACCCCGCGGCGACGCGCCGCCGCGTTGGCTCTCGCGGGCCGAGATGCTCGCCGAGTACGACCGCGCGTGGTCCGGTGACGGGTACACGAGTGGAGAGGAGGAGGCGCGTTATCGCGCTCTCGGGCGGGACCTGCTTTCCCGGTACTATGATCGACTCTCGGAGGAGCGACCGCAGCCGATCGCGGTCGAGGATCACCTCGAGGCGCGATGGGACGGCATTCCGGTGCACGGCTACATCGACCGGATCGACCGGGGTCCGGCGGGAGGGCTCGAGATCCTCGACTACAAGACGTCGCGCGAGCTCTCGGCCGAGGACGCGAAGGAGTCCGACCAGCTCTCGCTCTACCAGGTCTTGGTCGAGAGTAACTACTCGGAGCCGGTCGAAGGGCTGACCCTCTATCACTTGCGCTCCCTGACGCCGCTCCGGGTCCCTCCGCGGGAGCGGGCCTCGCTCACGACGCTGTACGATCGGCTCGGCACCGTGAGCGACGGGATCCGGGCCGAGGCGTACGACCCCACCCCCGGACGCCACTGCAGCCGGTGCGACTTCCGATCGATCTGCCCCGAGTTCCGTACGGTACCCGACGCCGAGGAAGAGCGCCTGCGTCAGCTCGTCGACCGGTTCGTCCAGTTGCGCACGGAGGAAGCTCGGGTGAGCACGGAGTTGAGCGACACCGCCGCGGCTCTGCACCACGCCGCCGAGGAGCTCGGCGTCCACCGGGTGCCGGGGTCGGGCTCGGTCGCGGTCCGCCGGCGGGAGGAGACGTGGCAGTACGCGCTCGACGAGGTCCGGTCGGACCTCGACCGCCTCGGGCTCTCGGGGCGCGTCCCGACCGGACGTCCCGAGGAGGTGCGCCGCCTGGTCCGCGACCCGGCGGTGGACCCCGAGGTGCGTCGCAAGCTTGCGGGCACGGGGTCGCGGAAGGTGACCTGGTACTGGGACCTCGAGCACGACGAGCGCTCCCGATAGGCCGGGCGACGGTCCCCCCCGTCCGCAAGGGCTAAGACGGTCCCCCGATGTTCTTCCGTATGGGGACTACCCTCTCGGCGGAGACCCGTCTCGCCTCCTTGAACGGCCGGGTACCGACGATCGCGACGCTCTGCTCGCACTCCTCTCTGCAGATCTTCCACGGGGCGCGGATCGAAGGATTCCCGACGATCGGTATTTGCGTCGGTCCGCCGCCGAAGTTTTACGACGCGTTCCCCCTCGCGCGGCCCGACGAGTTCCTTTCGGTGCCGACGGTCAAGGACCTGCCGCAGCTGACCGACCAGTTGCGGGACGACGGCGCGATCCTCGTCCCGCACGGCTCGTTCGTGGAGTACCTCGGGCCGGAGGCGTTCTCGCGACTCGACGTTCCGGTGTTCGGCAACCGTGCCGTCCTCGGGTGGGAGTCGGACCGGCGCAAGGAGCGCGACTGGCTCGAGTCGGCGGGCGTGACGATGCCGAGGCTCTACGAGGACCCGAAGGAGATCACGGGCCCGGTGATCGTGAAGTACTACGGCGCGAAGGGCGGGAAGGGCTTCTTCCTCGCGAAGAACCGGGAGGCCCTCGACGATTTTCACCCGACCGGTCCGTACGTGATCCAGGAGTACGTCCTCGGAACGCGCTACTACATGCACTTCTTCTACTCCCCGATCGCCGAGGGCGGCTATCGACTGCGCGACGGTTCGCTCGAGCTGCTCGGCATGGACCGACGCGACGAGGCGAACATCGACGAGCTGTACAAACTCGGCTCGGCCGAGGAGCTCCACCGGACGGGCCTCCGGCCGACGTTCGTCGTGACCGGGAACGTGCCGGTGGTGCTGCGGGAGTCGCTGCTCCCGAAGGCGTTCGAGGCGGCGGGGCGCATCGTCGAGCGGTCGATCGAGCTGTTCGGCGGGATGGTCGGCCCGTTCTGCCTCGAGGGGATCATGACCGAAGACCTCGAGTTCAAGGTCTTCGAGATCTCGACGCGGATCGTGGCGGGGACGAACCTGTTCATCTCGGGGAGCCCGTACTCCGACCTCATCGAACCCGGCCTCTCGACCGGGCGACGGATCGCCCGCGAGGTGGCGCACGCGCGCACGACCGGGCGCCTCGCCGAGGTCCTGAGCTGAGGACTCGCGGACCCCGCCCGCCCGTCGCCGTACCTACCCTCCGTTAAGAGCGACACCGCATCTGCCCCGGACCCGATGGGATTCGCGATCCGCACGGAGCACCTTCGCAAGGTCTATCCGGGCGCGCACGGCGCGTCCGCCGCGCTCGAGGACCTCACGCTCGACATCCCGGACGGCCGGGTCTACGGCGTGATCGGCCGCAACGGTGCGGGGAAGACGACGTTCGTGCGGATCGCCGCGACGCAGCTCGTGCTCACGTCGGGCTCGGCCACCGTCCTCGGACACGACGTCGCGACCGAGGAGCGGGCGATCCGGACCCGGATCGCGTGCGTGCCCCAGGAGGCCCGGCCGCTCTACTTCCTCAATGTCGACGAGGTCGTCTACCTCTACCTCAAGCTGCGGGGCCTCGATCCGGCGGACGCGCGCGCCCGGACGAAGGACGCGCTCGAGCAGCTCTCGCTCACGGAGTTCCGGCGGCGGACGGTCTCCCGCCTGTCGGGGGGGCTCCGTCGCCGGGTCCTCTGCGCGATGGTGCTCGCGTCGGACGCCGAGATCCTTTTCCTCGACGAGCCGACCACCGGGCTCGACCCGATCGCGCGCCGCCAGGTCTGGGAGGCGATCCGCCGCGCGATCCGGGAGCGACGGACGATCCTGCTCACGACCCACTACCTCGACGAGGCGGAGGCGCTCTCCGCTCGGCTCGCGCTCTTCGAGCGGGGGCGGCTCGTGCTCGAGGGAACGCCCGAGGACCTGCGCGCCCGCGTGCGGTACCCCTACCGGGTCACGATCCAGGGGTCGACCCCCCGGGAGGAGCTCCAGTCGTACGGCCGCGTCTCGGCCATCGAGGGCGGCTTCCTCGTCTTCGCGCGCGAGAGCGAGGCGCGGGACCTCGCCCGGCTCGCGCTCGAGCGCGGCCTCAAGGTCGGCCTCGGACCGGTGAGCCTCGAGGGCATCTTCCTCGACGTGGTCGGACGGTCGATCGAGGACGAGGGACCGACGCCCGAGGTCGAGGGATGAGCGAGCGCAACCGCCTCCGCTCGCTGCTCACGCTCGTTCAGATCAACGGCTTGATCCCGATCCGGACGCAGCCGCTCTACCTCATCAACCTGGTCGCGAGCCCCCTCTCCTTCCTGTTCTTCATCTGGATCGTCTCGCGCGGCGCCGACCTCGCCTACGGCGTGATGGGCGGAATGGTCCTCACGATGCTCTCGGTCGGCACCGGCCTCCAGTCCGACCTGACCCACTACCGGCACGACATGAAGTTCCAGGACGTCGTCGTCGCCTCTCCGGTCGAGGCGCCGGTCTACGTCGGCGGGATGGCGCTCTCCGAGCTCGTCTACTCCCTGCCCGCGCTCGCCGTCTTCGTGATTCTGTTCGTCTACTACGGCTACGCGACGCCCGAGAGCTCGGCGGTCCTCGTCGGCGCCCTCCTCCTCGTCTGGTCGTTCGCGACCGCGTTCGCGTTCACGCTCGCGACGTACTTCCAGGACGTCCGCGAGACGTGGATGTTCAGTCCGATCTTCTCCCTCGTGCTCACCGTGCTGCCGCCGGTCTACTATCCGATCAGCTACCTACCGGGCTGGGCGCAGGTCGCGGCGCGGTTCTCGCCTACGACCTACGCGGCGGAGCTCGTCCAGGGCGCGGTCGGCCTCCAGCACCTCTCGTTCGACACCGCGGTGATCGACTGGATCGTGCTCGTCGGGTTCACCGCGGCCCTGTTCCTCATCGCCGCCTTCAAGGCCCGCTGGAAGGACCCCTGAACCGTCCCGGAACGCGCTCCGGACCCGGTCCGCGCGTCGCGCCCAGCGAGCCCTTATGTACCGGGCGGCTGGTGGAGCCGTTCCATGCTTTTGTTCGCGGACAGCCGCGGGTTCGAGTCGTCCGAGGAGCGGCTCTCCCACTGCCTGTTCTGCGGGAAGGAACTCGTCCTGCTGCCGGACGATCGGCGCCAGGGGAGCTGCTTCGACTGTCTCGCGCTCTCGGTCCCTTCGGCGGTCGCCTGCCCCGAGTGCAACGCCGAGATCCCCGGCGAGGAACGCGGGGTCGGCTGCTCGGAGTGCGGGTGGTATCCGCTCGGCGGCTGACGCGCGTCGGCTCCTCGGGGTAGACAGAGACCGACCGGAGCGGCGGGGGTCCGGGGCGCCCGAGGCCAGCCCACGGCCACCCCTCGAAGCTCGTGGGCGTCGGAGAAAAGCGGCGAAAGCGTCGCTGGGCCCCGTCGGCTCGGAAGTCGAGACTCTCGATCCATCGCGCGCGAGCCCTGCTCGTCCCGAGCACCACCGCGATGGTCAGCGAGCCCAAAGTACCCAGCCCGGACCGTGTGAAGGTAAGATTTTAGTACGTCTCGGAAACTTACGTTCACCGATGAGGGAACCTAGACCGGCCGTTCATTGCTACCGGTGTGGTTACTACTGGTTTCCCCGGCGCGTCCGCGTACGCATCTGCCCCCGATGTAAGTCCCCCGGATTCAACACTCCGAGACTCCGGATACCTACTTTTGGCGGAGGACTGGGCATTGATGCGGTGATCGGATCGAAGCGGGCCGAGGTGTTGCGCCTGGCGAGTCGCTACGGCGCGGAGGAGGTTCGAGTGTTCGGCTCGATCGCGCGACGGGAGGGAACTCTCGCGAGCGACCTCGACCTCCTCGTGACGCCGTCCGGCCGTCGGTTCGATCCTATTTCCCTTCGGCTCGCGCTTCAAGCGCTGCTGGGACGACGGGTGGACGTGGT
>JASHPY010000133.1 GCA_030037855.1 Thermoplasmata archaeon | reverse complement strand
TCTTACCGCAGCCGGAGGGTCCCATCACGGCGACCATCTCGCCGCGCCGGATCGCGACGTTGAGCCCGGCGAGCGCGCGGACCTCGGTGTCGCCGGTCCCATAGAGCTTCCAGACGTCCTCGCCCGAGACCACGACCTCGGATGCCATGCCGTCCCCCGCGCGGGCGAGCCGGCCCGGAGTATATCACGTCCCGTCTCGTCGCGTCCGACGCCCCCGGACTAACCGCCCGTGACGTCCTCGAGGAACTCGCGGACAGTGCCGAGGAACTCCTTCGGCTGCTCGAGGATCATCCGGTGGCTGCTGCGCGGCAGCACGCGCAAGTGGGCCGGCTCGATTCGGTCGGACATCTCGACCGAAGGAGTGAGGAAGAAGTCGTACCGGCCCACGACCACGAGCGTCGGCACCTCGATGCGGGAGTAGTAGCGTCGGCCGTCCCACTTCGCCATCGTCCCGTCGACGGCGAATTCGTCGCCGTGACGAGTCATCATCGCACGGTAGACCGGCGTGCTCAGCTTCGTCGCTTTCCAGTCGCGCGACGAGCCGCGGAAGAACCGGGTCTGGAACGGGCCGAAGATCTCCTCCACCAGCTCTTGGTACTCCTTCGAATCGAACGCCTTCGCTTTCGTGAGCTCACGCACGCGCTGGCGGCGACTTGGCGGCGCGACCGCTAGCGCGGTGCGATTCGACTGGCGGATCTCCTCCGCGCTGCCGGCCGTCGCGCACAGCAGGAGCGAGGTGAGCCGGCGCTGATAGCGATGCGCGTACTCGAGCGCCACGAACCCGCCCGCGGAATAGCCGAGCAGGTGGAGTTCGGAGATGTGGAGCGCGCGGCGGATTGCCTCCACGTCCTCCGCCATCGCCCCGATCGTGTACTCGCGCGGGGCGCGCGGAGCCCAGCTGTGCCCGACGCCGCGGGGATTGAACAGGACGACGCGCAGGTGGGCGTTCGCGAGCTTGAGCAAGCCTCGCAAGTAGTGGTAGGTCAGGCCGGGCCCGCCCGGGTGGACGAGCAGGGTCGCGGGACCCTTTCCCTGCGAGACGTACTCGAACGAGCGCCCGCCGGGCGCCGGGATGCGTCGGAGCCGCGCCATCGGCCGAGTATCACTCCATCCTCAGAAACGTTTCTTCGACACGGGTGCCCACGGATCCTCGCTCTCCTCGGTCCCGTGCGACCGTCGGCAACGGGGTACGGACACGGGCCGTCGGGAACTTGAGCTTGCCGGTTCGCGCCGACCCGACTCCTCGGAACGCGTACGTGCCGAGTGGCGCGAACGAGGAGTCGCGACCGCCCCTGCCGCTCGACCGGTTCCTCCCCGAACGACCGATCCTGCGCCGCGCGTCCCTGCCCGAGAGCGCGGGGCGTCGTTCCCCCGATGACGGTCGGAGACGGAGGCTCGCGCCGGCACGGAAGCGAACCGTCCGCGCACGACCGGAGCAGGAATGCGGGCACCGGGATTTGAACCCGGGTTATAGGCTTGGCAAGCCTATGTGATGACCAGACTACACTATGCCCGCACGGTGAAACTGTCTCGATCTCGCACCGGACCCCGACCTTCGGATGGCCCGGGGAAACCCGAGCACCGTTGCAGCTTTAAAAACGCCACCTTCCGCGTGCCGATTTCGAGATGGAGGCCCCGCACCCAGACCCCCGTGCGTGAGGCTCAGGGACATGGAGAATAGGAGAACGCCCAGCCACCCCCCGGCCCCCCTGGCGCGGAAAGGTTGTCGACCTGCCAGGTGCCGAAGTCTGCAGGGAACGAGTACTGGAACTGTAGCTGGAACGGTATCGTGTAGGCGACGGTGACATTCTGCCCTCCCAGCCGGAACTGAATCTGGACAGTGGCCGGGCGGGCGGACACGGTGAGAAGTTTCGTGGGGGCGTTGCAAGTTGTTACATTTGCAAGGTTCGACACCGCGAACCCATTCTCGAAATGAGGAGAAACGGGGTCGCCCTCGAAGCCACTGAAATTGCTCCAGGTCGGCTCAAGCGCGTCGGACGCGTTTCCCGGACCGAGTAGCACCCACCCAGCGGACCCGATACTCTCGGGGGGTGCGACGGAGACTCCGTACGAAGCATCGCACCGCGCATTCGTTCCTGCGCCGAACTCCAAGTCCGAGGTTAAGCGCTCCACGCTCACTTTCACGGGGAAGAACGTGCCGGTAGCCGACCCGTTGGGAGCGGGGTTACCGACCAGGACGGTGTTGTTTGGGTATCCCCAGGCTCCCGGATAGCTCGCCGGCTCGAGCGCCGTACCGTATCCTCTTCCGCCGTATGGCGCATTCACGAGTACCGCGGGGAAGAACATCGTTCCGTTCGACGCGAGCGGGGCCGAACTCGCGCACGACCAGTGAGCCAAGGGCGCCCATCCGGCCAGTGCGGTAGGAGTCACTAGCGCCGCCACGACCGCAACGGCGACAACAACTGAAGTCCCCGCTAGCCTTACTCTACGATTCATTTTCGCTCTAGCTACGTCTTTTAGACTCCGCTCTCGACCTCGGAAGGCCCGCGACGCGGCCCGTCTCGAATATGTCCCCCAGCACTACAACTCCTTGACTAGGGGCACGCGGGCTCAGGGTTGCTGGGGTCGCCGTTTTGGTTGCACCACCCCTCCAACCAGACATGAACCACCGCCGACGCTGTTCCGGTGTCTTCATCGAACCAGTAAAAGTACGGCTGTCCACCATCCCCACTGGGGTCCGGCGTGTATGCGAACGAACACTGATCGGAGTACCCGGTCTGAGTGGTTATCTTAGTCGAGTCCGATAGCGCCACTGACGGCGAGATAGATACGCCATCAAACTGCAGCGGCAACTTGAAGGCGATCTGATCGCCGGTCGTAGAAGTGTAGGTCCCCCCAGTAAAGACCGTGAAAGTCGCGGGGTCGGATCTCGGATAGGTAGGCGGAATCACCTCGAATTGGTAGCCCGCGGGAATGGTGGCGGGGAGCGGGGCGGGGGCCGACAACCAATCTGTAGTTGTGGATGGATTGTAGTTGGCCCCTTGCTCAGAACTGACGACGTAGCTGTTTGCAACAGTTCTGTTCGTTTCCCACTCCCAACCGGAGAAATAGTACCCGAGCTGTAGCCCCGTCGTGTTCCCCCAAGAGCCCGGCGCTGTCCAAAGCGAGCCCTTCGCCGTCGACTCGGTCGTACTGGTCTGTCCACTAAAACCAAAGAAGTTACCGTCCAAGGAGTAAGCCGTTTGCTGAATCGTGCTCTGGGATGAGCTGGCCTCGAACGAAGCACCGCACTCTGCGTCGTAGTATTGGGTACCAGTATACGTCGTATGAATGAATGACAGCAGAACGGGAACGTTCGCCAACGTGTTTGACGTCAGGATGATTGGGACGTAGTCGTTCGTGGCGGATAGAGTCGAGCTGATGGTCTCGGTAGCGTTCCAATACCCATTCAGGGTCGCCGTGAGAGTATACTCGCTGTTCGAGACGCTGGAATGACCGGATAGCTCACAGACGCCCGACGACGTTAGGGTATAGGATCCATCTTGGAGGGGGAATCCCGTCACATCATAGTACCCAGCGCTGTTCGTGGTAAACCCACCGAACGCAACCTGCCCCCCGAAGCAATTTGCCCAGATGTCGATCAACACGCCTTGGAGCGCCG
>JASHPY010000026.1 GCA_030037855.1 Thermoplasmata archaeon | reverse complement strand
AGATCCCATCGAACGTCGAGAGCTGGACCGCGTCGACGTCGACCGCGACCGACAGTTCTCCCTTGTAGTCGGCGCCGCTCGCCGCGATGTCGACGGCGCGCAGCGACTGGCTCCCGACGATCGCGACCGCGTCCGCCCCGGCCGAGGAGGAGATGTTGAAGAGGCCGGTGCCCGAGCTGAAGTAGACGGCGACGCCGAAGATGTCCTGGGCGGTGAGGATGTTCGAAGCGTTCGCGTGCGGCGTCGTCCAGAACTCGATCGCCGGGAGCGGGAGGTCTTCCTGGCCGCTCGTGTAGTACTCGGTGGAGTTTCCGTACACCGACGTGTTCGACACGGCGAAGTGGCCGGACCCGAAGTTGAAGTAGTATCCCTGGGACCATCCGGGCAGGAACGTCGGCGTGCTGTCGAGGGACGACGTGTAGTTGAACGTCGACGGGTCTTGCGTGAACCGGTTGAGGCTGACGCTCGTCGAGAGGTCCAGTTCGGCGAACAGGAGGAACGTCGGGAACCGGAAGTCGTTGGTCAGGAGGAACGGCGCGGCGATCGAGGCCTCCGTGTCGTTGATCCAGAGGTTGTGCGCGTTCGCCTGTACCCCCGGCACCCCGGACGCGCCGAACGAGGTGACCTGCGCGGTGGTGCGGAGGTAGACCGGAGTGTCGAACAGGCTCGGCTCGGGAGTCATGCTCTCCGAGGAGGTCAGTGAGCCCGAGATCGTGATCTCGTCGGTCTCGTATCCGTTCGCGTACACGACCAGCGTGTACGTTTCGGTCCCGGGAAGCGCCGGCACGTAGGTCGTGAGCGCTCCGTTCTCCGCGGCCGGCCAGTAGGAGAGCGACGGCAACGAGTCGTCGAAGCGCGTGGTGTTCTGAAGGAACGCGAACGCGTAGTTCGGCAGGCCCGTGATCGAGAGGTTCCACGTGGTGCTCGACGACGCGTCCCCCCAGGCTCCGTTCTTCGTGTTCCAGAGTCCGTAGAGCATCGACGGGCCGGTCGTCAGGTTCTCGGTCGTCCCCCGGTACGACGCGGCGACCCCGTACGACGTCTCGCCCGTGTCGGCGCCGTAGTCGTAGGCCGACGGAACGCTAACGTACTGCGAGGAGTGATCGAGGTACTCGAGGGTCGCGGTGGCGTTGATCTCCTGAAGGACGGCGTTGGAGCCCGCGCCGTTCCCCCCCAGGATGAACTCGGCGTCCCAGAGGAGGTTATCATCGGTCGGAGGCTTCGCGACCCCGTTGACCTCGAACTGCGGCGGAGCCGAGACCGAGCTCACGCCGTTGAATGTCACGGTGTCGTAGGTGCCCGAGTAGATCGTGCCCGTCGTGGAGTCGTTGATCACGTACGAGAACGTGACCTGGGCGGCGTTACCGCTCGTGAGCGTGATATTGTTGTAGAGCGAGAGCGTGAACGGCGCCGACACGGTGAGGGTCGGGCCGTAGTCGAAGTAGACGCAGCTCGAGAGCGTTCCACTGTAGCTGGCGAGCGTTCCCGGCTCGAGGCAGATCGCCGGGCTCGAGAAGTTCCAGATGTTGTCCTCGAGCTCGAGCGTCGTGCCGTTGTAGTGGACGACGTTTTGGGTCCAGAAGTCCCCGTGCGCGGACCCCGGATACGACACGTTGTCCGTCACGGTGTTGAGCTGGAACGTCATCCAGTCCGGCGCGGTGACGAAGTCGGTGTACCCCGGGTTGTAGTCCTCGAACTGGTTCACCTGGATCGACCCGTTGAAGCTGTCGCTGTAGTAGGTATAGGTGCCCGAGGTACCTTCGCCGACGTCGGCGATTCCCATGGGGGCCGGGACGCTGGGGTAGCTCGGAGAGGTCAGCTCGCCTCCCGTCGAAGACGCCGTGCCGGTGGACGCCGCGCGCGGGAACATGATCGCCGTGCGATTGAGCTTGTTCTGCGCGATGGCGCTCTCGGCCTCGGCCAGCCCGTAGCCCGGACTAGAGGGCGAGAGCGGACTCGTGGCGGCGAGCGGCGCCGTGGTGGACGAGGACATGGTCGGGAAACTGGGCGAGGTCGCCGATGCGCCGGACGTCGAGGTCGGGCCAGGAGAGGACGACCCGGACGCCCCGGCCGGCCGCGCCGCGCCGATTCCCGCGAGGAGTCCCATCGAGGAGACCAGGAGGGTGACGGTGACGAGCGCGACGCCCAAGTACGCCCAGCGGCGGTCGGTCATATCGTCGGCGGCGATTATTGAACCCTATTTAACCCCCCGCGAGCAGCGGAATCTCGAAAGACGCGGGGAGAGTGAGAAGGCGAGGTGCTTGAACCGCGGGAACGTTCTCGGCGCTCGACCTGGCTCGTTGAGCGACCCCTCGAGCCGTCCTCCCGCCGCCACCGGCTCGGGCGGCCGCCTCCTACGGAACCGGGCTACGGCGGGGACCTGACAGCATGGAGCAGCCGAGTTCGCGTCCGGTCCGTCCGGCCAATGCACGGCCCGAAGGATTCGGCGACGACCGGGAGGGACCGTCGGGAACCGACCCCGTCCTCCGCGCTCGGGTCGAAACGCTCCCGCCCGGAGGATGGTCCTCCGGTAGCGAGGCGATCCGACCACGAAAGTCGTCCGTCCTCCGGGCACGAGGGGCCCCCAGGGAGTCCGCGCCGCCCCTAAGGTGAATAGTCCCTGGGAAGGAGACTAATAATCGAGGAGAGGTACGGAAGGGGGATGCGGCGCGCTCCGCCCGTCGTGGTGCCTCCGTCGGTAACGGCCGTACTCGGTAGCGCGAACCGGGTTCGGGCGCTCGCGACGTTGGCCAACGCCTACCGGCCCCTGACGGCGTATCGAGTCGCAAAAATCGCCCGGGTCCCTCGGACCAAAGTCTACAACGAGCTCCGTCGTCTCGGTAGGGCGGGAGTCGTCCAGGAGCGACGGGGGCGGGGAAGACGTTCGACGTGGGTCCTCCTCGACCTCGACCTAGCCCGGTATCTCCGGGTACGAGTCCGCATTGCGTGGTCGGAGGACCTGGCTCGAGTCGCCGCCCGGCGGGCCGCCGGAGAAGGAGCCCTCCTCGCGGCGGCGCCGGCGGACTGGTTCGAGCCGCGCGACTTCCCACCGGATCCGATCGTGGCGCAC
>JASHPY010000025.1 GCA_030037855.1 Thermoplasmata archaeon | reverse complement strand
CCGGTCCGACGGTACCGACCCCGCGACATACCGTCCCACCCACCGCCCGGTCAGTGTTCCCGGAGCCGGCCGAGCGACGAAAAAGGCCGCGCGGCCGATGGGGCTCGACGACGGAGTCACGTACGGCACAGCCGATCCGACGCTCGGATGCCACTCACGGTCCGAGCGGTCCCGGGGACCGAAGCGAGATGCCATTTTGTTGCGGATCTCGGTCGGGCATACGCATCAGAGCGTATTTACACGTATCGTATATTCGACGGACCGCATTCGGGACTCGCGCGTTCCGGCGCGGGGAAGCGTTCCTCGCGGATTCTGCGCGAATCCACCGGCGACGCCGAGGGAGGCCGGTCGCCCGGAACGGGATGGGATAGAGGGCGCCGTCGTGGGGTTTCGAGGGGGTAGGGAGCGCCCCGTCGGCGCAAGAATGGGAGCGACCGCTCCGGGAGGGGTGCAATCGACGGTCGGCGAGCCGTCTCGCTCCCTCGCCGCGAGTGGGACTTGGAAGGTGAAGTTAATGAACCCAGCCACCGTGCCACGCCCAACGGACCTGCGCGTGGGGAGCGCGGTTCGCCACCGGGATGGTAACTGCGGGCCGAGGTAGCGGACAGCCATATCAGGCGACCATCATCCTCCCGACGCTGAACGAGAGGGTCGGTCTCGCGCGCACGCTGGACGAGTTGCCGCTCGGCGACCTTCTTCTGGCGGGTTTTCTGACCCGGGTGCTCGTGGTCGACGGCGGCTCGACCGATGGCACCGTCGACGTCGCGCGGGAGCATCGAGCCACGGTACTTCGGCAGACCGGTCGCGGAAAGGGCGACGCCGTGCGCCAGGGCCTGACCGTCGCGCTCGAACAAGGAGCCGACTTCGTAACGGTCATCGACGCGGACTACAGCTACGTGGCGGAGACCCTGCTACCGGCCTTCTCGCTCCTGTCGGCCGGGACCGACCTCGTGATCGGGGTGCGCCGGCCGCTCTACGACCCCGCCGAGACCGCGCGCGCGATCGTGCACCGGGTGGGAGATGCGCTCCTGAGCCTCACCGCGGCTCGACTCAGTCACATGCCGTTCCTCGACATCTGCAGCGGGCTTTGGGGTGTGCGGTCCGATGCGGTCCGTCAGATTCAGCTCGAGTCCGACGGGTTCGAAATCGAGGCCGAGCTGTTCCTGAAGATGGCCCGGAAGGGGTTCCGCGTCTCGCAGGTGCCCGTTACCTACCGTCCGCGAATCGGGATGGCCAAGCTGCGGGCACTCCGCGATGGTTCGCGCATCTTCCTCACGATCCTACGGTACAGCCGCGTTCCGATCCTCGGTCGCACCTCCGTCAACTTGCGGTTCCTGCCCGACGAGGACTCGCACCCCGGCCTCAAGCCGTCGCAGGACTGGATCCGTCGGGTCCAGGCGCTTTGCTTCTCGGTCGATCCGCCCCGGCTCTCGATCGTCGCGGACCTCGAACGGGAGGCCGAAGCCCGCGAGCTCGCGAACCGGTTGTGGGCCGGCAACATCCGAGTGGACCTTACCGTCTCCCCCGCGGTCCCCGCGAGTTCGGCGGTTCCGGCGGGAGGGGTCCCGGACTCGACTCCGATGATTCGGCTCCCCGCGCTCGGTGACCTTCCGTCCCGTCCGGCGGTCGCGATCGTCCGGGTCCCGCAGAGCCACCAGCTGCTCTACGTTCCGCCGGGCGCCGACCCGTCCGAGGAGGACGCGATCGCGAATCGCTCGGGCGGCTACCGGTTCCGGCGGTCCCGGGACTCGCCGACGTCCTTCGTCACGAACCTCGCGGCGGCCGTTCACGGGTCCGCCCAGGCTCGGTCGAAGGCACTCCTCTACGCGACCGCCGGCAACCTCGGGGTCCGTTCCGGTCCGCCCGTTCGGGAGTCGAAGGTGCCGCACATCGAGCCGGCGACGGCCCCCCCCTTGGCGAACGAAGTCTGATCCGCTCGCCGAGCCGGGGAATCCTTCTCGCCCGAGCGGCGGAGTCCGTCACGCCGCGGCCAGACGTTCCCGCAGCCCGAGCGCGGCCTCTCGCGAGATCGGGCAGGCGCTCTCCCGCCGTCCCAATGGTCGAGGCGGCGGCAGCGGCTCCACTCCCTCCAGCCACGCGCGCAGCTGCCTCGCTACGGGGACAAGGTCCTCGAACGGGTAGCAACGGATCTGGTGCTGCCGGCAGTACTCTCGAAGCCGGTGGCGGGCGAAGACGAGGTCCGCCATCTCTGCGGCGAACCGATCAGTGCTCCCGTCCCCGACGAACACCGTTCGGGACGGAGCCAGGTCCCGCTGGATCGCCCCGGCCTTGCAGACGCCGCACAGTCGACACGTCGGATGCTCGAACGGAGAGTCGACCCGCGGGGCCCGTCCACGCTCGAGCCGGAGCGAGTCGGAGATGATCGGCAGGACGATACGCTCGCGGTCGAGGATCGGCCGGATGAACGCGTCGAGTCCACCGGAGAGGATGGCGGTCGGGACGTCGTAGTCGGCCAGAAGGTCGAGGAGCTCGCGAGCCCCCGTGCGGAGGTCGATCGAGTCGTGGAGGAACGCGCGCATCTCGTCCAGGCGCTGGAGGGGGAGCGATCGCACCTCGATGGCCCACGCCTCGCGCAGGGTGATCCGTCGCGCGTGCAGCGCGGCATCGATGTCGCGAGCCAACCGCGCCCCGTTGGGAGCGAAGCGGCTGACGAGCTCGATCGCCGTATTCGGCCCAACCAGCGTGCCGTCGAAGTCGAGGAACACTCGCAGACCGACGACCGGGGGTTCCCCTCTCGGGCTTCTCCCCCGCGAGAGGTCGTGCACGTTGGCCGTCTCCCCGGCGATGGCGGGTCAGGCCGGTCGCGCCGGCGCGGACGCCACTCCAAGGCCCGCGGCCGGAGCGGGGGGCCGTCCGGGCTCCTGCCCGGCGCCCGGGAGCCATCCCTGTCGGATGAGCTCGCGGAGAAGTTCGGTAGCGGACGCGGCAGGCGTGCGAATCGAAGTGTCGAGGACGACCTCCGCCGACTCCGGCACCTCGTACGGGTCGTCGACCCCGGTCATCCCCCTGACTTCGCCGGCGCGCGCCCGACGATAGAGCCCCTTCACATCGCGTGACTCGCACACCGAAAGCGGCGTACTGAGGTAGACCTCCACGAAACGGCCGATCTCGGAGCGGGCGCGCTCGCGCGAGCGTCGGTAGGGGGAGATCAGCGCAACGATCGGGATCACGCCATGACGGACGAGGAGCTTCGACACGAACATCACGCGCGCCGCGTGGGCCTCGCGCGACGCTCGGTCGTAGCCGAGGTCCGCGCTCAGCCCGTGTCGGACCTCGTCGCCGTCCAGCAGCTCGGTGTCGAATCCCCGATCCCGGAGGAGTACGGAAACCTCCCGGGCGAGGGTCGTCTTTCCCGCGCAGGGCAGCCCGGTCAGCCAGAGGCAGAACGCAGGTCCTGGGGTCCGGGACGTCACGCCGGTCTTCAGTATCGGCGAGTTATGAACGTTGCGAACCCGACCGGTCGATCTCGACCCAGGACGGAGGCAGCGGTCCTGCCGGACCGGTCGACGGCGACACCACCCCTCCGCCGAGGACCGGACGCTCGGGGACGGTCGGGCAAGCTAAGTATACTCTCGGTCCGCTACGCGTCTAGCGCTGATGTCGGCTCAGTCCTTCCGGTTCGGGCCCCCTCGGTGCGAGACCACCCGGAGCCACCCATCGTGACCCGAGCGCCCCGAACCGCTCCCACCGTGGGAATCGTGGGTGTGGGGTACATGGGAATCGCAACCGGCCTCGCATTTGCGCATCACGGTCGAAAGGTCTTCGCGTATGACGTGAACCCGCAAGTACGGGCGACCCTCCGCGCGAGCCGGAGCCCCTATCGCGAACTCGGTCTCGAACCGCTGCTCCGGACAGAAATCCGGGCCGGGCGGTTCGTGGTGGTGGACGACCTTGCCGAGCTCTCGCGGGAAGCGCAGGTCCTCTTCCTTTGTGTTCCGACGCCGGCGTCCGCGTCGGGTCGTATCAATCTCGCCCCCCTTCGCGGGGCGGTGAAGGAACTCGGCGCGACTCTGCGTGGACGCCGCGACTTCCGGCTCGTCGTCCTGAAGAGCACCGTGGTCCCCGGTACCGCCGACTCCGTGGTCGAACCGCTTCTCCGCCAGGCGAGCGCCCGGGGCCCGGACTCCCTCGGGGTCGCCTCAAACCCGGAGTTCCTCGCCGAGGGACGAATGGTCGCGGACGCGCTCGCCCCCGCCCGGGTCGTGTTCGGGGTGTGCGACCGGCGGTCCGAACGGTGGCTGCGACAGGTCTACGCTGGGTTCGGGGCGCCGATCCTAACGCTTTCACGTCCGGAGGCGGAATTGGTGAAGTACTCCTCGAACGCATTCCTCGCGCTCAAGGTCTCGTTCGCGAACGAGCTTTCTCGCTGGACGGAACGACTGGGAGGAAATGTCGACGCGGTCGCGACGGCCGTCGGCGCCGACCCCCGCATCGGGCCGAGCTTCCTGCGCGCGGGCCCCGGCTTCGGAGGAAGCTGCTTTGAGAAGGACCTCCGCGCCTTCGCGCATCGCGCGGGGGAGCTCGGACTCGCCGCACGGGCCGCCGAAGCCGCGCTGGCGATCAATCGGGAGCAGGCGGACCACGTCGTCGATCTGATCCGTGCCACCGCGGGGGACCTCGCTGGTTCGACGGTGGCGGTCCTTGGCCTCGCGTTCAAGCCGGGGACGGACGACGTTCGCGAGTCTCGCGCGTTCCCGATCGTCGAATCCCTGCTCCGCGCGGGCGCTTCGGTGCGGGTACACGATCCGGTCGCCCAGGGGAACTTCGAGCGCGAGTGGCGGCAGCGGTTCGGTGAGTCGCTTCCCCCGCCGTCGTCCTGCTCGTCGGTGCCCGCGGCCCTTCGTGCGGCTGACACCGCGGTGCTCCAGGCGGATTGGCCCGAGTACGTTCGGTGGAACGCGCGCTGGACCCGAACCATGCGTCGACCGCTCCTCGTCGACCTCCGCCGCGCGCTCACGGCAGCGGCCCCGGCCGGGCTCACGGTCGTGGGCCTCGGCGTCGGGCCCGTCGCCTCAGCGACTCCGGCCGCGCGTTCAGGGAAGCGGTCGCGGAGGCGCTCGTGAAGGTCGTAATCCCCGCGGCCGGGCTCGGCACTCGCTTCCTGCCCGCGACCAAGAGCCAGCCGAAGGAGATGCTGCCGGTGTGGGACCGACCGGTCATCCAGTACGTGATCGAGGAAGCCGTGGCGTCCGGCGCGGACGACATCCTGATCGTGACCGGTCGGGGAAAGCGGGCGCTCGAGGACCACTTCGACCTGAGCCCCGACTTCGATGAACCGGGCAAGTTCCCGGAAGTGCAGCGGCTGGACGAACTCGTCCGGAGGACGCGCATTCACTACGTACGTCAACGCGAGCCGCTCGGGCTGGGCGACGCGATCCGGTTGGCGCGCAGCCACACCGGACGGGAGGCGTTCGGCGTCCTCCTCGGGGATACCATCAACGTCTGCGACCCGCCGCTCCTCCGGCAGCTTTGGCAACGGTACGAGGCGCGGAACGCGCCGTGGATCGCGGTGGAGGAAGTCGCAGAGGACAAGGTTCGGGACTACGGGATCGTCGAGGGCGAGGAGATTGCGCCCGGCGAGGTTCGTTGCCGACGCCTCCTCGAGAAGCCGCTCCCCTCGCAAACTCCGAGCCGACTCGGCATCACGGGGGCGTACGTCCTTACTCCCGAGATCTACGACGCGCTCGACGCGACGCACGTCGATGCGCATCACGAACTCCAGATCACCGACGCCCTCCAGCGAATGGCCGAGACGACCGCAGTGTACGCAACCCGATTCAACGGAATCCGATACGACATCGGCGACCGGTTCCTCTGGCTCAAGACGAACCTCGAGTTCGCGTGGCGCGACCCCGCGTGCCGGGCAAAACTGCGCCCGGTCTTGGAAGGACTGACCGACGAGCAACCCCGCTCGACGACGGGCCCGTCCGACTCGGCTCGGGCGCGTTCCGGAGCGAAACGTCCGGCGAGATAGTGCGAAGACGTCGGTCGCTGCCCGGCCGCCGGCGATGGGTCGCTCTCGCACCCCCCACGTCCCGGCGTCCGCTCTCCCTTCCCTTCGGCCGGCAACGAACCCGCGTCGGCGGCGCGGGGCCCTATACCGGAGACGAATCGACGGCCGAGCGGCCGATCTGGTCAGCGATCGCCAAGTGTTCGGGGGTCCCGACGTCGACCCAGGCGGAAGCCCCGACCACGTCCACCGAGCCTCCCTCGGCGACGAACGCCGTCACACCGTCCGTCAACTCGATCTCCCCTCTCGGGGATGGCGGCACGGCATGCAAGAGCTCCACGACCCGTCGAGGAAGTAAGTAGGCCCCGGCGTTCACCAGGCCTTCGGAGTGAACTCCGTCCTTCTCGTGAATCTCGACCAGACGCAGGGCCGACGGCTCCCCGCTCGTGATCAACCGGCCGTACCGGGCGGCATCCGACACGGTCGCCCCTACGATCTTCGGTCTCGAGTCGGCGAGCAGGGCCGACCAGACCGAAGGGTTCCGACCGAAGAAGACGTCGCAGTAACCGACGAGGAACGCGGGGGACCCGATCCGGTCCTCGCTCATCAACAACGCATGTCCGCTCCCACGCCGCTCGGTTTGAGTCACGTACTCGACCTCCAGCCCGAAGTCGCCTCGCTCTCGCACGTGCCGTCGCACTTGGCCCTCGCGGTAGCCGACGACGAGCACGGCACGGCGGACTCCGGCCGCGCGCCAGGCTTCGAGGTGGTGATCGAGGAGCGGACGGCCCGCGACGGGGACCAGCGCCTTCGGGAGCGTATCCGTCAACGGGCGGAGACGCTGGCCGACTCCAGCGCAGAGGAGTACGCCGACCTCCGGGGGCGCTCGACCTCCGGCTCGGATTCGGCCGGTATGCGGCCCGGTCATCGTGGCGGGGCGGACGGCGGTTCGCGTGCGATCAGGACGAATTCGTCGCCCCGGAACAGGTCGGGGATGCACGCGACCTGCTCCGTGCCCAGCACCCGGGCGTAGAACCCCAACGCTCCCTGCTCACTTCCGGTTGTCACCTCGACGAGCTTCAGGCGGGCGCCCCGGGACCGGAGGTAGGTGCGGATGTCGTCGAGTGAACTCCGGATCAGGGCCTCTCCGACACCGTGGCCCCGTTGGCCCGCTCGCACCGCCACTTGCTCGAGCTCGAACACCGCCTCCTTTCGGAAGCCGCCCTTTTCGAGCCAGAGAATGTAGCCCACGACCACCCCCTTCGAAACGGCGACCCAGTACTGCATGCGAGGGGAAGCTCGCCAGCAAGCGCCGACCCAGCGACGCGCCTCCGACACCGGGCTCAGTCCCGAGAACGACTCGCTCCCGACCGCGGCGATCCCATCGAGATCGCCCTCCGCGGCCGGACGCACGACCGCCCCCACTGCCCGACCGCCGGCGGCCGCTGCCCGGGACGTCCTCGGGGTCGATCGGTTCATGGGACCGTGACCGACTTCGCGAGGTTCCGCGGTCGGTCGGGGTCCATAGACTTCAGCTTGGCAAGCTCGTACGCAAGGATCTGCATCGGAATCACCTGGACGATCGGGGTTGCGATCCCGGCGTCGTCCACCCGGATGTGCTGGTCGGAGCTGGCGAGGGGCCGCGGCCCGACCGAGATGATTCGGGCCCCGCGCGATTTGAGCTCCGACGCTGCGACTTCGGTCCGCGGGGACTCCTGCTCGTCGAAAAAGTGGATCGCAGGGGTCCCGTCCTCGATGAGGGCGAGCGTCCCGTGCTTCATCTCGCCGCCGTGCAACGCTTCGGCCCGGAGGCCCGCTACCTCCTTCAGCTTGAGCGCGGCCTCGAGCGCCGTGACGTAGTGGCGGCCGCGGCCCGTCAGGAAAACGGCGGGCGCGCCGAGCAGCTCGCGGGCTACCTCCCGCGTGTGGTGTCGGGCGGCCTCGGACGTGAGATTGAACAGTGCATCGTGGGCCTGCCAGAGCGGCCGCCCGACGGCGGAGGGCCGCTGATTCGCGAGGCCCTCGCCGAACAGTGCGAGGATCGCGAGCTGGGCCGTGTACGACTTAGTGGCGGCCACTGCGAGCTCCGGGCCCGCGAACAGCGGAATGACATGCTGGGCGAGTCGCGCCATCGAGGAAAGCTCCCCGTTGGTGACCGCGATCGTCCGGGCGCCGCGGTCCTGGGCCATGCGGACTGCTTCCAGCGTGTCGAGCGTCTCGCCCGACTGCGACAGGGCGACCACGACCGAATGGGAGTCGAGCAGCTCGGCGTGGTGCTCGAAGTCGCTCGAGACGATCGCGTCGACATGACGGCGCACGACCGAGGCGAACAGGTACTCCCCGAACAGGCACGCGTGGTAGCTCGTCCCGGCGCCCACGAAGATGATGTCGCGCGCGTCGCGGAGGACCGGGACGACGTCGCCGATGAGGTCGGGAGCTCCTTGAATGAGCCGCTCGAGCCCCGAGGCCTGATCGAGGATCTCCTTGATCATGAAATGCTCGAACCCGCCCTTGGAGATGCTCTCCGGAGAGAGGTTCACGAACTGGCTCGCGGGGAGGTCAGCCCGGTGAACGACGCGATCGCCCTCGAGGTCGAGCCGTTCCATTCCGTTCCGGCTCAGGACGAAACCCTCGTTCTCTCCGAGGTACACTACCCGCGAAGTGTTCGGAAGGAAGCTCGGGATGTCCGAGGCGGGGAAGTACTCTCCGTCCCCGATGCCGACCACCAACGGGGAGCCCTTCCGCATCGCGAGAACGACCTCCGAGTCGCGACTCATCGCGAGGACCGCGTACGTCCCCAGCAGCTGTTCGGGCAACGCGAGGAACGCGCGCTCGAACGACGCGCCGTCCTTCACGCCCTGCTCGAGGAGGTGGGCGATCACCTCGGAGTCGGTGTCCGAGGCGAACGTGTGACCCTCCCGCGTCAGTTGGACTCGCAAGCGGTCCGCGTTGTTGATCACCCCGTTGTGGACGATCGCGATCGAGCCGTCGCAGGAAAGATGCGGGTGCGCGTTGCGCTGGTCGACCTTTCCGTGCGTCGCCCACCGAGTGTGACCGATGCCCACGGACCCGGCGGGAGACGCCGCCTCGATCGCCTCACGGAAGGCGTCGAGCGAACCGACGGACTTCCGGACGAACATGCCGTGGGAATCAACGACCGCTATACCGCACGAATCGTAGCCGCGGTACTCGAGCCGCTTGAGGCAATCGACGATGAGGGGGGCGGCGTCGCGCGAACCGACGTAACCGGCGATACCGCACATCTACTCGACTCCCTCCCCGAAGCCGACCCGGACAGCGTCGGAACCACGCCTACCGTTATTAAAGTCTGGTCGCGGACCGACCGACTCCCACCCTTCGGGCGGAAGTGAGACTCCCGGCCGCGCAGTTCCATCGGTCCCGAGCCTCGACCCGAGGCGGTGCGTACGGAGAGCCATCCGGTCGGGTCGGCGCGGGTGCGAGTATTGATAACGGGTCGCCCGGTGAGCGGCCAGGGTCCGCGAAGTGAACCGCGTATCGACGTTCCCGGGCGCGCGCACCCACGGTCGAAGGTAGCGCCATGGTCGTTCTCGCCGTGGGTCCGCATCCCGACGACGTCGAAATCGGATGTTTCGGTACTCTCGCACGCCGGGCCACCCAGGAGCCGGTCGTTATCGTCGTGATGACCTCGGGGGAGGTGGCCGCAAAGCCCGACGAGCGCGAACGAGAGGCTCGCGAGAGCGCGAAGAGCATCGGCGCCACCATCGAGTTCCTTCGATTTCCGGACGGAAGCCTGACGCAGAACGCGGAGACCGTCGGCAAGGTCCGAGCGCTGATTCAGCGAACCGGAGCGACCACGGTTTTCTGCCCCTACCCTTCGGACAGCCATCAGGACCACGCCGCCGCGCACGGGATCGTCGTCGCGTCCGCGGCGCACGTCGAGGAGATCCTGCTCTACGAGACCCCTTCAACGTACGGTTTTCGTCCTCGCGTGTTCTACGACATCTCGTCGACGCTTCCGGCCAAGCTAGCCGCGCTCGCGTGCTTTCGGTCGCAGCAATCCCGCCCGTACCTGGACCCGGCGCTGGTCGAGGCTCAGGCCCGGTACTTCGCCCTCCGATTGCATCGCGTCGGAGGGGCGTTCGAGGCGTTCGGGCTCTTCCGGTCGGTCCGATGAACGGACGGCTGGGCCGACCTGAGTTGGCTCGCCGGCCCGGCTTTCGAGCGACTTAATACCCCGGTGGGCTAGGAGCCGCCGGAGGCTCCACCCCGGGCCACCTGCATTTGACGAGCGACCTTCGAACAAGCTCCTGCCGCCCGGAGCAGGTGGACCGAGACGAGTGGGAGAGCCTGCTGGACTCCGCGCCAATTCCCCCGGGGCTGTTCCAACGTTACGACTTCGCGCGCATCGACGCTCCGGAGGGAGTCGAGTCCCGATTCCTCACGGTCCGAACGCCCGAGGGACGATTGGTGGGCGGAGCTCGGGTCACCATCGAGCGGCGACTGCCGGCCCGACACATCGAGATGGCCGGCGGGCCGGCGTTGTTGCCCGGCTTTGAGAACGACGTGCGGGGCGCCCTCGCGAAGGCGCTCGAGGACCTCGTGCTCGTGGTCGATAGCGGTCTACTACACCTGGCTCCGGGTTACCCGTGGCACCTGGACGACTTCGGTCTCCACCGGTCCGCGACCCCGCTGGAGACGGTGATCGTCGATCTTTCCCGCACCGAGGAGCAGCTCTGGCGGGCCGTCGACCACTCGGTTCGGCAGGGCGTCCGAAAGGCCAAGGAGCACGGCCTGTCCGTGCGCGAAGTGCACGATGAGGCCGAGCTAGAGGGGATCTGCCCCTTGGTCGAGCGGTTCGGCCGGTTCCGTGACTTCGCGCCG
This sequence comes from Thermoplasmata archaeon, assembly GCA_030037855.1. Classification (GTDB taxonomy): domain Archaea; phylum Thermoplasmatota; class Thermoplasmata; order Lutacidiplasmatales; family UBA184; genus Lutacidiplasma. The sequence goes on along the minus strand of JASHPY010000025.1, from coordinate 13,519 downwards.
CCGTCTCGCTCCCGACTTCTCGGGACCTATCGAGTCTTTCACCCGGCCGGTCGGGCCCACGTCCTCGTATGCGAGTCGAAAGCCGGCCCGGCGGGCGTCGCCGTGATTCTGCTCGCCAACCGGCGCGCCGAGCTGTGGATCGTCGCGAGCGACCCCGAGTTTCAACGGGTCCAGTTGACGAGCCTTCTCGACTGGGAGGCGTTTCGATTCTGCCAGGGCCGCGGCGCCACCTCGCTCGACTTTCTGGGGCTGCCTCCCGCCGGGAGTGGTCTCGAGGGCCTCCGTCGTTTCAAACTGAAGTGGGGGGGCGTCGCGACGACCCAGGAAGAATACCTCGAAGGCGTGCTGTTCCGTTTCGCCACGAACTTCATCCGACGTCGACCCGCGCTCTTCCAGCCGATCCTCATGCAGCGGGGACCGTTCCGCCGGGGTTTCCGTTAGCGATCGTGGCTGGTCCAGGCCCCGCGGGCCACTCTCGTTCCCGGTGGGCCCGTGACTCCGACCTGGTTCCCTTCACCGTGGCGCCGGCGTCGCGCCATGACGGCACCCTCGACACGCGGCAGCCCAGCAAATCAGGGGACGGACGGGGGACGCCCACCGAGGGAGGTGGCGAATCAGTTCGTCGGTTGCCTCCGCGGGCAGCGCCCGCAGCAGCCGCATCGATCCGAGGAATACTCCCAGTCCCAACGCGACGAACAATCCCACGTAAACCGGGGCATAGCCGAGGACGAGCAGCGGGGCCCAGATCGTGAGGGCCATTGCCGAGGAGGCTGCCCAAATCGCGGCTATCGCCCGACGATCGTACTCGACTACGCCGGTCCCGCGCAGGTAGTACTGGAGTACCAGAAACGGTGCCCAGAACATCGACGAGTTCCCGAGAGCGGCGCCGAGCATGCCGATGCGTGGCACGAGGAGAACGGAGAGGGCGGCGTTCGCGACCAGGGCGCTGGCCGAGGAGACCATCAGTACGGACGGGCGTCGGATCCCGGTTGCGAGCGGGACCAGGGTGTTCAGTGGAATGAACACGGCGCCGATGACGAGGAGCGCCGCCATCGGAAGAGACGCCGCGACGAACCCGGGTCCGACAATGTAACGGAGGAGGAACGGCGCGAGCGCGGCCGTGCCGAGCGCGAGGGGGACGAAGGCAAGCACGACAAGCGTGCTCGAGTTCCGGACGACGGCTCGAATACTGGTCCAATCGCCCCGGCCGAACAACGCCGAAATTCGGGGCGTGAGGATTGAGGCGAAAGGCGTGACGACGAACAGCGCGGCGGTGGCAAAGAGGATGGCGTAGTTGTACACGCCGACCGTCGACAGGTTCGCAATCGAGGCCAGGATCAGACGGTCAATGTAGTACGTGCTGGTGGTGATGAGCAGCGACGCAAGGACGGGCAGGGAGTAGGCGAGGAGGATCCGGGGCGACGTGTCGTGGGCCAGCGCGGACGGGGCCGACGGCCGTGCGTCCGACGGGATTCGACTGATCGCGATGATCAGCGCGGCGACCCATACGACCGCCCCCACGATCCAGCCCACCACGATCGCGGGGACGCTCCGCCACAAGCTGAACAGGACGATCGGAACCGCGTACATCGCGGTGTTTCCGAGGATGGACACGACAGAGTAGCCCACGTACCGTTGAAAGCCGAGGAGCACACCGGAGAGGATCGTCGACGCGGTGACGAGTCCCGCCAACGGCGCGAGGAGTGCGACGGAGGAACTGTACGCGGACGAGTGGAAGAGCTCCACGCTGAGCCACCCCGAGATCGGTACGGTCACTCCAACCGCTGCCAGAGCCAGCACGGCGGTGGCGACGAAGGACAGTCGGAGCAGCTTACCGGATGAACTCGCTTCCCCGCGGGCTCGGTGATACGACAAGAAGTGAGTGAAGCCCCGCCCGAGGCCGAGCGTAGCCGAAGTGCTGAGGATCATCGCGAAGGAGAGGAGCACGACCGCGGCGCCGAGTTCGTCCAGCGACGCTACCCGCGCGAGGTAGAGATAGAAGAGCGACCCGGCGAGCGTGGCCGCCACCGTGCCCGCGTACAGCCAGGAGACCGCGCCGCGGGGCACCTCGATCGACTCCCCCTCGGGGGCGGCGCGGTCGCCGTTGTTGCCCGCGGGTCCGACCGACCCGGTGCTCACGGCTGCCTACCCTCCTTCAGCACGCGCGTGTGCGGAGCCTCGCCGATCGAGTCAGAACCGCTGAGAGTTGACGGGGGCCACGTCAGTACCGCGAATCAAGGCGTCTCGGCTGGAGGACCGAGGCGAGGGTAAAAGAGTTCCGAAGACCGCGGCTCGAGTGGCCGTTCCGGATCCCACCGGGTCGGTCGAGACTCCCCCGTCCGTCGCCCCGATGCGATTCGACGACGAGGCATCCGGGGCCTGGCCTGCCGTTATCCATTTCGCAGGGGTCGGGTCGGCTGAGTACTGCCGATGACCGGGGCGCCCCGAATCAGCGTGATCATGCTCGCCCACGATCGCAAGAGGTACGTCATGGGAGGTATCGCCTCGGCGGTCAACCAAACGCTGCCCCGGGACCGGTACGAGATCCTCGTCTTCAAGAACTTCCAAGACCCCGAGATCGATGCTTATCTGGAGCGCCAGGGAGTTCGCATCCTCGACTCGCCCCCCGAGTCGCGTCCGAGGACGATGCGAACGGTCCTCGCGGAAGCGCGGGGCGAGATCCTCGCCTTCTTGGACGATGACGACCGGTACGCTCCCGACAAGCTCGCGACGGTCGATCGCGTGTTCTCCGAGGACCCCTCACTGGGATATTTCCACCACGACTTTTTCGTGATGGACGACGCGGAGAAACGGCTCGAGCGCAGTCCGTTTCCTCGACTCACTCAGCGAGTCTACATCCCGGCGGGGGACGTCCGATTCCGGGCTCTGCCCTCGAACGCGCTGAAAATCGGGTTCAACTCGAGTTCGGTCAGCGTGCGACGAGACTGGTTGCCTCCGTTTCTCGAGTCGTTCGAGCGGCGCGAGGCGGAGCTCTCCGACGCCATGCTGCTCGACTGTGCCCTCGCGTCAGGGTGCGCGATTCTCGCGGATCCGGTCCAACTCACGTACTATCGTTACCACGATAGCTGGTCGAACATCCTTCACTACACGGACGAGTCGGTACCCCGGATAGTCGACTTCGACACCGTCAATATCGCGGTCCTCGAAATGGTGTTGAGTCACGCCGTCGGCACGCCGCTCGCCGAGTTGCTGGAAGAGGGGCTAGCGTACCTTCGCTTCCACCGCAGCTTGTTCGTTGACCCGCCCGACTGGAGTCCCCGCGCCCGGGACGTTCTCCGGTTCCTATCCGAGGGCATCCATCAACGAGATCCCGGGCCCGCGTATCTGATTCCGCTGTACGTGATGTCGCGGATCTCCCGGCCGGCCGCGCAGCGGGCGTACTTCCGACTCGCCGAGATCTATCGAAGCCAAGCCTATCGTTCGGCCCCGGGGAACTGAGCGACGACGCGCCCCCGCGCCGGGCGTATCGCTTCGGCGGCTCGGTTCGGGCGAGCGAATCACGATCGGCCAAAGCCGTACGTTTGACGTGTACGCTATCCGAGCCGGGTCCTAGGACGCTCTCGAGTCGCCGTGAGAGTTCTCTTCGTCGGTGCGCACCTGGACAAGGGCGGGGGCCAGGCGTTGCAGACGTTGCAGCTCTTCCGAGAGCTTCGGAAGTCGGTGGAAGGGGAGTACCTCGTTCTCCGGGCCGGGGGACCGCACGTCGAGCTGCTCCAGGAAGAGGGGGTCCGGGTCGTGGGGAAACTGCGAATGCCGGGCGGCGTGATCGACCTCCGGTCGGCGATTCGGGATCGCCGAGGGGACTGGGATGTGCTGCAGCTCTTCGACGTTTACTACGCGCTTCCGGCAGCGTACTCGGCCGCTGCGTACCCCCGGACCGTACTCTACGGCACGAATCCGGTGACGGAGATCGGATGGCGATACAATCGCGGCGCCCAGGTCGCGGCTCGGCTCGGCCTCGAGATTCTCATGGAGGATACCCGACTCGTCGTGAACTCGCCCACGCTGGCCGCGGAGTTCCACCGATTCCAGCCCGTCTTCATTCCGAACGGGCTCGACTTTCGCCGGTTCGAGAGCCTACCCACCCGCGCGGAGGCTCGGGCGGCGCTCGGGATCCCGATCGAAGAACGCCTTCTCCTCTGGATTGGGAAGGTCGTATACTCGAAGCGAGTGGATTGGTTGTTCGAGTCGCTGCGGAGCATCACGGACCTCCGGCTCGTCGCGGTGGGGGGGTATGACGAGGAGCATTTCGGGGATCGATACCTCCGGCAGCTCCGGTCGCAGTACTCCGACGTCGTCGCGCGGTCAACGTTCACCGGTGAGGTCCCCTACGCCCGAATCGGCACCTACCTTGCGGCGGCCGACGTCTTCGGCTTCCCGTCGCGCTACGAGGGAATGCCCAACGCGGTCATGGAGGCGATGGCTGCGGGGCTGCCGGTCGTCGCGTCGGACATTCCGGCCCACCGGGCGCTCGTTCGGGATGGCGAGACGGGCTACCTGGCTCGCTCCCCGAGCGAGTTCGCCGATCGAATCGCCCGATTGCTCTCGGACGGGTCGCTGCGCACCGAGCTCGCGCGACGCGCGCAGGGATTCGCTCGCTCAGAGTTCACCTTCGACCGGGTGAGCCGCCGACACCTCGAGCTCTACCGGGAGATGGTGAAGCGGTCCTAACGAGCCCGGGGCGACAGAGGTCCCGCAAGGTTCGCGCGCAGCGCTGGCCGGAGTCTGCCGAGTCGAGCCGTAGCCGTACTACGTTCGGTGCCTTTAACCGCGGACGCCGCTCCCGTCCGCGATCATGCGAGTCGCAGTGACCGGTTCTTCCGGGCAGGTGGGTTCGCGACTCCTTGCCTACCTCGCGCCGGCTCACGAGGTCCGGGGCTTCGACATTCGACGCTCGCCGGGGACGAGCGTGCTCGACGTGGCAACGCCCGAGACTACCTCGGTCCTCCGAGAGTTCGACGTGATCTTCCACCTCGCGGCGGCGATCTCCGTTCCCGAAAGTGTGGAGAATCCGTCGCTCTACGCCCGGTCGAACGTTCTCGGCACGGTCAACGTGCTCGAGGCGGCTCGACGGGGCGACGCGCGCTGCATCTTCATCTCGACCGCCGCTGTCTACGGAGAACCCCAGACCTCCCCGATCCCCGAGACGCACCCTCGGAATCCGACGAGTCCGTACGGTCAGTCGAAGGCCACGGGAGAGGACTTCGCTCGTCTGTTCCACCGACTCTACGGATTGGATGTCTCGATCGTGCGGCCGTTCAACATCTACTCGGAGGACCTGAAACCGGACAATCCGTATGCTGGGGTGATCGCGATCTTCCTGCGCAACGCCCACCTCGGCCGTCCGCTCGAGATCCACGGTGACGGGGGTCAGACACGGGACTTCGTGCATGTATCGGACGTTATCCGGTTCCTCGACCTCCTGTCGCAACGCAAGGGAGTCGGTGAGGCGTTTAACTGCGGGACCGGAACCGTCACGACGATCCTCGGCCTGGCCGAGCTGGTGCGGGGTCGCTTCGGCCCCCAAGTGGCGTTGACTCACGGTCCCGCGCGGGCCGGCGACATTCGACACGGCATCGCCGATATCTCGAACGCACGCGGCATCGGGTACGCTCCGCAGGTGTCGCTCGCCCAGTGGATCCGGACGACGCCCGTCTCCTGAGGCTCTCGCGGCTCGCGCCCGCGGCGCCTCGCACTCACCCGAGCTCGCGAACGAGAGCGCGGACGCGCCGCCGCAATTGATTCCGGGCGAGTATGCGATCCCGGTCGTTCTGGGGGTCTTTGATGTCGTTCCAGTAGGTGACTTTCGAGGAGCGGCGCAAATACTTCGGCACCAACGCACGGATCTGGCCCGGGGTCAGAATAACGATCACTCGGTCGGCGGACCGCACCATCGCCGACCGCAGTTGCTTGCGTTGATAGCGGTCCATGGGGATTCCGACCTTCTCCATCTTTTCAGCGACCTGCCATGGCACGGGGTATCCCTCCTTTCCGCGACGGGCGGTGCGAATACCGGCGCTCGTCCCCCGATGCTTGCGAGAGTAATGCGCTAGGAACGCTTCCGCCATCTGGCTCCGGGCCGCGTTGCTCTTGCAGACGAAGAGGATCTTCATCGAGGGCGCCAGATACGGACTCCCCGGCTCCGCCGAGGTTCGAGCGGACGTCTCACGGGGTCGGTCGTGCCCACATGGGGGACGCGCGTAAATAACGAGGGCACCCGCGACGGGCGCGGCAAGATGGGGGCCGAGACCTGCCCGAGACTGTGGCGAGAGTGGCGCCGCAGCCGCGGTTGCCGGCGCGGGTCGCCGGGAAGGACGGTCCCGGGCGCCGTCGCAAGCCCTATCTCCCTCTCGCCCGGTGTCCGTCCGAGGTCTTGCGTGGCCGCAGTCACGGGGGCGACCGCTGATCGCGAGACCGGCGGGGTGGTCCGAGGGCGGATCGAACCCCGGCGCGCAGGGACCGCGAGCGGCGCGGCGGCCCTCCAGGAGGCGGACCGCCTACGTCTATCGATCGCGGACGCTGTCCCAGTCCCAACGTTCTCTCGCGGATCCGAGGCGCGATGTTGAATGTCCTCGTCACCGGGGCCGGCGGGCCGGCGGGCGTCTGCGTGATCAAGAGTCTTCGAGCTCGCTACCGGGTCGTCGCCACCGACGTGGACCCACTCGCGGCGGGGCTCTACCTTGCGCACAAGGGCTACCTTAGCCGGCGTGCCGACGACGCCCGGTATGTTTCGGAGCTGCTCCGCCTGTGCCGCCGGGAGCGGGTTAAGGTGCTGGTGCCAACCGTCCAGGAGGAACTCGGTGCGCTCTCTCGCCATCGGGACCGTTTCGTCCGCGCCGGTACGATCCCAATCGTTTCGGGAACCGAGTCGATCGCGATCGCTTCGGACAAGGCAAGGACGTACCGCTTCTTCGCGGGTCGACCGTACTGCCCGAGGGTCTTCCGCCGTTCCGACGCCGCGTTCCCGGTCGTCGTGAAGCCGACCCGATCCCGGGGAGGCCGGGGCTTCCACGTTTGTCGCGACCGGGCCGAACTGCGGGTGGCTCTCGCGCAGAACCGCCGCCAGTTCGGGCGCTCGGTCATCATGGAGCACCTCCCCGGAACGGAGTACTCCGTCTACGGGCTCTCCGGTCCGGACGGGCGGCCCCTCGTCGTCGTCCCCATCCACCGTATCCAAGCCGTCAGCGAGTCGAAGAAGGCGCAGGTGGTACGCGACGCGAGGGTCGAGCAAGTCGCTGGAGATGTCGCGTCGCGCCTTCGCCTAGTCGGCCCGTGGAACGTCCAGGTCATGAAGTCGCGGTCGCGGACGACGCTGATCGAAGTGAACCCGAGATTTGCCGGTACCGTGTCCCTGGTGGTGGCGTCGGGAGTCGACCTACCGCACTTGGCGATCCAACTCGCCTTGGGCAGAGCGGTCGCTCCCGAGCAACTGGAGGCTCAGGACCGACTGTTCATGACGCGCTTCAACGAAGAGGTCTTCGTCGCACCGGGCGAGCTCGTCGCCCGACGTGGCTGAGATCGGGCCGACGCAACTTCCCGGAACCGGGAGGGCTCGCCGACCACCGCCACCCACGTCGCGGCCCGCTGTGCCCGACCTCGGCACCGGTCCAAGGGCCCCGGTCGCGGCGCGCGCCGTCTAATCCGGCGGACGCTCGCGCGCACAGGGCTTTATACCGGCCCCGAGTGGAATCGGCGTCGAATGAGTGCGCTCGAGTCGAATTCGCGGGCGAAGCACCCCGTAGGGGAGTGCGGGCGTATCTCTCTGGGCCGGGGCTATCGCACCCCCGTCGGGGAAGCCGTTCGATCGTCGTACGCGAGTTCCCGCGCTGGACTGGAACGACCGCGTCGGTGCCCAGCCGGAGGTGACGATGCCGAGTGATGGCGTCTCCGCGGGGCGCGCGTCGCCGGACTTCCCGGAGGAACGGGAGCTTTGCGTGATCGTACTCGGCGTGTTCCGGTCGGGTACGTCGGTGGTCGCCGGAATGCTCGACCGCCTCGGCGTCCGCATGGGTCCCCACCAGCCGAAGCGGAACTGGATGGAAGTCAGCCCGTGGAGCCCTACGGGGACGTACGAGAACGAGGAATTCCGCTGGTTCGACTGGGCGGCGCTCGGTGTCGACGCACGGACTCCCCAGCGTAGCCTCCCGGACGACTGGCGCGAGCGGATGACTCGAGTCCCGTCGAGCGAGGTCTCTGCGCTAGTCCGCTCGACTCAGGGGGGCGCGTGGGGATGGAAGGACCCCTACACCGTTCTCACCCTACCCCTCTATCTCCCGCACGTACGAAATCCCCGGCTCGTGGTGGTCCGTCGGAAGGCGGCCGACGTGGCGGAGTCGATCCATCGACAGGACTGGGCGTCCGCGGAGGAGGCGAAGCGACTCGTTCGCATCGTGACCGACGAGCTGGACGCTGACCTCGACCGGTTCCGCGAGGTCCCGAGACTCGAACTCTCGTTCGACGAGGTCGCCCGCTCACCGGAGGACGTCGTAGATCGGCTGGTCGGCTTCCTCGGGCTCGACTGCTCGCCGAGCGCGAAGGCGGCCGCCGTCTCGCTGATCCGATCGAAGCCCGCCCAGCTCGAAGCGACGCGGCGCCTCGCTGTGGCCGAGCTGGCGAAAACCCCCAAGTGGCTGAGCTACGCCGTCGTGCTGGAGCTCCGGTTCGGGTCCCGAGGAGCCACGCCGATCTTTCGCGCGGCGTGGAGGAAGCTCGCCCAGACCTTTCGGCTGGCCACGTCGGCAGCGTAAGCGCGAGGGACCCGACCGTTCCCCCACCGACGGTCCCTGTAACGACTTCACGCGAAGGCCAGAGCCCGAGATCGAGGGAGTCTCGTTCGGCCCCGTACGCTGAAGCGACACCCGACGCAAGAAGAGAACGGCCGTCGTCTCGTTTGCTCGCCGACGTGCGTCGATGCGCGAACGGGGTCCCTTGCCTCCGCGCCCCCGGCCGACCTACAGGTCGGCGCGAGATCCGTCCCGACTCGACAGTCTGAGCCGGGCGGGACCACCAGCTCACCGAGTCGCTGACGCGCGCCGGAACGACCGCGTCCTAAATCGCCCTCAGCGCGCTGTCGATTCCGCCCGATCCGCGCAGCCACTCCGGATGCGCGCGGGCCCAGCGGAGCATGTCTTCGATGCCGGCGGACAAGCCGATCCTCGGCTGCCACTCGAGAAGGCGAATCGCTTTGCTCGGGTCCAACGAACGTCGCTGGATCTCCTCAAACCCGGGCCCGAACGTCGTCCGGGGATCCTCGTAGATCGGCTCGAGGGAAGATCCGACCGCCTCGCTGACGAGTCGTACGGCGTCTCGGATCGACCATTCTCGGGGATTTCCCAGATTGAACGTCTCTCCGGTCGCGGCGTCCCGGTCCAGACAGCGGAGGATGCCCTCGATGAGGTCGTGGACGTGGGTGAAGCATCGGGTCTGGTTCCCGTCGCCGTAGATCAGGGGCGGCAACCCGTTGAGGAGTCGGTGCACGGTGATCGGGATGATGAACGCGGGTCGCTGTCGCGGGCCGTAGATGTTGAACGGGCGAACGATCGCCGTCGGCAACCCGTACTGGACGCGGGCCGCGTTGATCAGGTGCTCACAGACCCCCTTGCTCGCGCTGTAGCTCCAGCGCGTCACCGCAGGGTTCCCGAGCACCAGGTCGGAAGTTTCCGACCATGGGACGTCGGGATTCCGCCCAAAGACCTCACTCGAGCTAAGATAGACTAGCCGAGTGTTCGTCTTCATCGCCGCCCGCAGGATCGTGCGAGTGCCGATCACGCTCGACTCGATCGTACTCATCGGGGTTTTCAGATAGCTCTCCACGCCGACGCTGGCCGCGGCATGAATCACCGCGTCGGGGCGGGTCGCGAACGCACGGCGCACCGAGGCCTGACTCTTCACATCACAAAATCGGTACTGAAAGCCGGCTCGCCGGCCCGCATCCCTCAGGTTCGGCGGAATCTTCCGGCTAAGATCGAGGGCGAGGACCTTGTCCCCGCGGTCGAGAAGTGCGTCCGTCAGGTGGCTTCCGATGAACCCGCCCGCGCCCGAGATAAGAATGGTCGACACTTCCGATAGCCCCCTCGCTCAGTGCCGTCGCGAGGCGACGCCCGGAGTATAAAGTCCCCGGCCCGGCTCACGCGGGAGCGACGACTCGACTCGACCGTTCCGCCGGCCGATAGAAAAATCTCGCCTTCTCTACGTTCGAGGAGACCTGGCCATCGCGAGTTCGGGTCAGCGGGCGGGAGAGCCGAGGGAAGGAATTGAACCTCCACGAAGCGGGCTTGCGGCCCGCCGCATTGCCGTTCTGCCACCTCGGCGTGGCGGCCGCAGTCGGGCGACTTCCCTTAACTTCTGCGCGCGACCCAGAGGCCGGAAGCGAGACCCCGCCTCGCCCGCCGCTAGGTCGACGGGACCCCACCGTCCACCCTCACGTGATATCGATCCCCAGGAACAGTGTCCGGAGCGCAACGTGCGACTCGGGCGGTGTCAACGCAAGGCCGACCGCGTAGTCCCCACCCGTGTCGAACTGGAACTGGATCTGAACGGACTCGGACGCCCCGCGCGTGAGATTGATCGTGTCGGACGTCGTTACGTTGGGTCCGAGAAGGAGCGGCATCGTCCACGGAATCGACGAGAAGCTCGTGGAGTTCGTTCCGACGAGCGTCGAATTGAGCGTGAGCACGAGGGTCTGCGCGCTCTCGTTGTTCTGGACGATGACGAGCACGGTCAGGGTCGCGTTCACGACACCACCGGTGGGGAGCGTCGCCGAGGTTCCGTCCGGCCCGACCGCCGTCAGCGAGAGATCCGGCCCGGGGTTCGGGACAATCGTAGAGAGGTAACCGATCGCCCCGAACACGACGAGGATCCCGGCGAAGAGCGCGTACGCCGCGACGCGCTGCCCCGGGGTGAAACGGGGGAGAGCGAACAGCGAGCGGAGGAAGCTCGGCCGCGGAGCGCGACGGGCCGCACGGGACCGACCGAACTGTACGAACGTCCCCGCGGTGCAGATGATCGCGTCCGCGAGGCCGATCAACGGCACGACCGGAGTGATCGCGAACGCGTAGAGGGCGGTCCCCAGTAGCACGTTCACCAGTACGCTCAGACCGACGATCAGTGCGATGTTTACGGCCACCGACGGGAGCGGTCGTCGGCCGAGGAGCAGCGCGGTGACCGCGTATCCCGGCGCGGCGAACAGGACGAAAATCCCGAGCGGAAGCAGGGCCCAGGACACCGAGAGCTGGGCCGCTACGACGAAGAGAATTGTGACCGCGGTCGTGACGGACAGCGCGCCCGGATCGAAGATCACCGGTAGGTCGGATACCGGGGCACCGCGAGTTGCCAAGGGCCCTCGGGCGCTCGACTCTTCTCCCCCTCTTATCTGTATGTTTACCGCCTCTATCGCCTCCCTCCAAATTAGGAAGACCCGTGGTGGTGAAGGACGGAGACCCAAATCGAGCGGACGCGGTACCGCCCGCGTCGGAGACGGTGGCTTCCTTCGCGCCCGGACCACGTGACCGTCGGAGCGATCGCGGACGGGCTTCCCTTACGACGCGGGCCCTCGCACGGATCCCGACGCGCGCCTCCAGCTCCGCCGAAGCCTCGCCAAGCGACGCCCCGACTTCGATTCGAGGGTGACGCGAATTGCTGCCTGGGTGTTTGAACGACGGAGGAGGACCGAGCCTTCGGGAAGGTGGTAAATCGCCCCGTCCATCCCGCGTTCGGGCACGGGATCGAGACCGGTCAGGAGCCAGCGGAAGTGGCGGTCGGCCTCCGCCCGGCTCGAGAACTCGATCAACTCGCTGTCCCGAACGATCGGGCCGAACGCGCGGCTCAGCTGACCCAACGACGTTTTCGCCTGGTCGAGGAGATGGGAGACGACGCAGGCGGTGAGTATCCCGTCCGAGTTCGGACCCCATCGATGCAGGTAGAAGTGCGACGAAGCCTCGAATCCGACGACCGCCTTGTAACGCCGCATCGTCGCGGAAACGTAGCGGCTACCGACCCGCGAGCGAACGGTGGGGACGCGCGACTCGCACCGCTGGGACGCGTCGACGGAGGCCACCAACGGTCGACTCGGAGGGGAGAGACCGTGGTGGAGGAGGGCAGCGATCACTTCGGGCTCGACCCATCGGCCCCGCTCGTCCACGAAGACGACGCGATCCCCGTCTCCGTCGAACGCGACGCCGAGGTCCCCGCCCACGGACCGGACTCTGCGACCGAGCTCGCGGACGTTCTCGCGCTTGGGTTCGGGCGATAGCCCGTGGAAAACGGAGGACATCTGCGAGTGCAACTGCGTGACGTGACCCCCCATCCGAGCGAGCGCCGTCGGCGCGAGGTGGGTCGTCGGACCCCCGCGTCCGTCCACCACTATCCCGCGCTCGGTCCGCATCCCACGAGTGACGTGAGCGAGATACGCCCGTACTATCGCGGTCCTCGAGGCAGGGGGCCGTGCGCGTCGCGAACGCGTGCCGATACTTGGTCGGCGTTCGCCTTCCCCGACCCGCGCGCGGTCGAATACGTTCCGGACCCGACCCCACTCGCTTCCGAACGCCCGTCCGTTCGGCGTGAACCCCTTGATCCCGGCGTACCCGAGCGCGTTGTGCGACGGAGTGAACGCTAGCCCTACGGCCGAGAGGTGCGCGCTCGCGAATCCAATAACAGGGGTCGGCTGCACTCCCAGTCGGACTACGACACGATGACGTCGCTCGAGTCGCCCCGCGACCGAGCGTTCCAACCGCTCCGACGCCTGTCGCACGTCCCGCCCCACGACGAGCGGTCCCGAGGTCGACTCGTCGATCGCATGGGCGAGACGTCGGCACGTCGCGGGGGAAAAATCCTCCGGAAACCGGCCTCGAATGTCGTACGAGCCGAACAGCAGAGCGGACCCGGATGTTCGCGCGGTCACGATCGTCCGCCCCGTCGATTATCGTGGGTGCCGGGACGTACTTAAATGGTGGTCGGCGTCGCGGAGCCACGCGCCACCTCCCCAGAGTCTTGAGCCTGTCCGGAGTCTCTGCGCGGCTGGGAATGCGCGGCGTCACCGTCGGGCCGCGATCACCACTCGGTCTCGTAGACGCACAGTCGGCCCACCGATTCGAAGCCATGCCGCTTGAGGATCGGCCCCGAAGTACCCACCCGAGCGTTCACGAGCGCGATCTCGGCGCCTCGTCGCGCCGCGGACTCGAGCCGCGCGCGGACCAGCGCCCCGTAGGCACCCCGCCCACGCCGCTCCGCGAGGACGCCGCTTCCCCAAAGTCGGGCCACGGGCCCGTTCACCTCCATCCCTGCGACGCCGATCGGTAGGTCCCCTTCCCAGGCAAGGTATCGGTCGGAGTCACCGGACTCACGCAGTCTCTGGCGGAACGCCTCCAGAAACTCGCTACGGACCTTGTAGGACGGCGCCGGGCCTCCAAAGACGATTCGGGTCAGATCCGCGTACACGAGGTAGTCGGGCTCCGCGTCGATCTCCCGTGCTCGAACACTCGCGCCCGAGGAGAAGGCCGGG
>JASHPY010000132.1 GCA_030037855.1 Thermoplasmata archaeon | reverse complement strand
CCGGCGCCGCGCGACGCGCTGCTCCGGATCCACGAGATCGCCCGGAAGGACGGGGTCGAGCTGCCGCCGCTGGTCGCCGAGGAGCTCAAAGCGAAGCTCCAGCACCTGCGGCTCCCGCCCGGCGACGCGACGCGGGTCGTCCGCGAGGTCGTCCGGCGGTTCCGCAAGGCCGAGGTCGACGCGCACGAGTCGGTCGGGATCATCGCCGCGCAGTCGATCGGCGAACCCGGGACGCAGATGACGCTCCGTACGTTCCACTACGCGGGCGTCGCCGAGATGAACGTCACGCTCGGCCTCCCGCGACTGATCGAGCTCGTCGACGCGCGGCGCGTCCCCTCGACGCCGATGATGACCGTGCACGTCGAGAAGAAGTTCCGTGCCGACCGGGCCGCGGTCCACGACATCGCGCTCCAGATCGAGGTCACGACCGTGCCCGACGTCGCGGCGATCGGGACCGTGATCGAGGATCTCAAGGTCGTCGTCTCGCCGATCGCGGCGCGCCTCGAGGAGCGCGGCGTGAAGCGCGCCGACCTCGAGGCCGCGCTCGTCGAGAACCTCGACGGTCGTCTCTTCGAGCTGAAGCCCGGATCGGGGAGCGGCGAGACCCGACCGATCGAGATCCATCTCAAGGAGTCGGCCCCGGGCGCGACGAAGTCGAAGAAGGAGGAGCTCGTCGAGGAGATGCCGTTCAAGAAGCTCCTGATCGCGAGCGAGGAGGCGAAGGGGATCCGGATCAAGGGCGTCACCGGGATCCGGCGCGCGCTCATCCGCAAGGAGAAGGACGAGTACGTCGTCTACACCGAGGGCTCGAACCTGGACGGCGTCCTCGAGATCGTCGGCGTCGACCCGGTCCGGACGACCACGAACTCCGTCTTCGAGATCTACCGCGTCTACGGGGTCGAGGCCGCGCGCGCCGCGCTGATCCACGAGGCGAACCGGACGCTCGCCGAGCAGGGTCTCGGGGTCGACATCCGTCATCTCATGCTGGTCGCGGACGTGATGACGAACGAGGGCGACATCCGCGCGATCGGCCGCCACGGGATCTCGGGGAAGAAGACGAGCGTGCTCGCGCGCGCCGCGTTCGAGATCACCGCCGCCCACCTCCTGCGCGCCGCGATCACCGGCGAGGTCGACGAGTTGAAGGGCGTCGCCGAGAACATCATCGTCGGCCAGCCGATCACGCTCGGCACCGGTGCGGTCAACCTCGTCTACAAGCCGCTCGGCCCCGGAGCGGCGGCGCCGAAGCCCGAGGAGGGCGCGGCGGGAGAGGCCTGAGATGGACCTCGCGCACGCGCTGAAGGTCGCGCTCGAGACGGGGAAGGTGCGGATCGGCCTCACCGAGACGCTCGACGCCGCGGCGTCGAAGAAGGCGCGCCTGTTGATCGTCGCGCGCACCTGCCCGGACCCGAAGCTTTCGAAGGAGCGGGCGATCGGGAAGATCCCGGTCTACCACTACGACGGCACCGCGGTCGACCTGGGCCAGGCGTGCGGCCGACCGTTCCCGATCAGCGCGATGGCGATCGTCGACCCGGGCGCGAGCGCGATCCTGACCCTCGAGACGTAGGGCGGAGGGACCGGCGCCGCCGCGATGGCCGAGATCACCCTCGATACCGAGACGCTCGGTTACATCCAATTGTTCGAGGAGCGGACGGGCGCGCGGGTCAAGGACTGCCTCTCGGCCGAGGAGAAGCTCGTCTTCCTGGTCTACCCCGGCGAGGTCCACAAGGCGGTGGGGCCCGGCGGCGTGCTCGTCGACCGCCTAAAGGGGATGTTGAAGAAGGAGATCCAGGTCGTCGAGTACGCGGACGACCCCGAGTCGCTCGTGAAGAACATCTTCTACTGGTACTCCCCGAAGCGCGTCGACTTCCAGCCGAAAGGGAAGGGGCGGCACGCGACCGTCACGGTCGACCCGGCCTGGAAGGCGCGCGCGATCGGAAAGGCGGGGAAGAACCTCAAGGTCGCGCGGGCGATCCTCCTCCGCCACACCGACGTGGTCAGCGTGAGCGTCTCGTAGCGCCCGATCGCCGCCGGGACCCGGCGCCCGCGCGCGCCCGGGCCGGGCGTCGACTACGCATCCCGATAGGGGCGACGGTCGCCGGTCGTTACTCCGGCGACCGTCGGGGTCTCGAGCGCGTACCGGCCGAAGGCGACGTCAGTCACCCCCGGGAGGTCCTCGGCGGTGCTGACGACCTCCGCTCGCCGGCCCACGGGGCCGATGAATTGCGTGCCGTGGCGGCTGGTTGGCGGGCCGCGGCAAATCTAACTCATCGGCGCCCGCTTCGGCCTCGGGTCCGACACCGCGTCCGAGTTCGCGCTGAACGCGATCACGGTCGCGACCGCGACCAACGCCGTGGATTTCCCGCTCTTGATGGTGAAAGTGCTGCCGTTCATGTTCACCTGCAGGATCGTCCTGACCGACACCACCGATGAATTCGGCATGCGATTCGCGTGCGGCCGGCGTTCCTGCGACGAGTCCGCAAGGTCCACCCCACCCTCACGATGACCGCCATCTCGGTCCCCGACGCTGCCGCCATGGACACGATCGAGCTGCTGGGCGTGCTCGCCGCGGAGGTCCACCTCTCGGGCGGGCCGCTCGGCTTCCGGATCACGATGGACTCGCTGAACAACTCGATCCGCCCCTTCGGCATCGAGTTCTGGGTTAGTACGGGGTCGTAGTCACCGCCCTCTTCGTCGGCAGCTGGGTAGTCTCCCTCGCGATCTACCGCTGGAAGCACATCGACGAGGTCGGTTTCGGTGGACCGCCGTCTCCCCCGAAACCTCCCGCGACAGAACCGATAGCAATCATCGACACAACGCGGGCCCCCTCACAACGGTAACAAGCGGGTGACCCCAGGGGGACGCCGCCTCGGCGGCTCGTCGCGAGCCACGAGCAGTGTGTGAACATCGGTAGACAAGCTGGGGGACAGTCCCCGGGCGGGAACTACTGCAAAACGCTCGGGGCGGGAGGCCACGGACGAAAACGGAGCTCCGATGCTAGGTCCAATTTCTAGCTCAAGGTCAGCCACCACCGCGCGCTCGACGACGTACGAGCCGTGTTCGAGCAGAGGGAGGCGTTCGTCGTCAGAGCGCCCCGTCGGGATGCCACACCCGACGGTCGAGGGCGGTCCGTCGGCCGCGGCTCGTAATCTCGACGGTTCCTCACCCGCGCCGGGGCCGTCGAACTCCGCTCTTGGCGGGTGTGCGACCGACTCGACCGAGACCGCATCCCTCCACTCTTCGCCACGCCAATCGCGTGTCCGACTCACCGCCACCCCCTATACCTCTCGCGAGGGATGTGGTGCTGAAGTCCTTCGGCGCGGGGGGGTGGAGCGAAGTCGACCAACAGCCTCCACGACAGACGCGACTGTCCGAGTCACGCCGCTAAGAGTCCCCGAGCGCGAGGGTCCGGGAGGACGCGACGTGTCCTACCTGCCTCCTCGTGAAGCTGGAGCGGGAAGTCGAGTGGATAGACCTACGTACGGCATCCGCGGGCGAGACTGCCGGGCGCCGACACTGACTGAGCCGCGCGTAGCACCGGTGCTGGCCGAAGACTGGTTCGCGCTCCTGAGTTCGGCTTCGACGCAGTCCCCGGACTAAGTGTGTGAGTTTGCAGTCGCGACCTCCTTCTACGGCCGGCCGAAGTGTGCGGAAATGTCGGGCGTGACTCAGAATGTGCGGAGATGGGCCGTCGGCAGATTGGCCTCTCGCGTCGCAATACTCGATGATCTGGATCGTCTCCTAGACCTTTTCTATACATCAGTGTTGGTGCGATTCGTCAATGACTGCGCGCGTCGAGCGCGTCGTTCGTTCCGTTGTCCCGGGCGCAGCTGCGGACCGGCGAGTTTTGCGTAGATCGCTGGGTAGAATCGAGCCACCTAATGACCCAGGTCGACGGGTCGACCCGCTCGGAGCCGCAGCGCGGGCTGCCCCCCCACGCAGGTCGGTTACGGCCGCTCGCCGAGCCGCGAGCAAGATGGACAACTCAACAATCCCAGCCTCGTCGTTTCCGGTCACTTCCTACAAGTCGACCACACTCTCGATCGGGGCGCACTTCGATGTTGATCGCTCAGACGTCGATGACTCCCCGGCGCGTGACGTCCTGACGCTCCTGAGCAAGCTTGAGCGTCACCATGGGACCCTCCGGGTACTCTACCTGTTGACGATTCACGACGAACTCACGGCATATCAACTTCGCAAGTCTTTCCCGATCGGTCAAAGAGCGCTGAGCGGTGCAATAGGGGCACTGGACAGTGCTCAGTTGATAGAGGCTCGACGCGCGAGGCCATTCCCCTACCTGCGTACGACAACGTACCGTCTGTCCCAGAGTGGCGGGACCCTGGGTGCCAAACTCCTCGAGAGTTGGAACCTCTTTGTGAGAGCCGCGCACCACTGAACGGTGCCGCAGCCTTCCGCGCGTTTGCGGTCGTGCGGAGACACGAGTGGGCCGCTCCGCCGTCGTGTCGACGGGTCTCCTGAGCGCAGAGCAATACAAGCCTCGCGCGATTGGCGCGCTACGCGTTCAACGCATTGTGAGCGGAAGAAACGTCTAGCCCTCCCGCGATACTGACATCGGAGAGCGTGCGTCTGAGGAACGCCACGTCGCCAAAGTTTGTTTGGGGCGCGAGGGTGGTCGAATGAGGCCAAAACGGGACAGACGAGGAAACGCCAGGGTCGTGGTGTCGCTGGTCGCGGTCATCGTGTTCGCGGTGTCGGCGGCGTCGGGAGTGGCATCCGCCCGAAGTCCGGGGAACTGTTACTGCTTCGACTCCATCCCTCCGTACGCTGCCTACAAAGACTCGGTCACCTATCCCGAGTCTTCCGGAGTCGGAAGCAATACGTATCAGACTTCCCCGTACGACCAGAGTTCTACGGGGGAGGTAGGTGCAGACCAGTATTCGCTAGCGGATTCAGGCAGCGGGTTCATCGGTAGCGCCAACTACGAGATGGTGACTGCGCTCGGATGGGAATCTAACAAGTGGGCCACCGGCTTCGAGTCGGGCGACCCCGTGACCTTTGTGTTCTACTGGAGTATCAATTGGGCCGCCGTAAACTCGGACGATACGGACCCGGGTGACTGCGGCGGTTCAACAGCGGCCGGGGCCGAGATCGCCCTGTCGGCTGCCGTTTTCGACGACACGACGAGCGCATATGTGCTGGGTTCGCCCTGGACCGTGGTGCTCACTCAACAGATAGAAGCAGGGTCTCCGTTCAGTCCTACCTCTTACTCCCAGTGGCACAACATTAGTTGGTCGGCCGCCAGTGGGCTCAGCTCGAACGATGAGTACAGCACGATTGCCCTAGTGATCCTCGAAACACAAGCCGAGATTGACCTCTCGTGTGGCGTCATGCAACAGTACGTAAACGTCGACTCGGCAACGTTAAGCGAGTTCGACTGGTATTCATCCTAGCTGAGCTAAGATGAGTCGCGTCGCGCGCACTCGTATCTTAGGCA
>JASHPY010000131.1 GCA_030037855.1 Thermoplasmata archaeon | reverse complement strand
GGCGCCGAGGGAGGCGCGACGCTGTTTCGCGTCGATTACTTCGACCGGCCGGCCTACCTCGCGCAGAGCCCGCAGCTCTACAAGCAGATGTTGATCGGGGCCGGCTTCGAGCGGGTGTTCGAGATCGCGCCCGCGTTCCGCGCCGAGCCGTCGGACACGATCCGGCACCTGACCGAGTTCACGAGCCTCGACGCGGAGATGGCGTACATCGACGGGCCCGAGGAACTCCGGACGACGCTCGAGAACGTCGTCGCGGAGACCCTGCGGTACGCGCGGGAACGGCTCGGCACTCGGGGGAACCCACTCGCGGACGGGCTCCCGGTCGCGAAGGTCCCGTTTCCCCGGATCCCCTTCACGCAGTGCGAGGAGTGGCTCGGACGCCCCGGGGCCGAGCAGGACCTCGGGACCGAGGACGAGAAGATCCTCGGCACCCGCGTCGCGAAGGAGCTCGACGCCCCGTTCTACTACATCACCGACTTCCCGACCGCGGTCAAGGCGCAGACGTTCTACGCGTGGCGGCGGGACGACGACCCGACGCGGACCGGCTACTTCGACCTAGATTACCAGGGGGTCGAGATGGCGAGCGGTGGGCCCCGAGAGCATCGCGAGGCGAAGCTCCGGGAGAACCTCGCGTCCGCCGGCTTCGACGCCGAGAACTTCGGGGCGTACCTTGAGGCGTTCCGTTACGGGATGCCGCCCCACGGCGGATGGGGGTTCGGCATCGACCGCTTTGTCTGGTCGCTCGCAGGGCTCTCCAATATACGGGAGGCTCGCCTGTTCCCCCGCGACCGCTACCGCCTCGAGCCGTAAGGGGAGAGTTTTCATGGCTGCCGCGAAGAGGGTCCTGCCCGCTCCTCCCGAGTTGCAGAGCCGCTGGGCGTCGGTCCTTGAGGAGACCGAGCGCCGGCCCGAAGTCCTCGCGTTGACCGACCGATTTCCGGAAGAACGGTCCCTGACGGTTTCGTTCGCCGACCTCGATCGGGTCGACACCTCCCTGGCCGACGTCCTCCTTGAGCGCCCCGAGGAGGTGCTCGACGCGGGGCAGCGCGCGATGCGCGAGCTGCTTCCGGCGGTGGGCCCTGACTCGGATGGTCTTCGGCTCCGGATCACGGGCCTGCCCCCCACGGCCCACCGGTCAATTCGCGAGATCCGCGAGAGCGACCTGAACCGCTTCGTCGCGCTCGACGGGATCGTCCGACGCGTCACGGAGGTCCGCCCCCAGATTCGAGACGCGGTCTTCCAGTGCGTCGCGTGCCGGACCGAGTTTCATGAACCCCAAGACGAAGCCTCGATGGTCTTTCGCGAGCCGCTGGAGTGCCCGGAGTCGCAGGGCGGCTGTGGAAAGCCGCAGGGGCGGACGCGATTCCGATTGCTTCCTGAGAAATCCTCTTTCGTCGACGCCCAGCGGATCGAGATTCAGGAGAACCCCGAGACCCTGAGGCACGGTGCGCATCCGCAGGGCCTCGCGGTGATGCTGACCGAGGACCTCACCGGGCAGGTTCTTCCGGGAAACCGCGTGGTGCTCAACGGGGTCCTGAAGAGCTTCCAACGGGCCGGCGCTTCCCGAGGAGGTGTCGTCCGTAACACGACGTTCGATCTCCTGATCCTCGGGAATTCCGTCGAGTGGAAACAGGAGGAGTATGACGAGATCGAGATCACTCCGGAGGAGGAGCGGCTCTTCCTCGGGTTTCGCGGAGATCCGACGGTGGTCGACAAGATCGTCATGTCCCTGGCCCCGACGATCCGGGGTATGGAGGAAGAGAAGGAGGCGATCGCGCTCCAGCTCTTTGGTGGGATCGAGAAGAAGCATCCCGACGGAGTCCGAGTACGTGGAGATATTCACGTGCTGCTCGTGGGCGATCCAGGTACCGCAAAGAGCCAGCTTCTGCGGTACGTCGCCGACGTCGCCCCACGCGGTATCTACACGAGTGGAAAGGGCGCGACCGCGGCAGGGCTGACCGCCGCGGCCGTGAAGGACGATTTCGCGGGAGGCCGCTGGGTGCTGGAAGCCGGCATGCTGGTGCTCGCCGACGGCGGTCTCGCCGTGATCGACGAGCTCGACAAGATGAGTCCCGAGGACCGATCGGCGACCCACGAGACGCTTGAGCAGCAAACGACGAGTGTCGCAAAGGCCGGGATTACAGCTACCCTCAACGCGCGGTGCCCAGTGCTCGCGGCGGCGAATCCGAAGTGGGGCCGGTTCACGAGCGATCGGACGATATCGGAGCAGATCGACCTGCCGCCCACGCTGCTCTCGCGCTTCGATGTGATCTTCTCGATCAGGGACGTGCCCAATCAGGATCGAGATCGGAGGCTCGCCGCGGGCATCCTTGCGTCCCACCGGCAGGGCGAGTCCCGGGCGACTCTTCCGAAGGAGTCGTCGGGCGCGAGCGAAGCGCCCTTCCCTCCGGAGGTGCTCAAGAAATACATCGCCTACGCGAAGCGAACCGTCCGTCCCGTCCTCTCCGATGCGGCGCTCGCGGCGCTGTCGGATTACTACGTGAAGGTCCGTTCGCAGGGGGAGGAACCGAATGCGCCTGTCCCGATCACCGCGCGCCAGCTGGAGGCTCTCGTCCGCCTTAGCGAAGCGGCGGCCAAGGCTCGGCTTTCGCCCGAAGTAGGGGTGGAGGACGCGCAGCGGGCCATCCAGATCATGCAGAACTTCCTGCGGCGGGTCGCGATGACAGAGGGAGGTAAGCTCGACGTCGACCTCGTGCAGTCCGGCGTCAGCCACAGCCAGCGCGAGCGCCTCGATATCGTGATGCGCGTGATGCGCGAGCTCCAGGACCGGCCGGAAGGAGCGTTCTCGGTCGAGGAGTACCTCGAGGCCGCCGACCGGGCGGGCGTCCCGCGTAACCGGGCCGAGGCGCTCCTCCAGACCCTGCGCAACCAGGGCGAGGTCATCGAGTCGCGCCCCGACCGGATGCAGCTCGTGCGCTTCTAGCACTCGTCTCGGCGTGGGGCATCCCGATTTATCTTCGTGCCCCGCTCTTCCCCGCGACGGAAATGGTCGAGTCCGACGGCGTGGTCATGCGCGTGCACCGGGTCCGGGCGGAGTTCGTCGTCGCCGCGTGCGACGCCGAGCTGCTGGGCCGGGACCTGCCGGTGGGCACGCAAGGTCGGACGGTGAAGGTCTCCGCCCAGTTCTACGGGGAGCGCACGGTCTCGAAGGAGGAGCTGCTCTGGGCGCTCGAGCGCGCCACGATCGCGAACCTGCTCGGGGAGCGCGTCCTCCGTCTCGCGCGCGAGGGCGGGTTCGTCGGGCCCGAGGGCACCGGGACCCTCGGCGGCGTCCCGCACGCCGAGATCTTCTCGATGCGGTAGGGCGGGAGGGCGCCGATGGACGGAGAGTTTTGCGTGGTCTGCGGGGCGACCGGCCGTCGACTCACGGACGGCGTCTGCCCCGAGTGCGCGGCCGACCGCACGACGCTCCTGTCGGTCCCCGAACGAGCGGTCGTCGTGATCTGCCCGCACTGCGGGGCGCGCAAGGTCGGCGCCCAGTGGGAAAGGCCGGGCGAGAGCCCGTTGGTCACCGCCGAGGACCTCGTACGGTTCCTCAGGGTCCCCCCCGAGGTCGGCGTCCGGCGGGTCCGATGGGAGGAGACGAGCGCGGCCGGGACGATCCGCGAACTGACCGGGACCGCGGACGTCGTCTTCCGCGGCGTCCCTCGGACGGTCGAGGTGCATCTCTCGGTCCGGACCGAGCACCAGACGTGCACCGACTGCAGCCGGAAGAGCGGCCGGTACTACACGGCGGTCCTCCAGCTGCGCGGTGGGCTCGAACGGGAGAACGAGAAGTCGCGCGCGCTGCACGCGCGCCTCGACGGCACCTGGACCTCGCTACTCGGCGAGTGCCGCGCGGACTGGCGCAACGCGATCTCCTGGCGGGAGGAGCTTCCCGAGGGGTACGACGTCTTCTTCACCCAGACGCTCGCCGCGCGGGCGGTCGCGAAGCTCGCGAAGCAGCGGTTCGGCGCGACCGTGAAGGAGTCGGCGACCCTCTTCGGACGAAAGGACGGCCAGGACATCTACCGGGTGACGCTCTGCCTCCGGTTCCCCCGCACCGACCCCACGGTACGTGCGCGCGATGCGGCGCGACCCGCCGTGGAACCATAGACTTAAGAAGCGACCCCCTCTCTTTCCCCTCGACAGAAGGTCTCCGCCGCATGTCGAAGAGTGGTATCCTCCGGCGCCATCACGGGTCCGACACATTGGAAGAAGGGACGTTCCTCGACCTCGGCTCGATGCAGTTCGAGGACGAGGCGGGGTCGCTCGCGGGCGCCCACGGTACCGTCCGGATGGCGGAGATCCTCCGCTTCGAGGACCTTCACCAGATCTCGAAGCTCGCCTACCAGGGGGATATCGTCCTGCTCGACTACACGTCGATCGCGAACGACCAGATCGCCGTCAAGCGGATGAGCATCGACCTCAAGAACGTCGCCAAGGACACCGGGGGCGACGTCGCGGGGATCGCGAAGAACCTCCTCGCGATCACGCCCGCCGGCATCCGGATCGATCGCCAGAAGATCCGACCGTCGTTCTGAGGCGTTCCGGCCTCGCATGAAGGCGCTCCTGGACCGTCGCGAAGCGGCGGACGCTGGCGCGGACGCGATCGTCTCGGCCGTTCCCGAGCGGGCGGAGAAGGAGACGGCATTTCCCCGTACCTTCGCGAAGGAGGACGGCCTCACGAAGGGCCTCCTCAAGGCCGCGTGGGACCGCCGCGAGATTCGGGGAAAGCGCAAGGAGGTCACGTCGATCCACCGGCCGGACGGACGGGGCCGTCTCGTCCTCGTGGGCCTCGGTCCGCGCAGCCGGTACACCGCCGACACCGCGCGTCGCGCCGCCGCCGAGGTCGTCCGCGCGCTCAAGGGCAAGGGGGTGCGGACGGCCGCCTTCCGTCTGCCGACGTTCGTCCAGGAGTCGGTGACTCCCGAGGCGGCGGCCCGGGCGATCGTGGACGGCGCGTTCCTCGGTGGCTACGAATTCCTGAAGTACAAGTCGACGGCCGACGGGGGCGTCGAGGAGCTCACGATCGCGCTCGGGAGCGAGCTCGCGAACGAGGAGACGCCGATCCAGAAGGCGCTCGACGAGGAGCGCACGCTGGTCGAGTCGGCGGTCTGGACGCGCGAGATCGCGAACCTTCCCGCCGACACCGCCTCCCCCGCGCGCCTCGCCGAGGAGGCGAAGGCGCTCGGGAAGGAGCTCGGCCTCAAGGTGACGGTCTTCGACGAGACGAAGCTCGCGGAGATGCACTGCGGGGGGATCCTCGCGGTCGGCGGCGGTTCGACGAGCCACCCCCCGCGGATGATCGTGATCGAGTACCCCGGGGGAGCCCGCCGGGGAAAGACGGTCGCCGTCGTCGGGAAGGGGATCACGTTCGATTCGGGCGGGATCTCGATCAAGCCGGCGCCCTCGATGGCGAACATGAAGTTCGACAAGTCCGGCGCCGTCGCGGTGCTCGGCATCCTGCGCGCGTGCACCCTCCTGAAGGCGCCGCCCCGGGTGATCGGGATCCTCGCGTGCGCCGAGAACGTACTGAGCGGCACGTCCTACCGGCCCGGGGACGTCGTCCGCACCTACAACGGCAAGACGATCGAAGTGCTGAACACCGACGCGGAGGGCCGTGTCGTCCTCTCGGACGCGCTCGCCTACGCGGTCGCGCAGTACCACCCGGACGAGATGATCGACCTCGCGACCCTCACGGGAGCGCAGGTCATCGCGCTCGGCGACGACACGGCGGCGCTCATCGCGCCGGACGACCGCCTCGCGAACGGCCTCCTCGCCGCCTCCGCGGCGACCGGCGAGCCCCTGTGGCGGATGCCGCTGACCGACTTTCACCGCGAGCTCGTGAAGAGCGACGTGGGCGACGTCCGGAACTCGACCGAGATCCCGGTGGCCGGGACCCTGACCGCCGCGGCGTTCCTGGAGAACTTCGTCGGCGAAACCCCGTGGGCGCACCTCGACATCGCGGGGGCCGCGTACACGACCCCGCTGACCCGCAAGTACCAGCCGGCGTACATGAACGCCGGCGCGACCGCCTTCGGCGTGCGGGTCGTGACACGCTACCTCCTGGACAGCGCTCGCCCGACGTAGCCCGGCTCGCCCGACGTAGCCCGGCTCGCCCCCGGACGCCGACAAGTTCGACCGGGGATCTCTCGACCCCCGGACGCGGGAGCGGAGCGGAGCCGGCGAGGGCGTCCTCGCGGGATCACGCCGCGACGATCTGCACGCTCTCGCCGCCGTGTCGCGTCGCGCGCGGCCGGACCTCGCAGAACAGAGGGGTGTGGTAGCCGCCGCCCGTGATCAGGGCGGTCCCGACCGGGAGCGACTGGATCATCTCGGTCATCCCGGCGGTGAGACCTTCGATCGACTGGGCGATCGCCTTCAGGTCGAGCGGGTTCGTCACCTGCAGGATCAGCTGGGTGTTGCACTGGGAGAGGACGCTCTTGTCGATCCGGGCCGCGCGCTGCGTGACAACGCACAGGCCCAGGCCGAACTTTCGGCCCTCGCTCGCGATGTTCTTCAGGATCCGCGAGCAGGTCGCGCTCCCCTGCTGGGGTGCGAAGTTGTGCGCCTCCTCGATCACGAGGAACAACGGGGGGATCTTGTCCTTCTTCCGGTTCTCGAACAGCGTGAGCGCGATCCGGGCGACCACGAGCTCCTGGACGTCGGGCGCGACCCCGCGGAGGTTGATCAGGGTCGCGTCCCCCTTCTTCACGAGGTCGTTGAGGCTCGTCCCGACGGGGCCGAGGAGCTTCGTCTGCTCGACGTACTCGAGCCGCTCG
Organism: Thermoplasmata archaeon; assembly: GCA_030037855.1. Taxonomy (GTDB): domain Archaea; phylum Thermoplasmatota; class Thermoplasmata; order Lutacidiplasmatales; family UBA184; genus Lutacidiplasma. The sequence continues at coordinate 659 of JASHPY010000131.1, read as the reverse complement.
TGGAGAGTCTCGGCGATCGCCCCTTCGCCGCTCTCCGCCGCCCGGACGAGGTCGTGCACGGAAAAGTCGGGGTTCGACGCCGCGACCGCCTCGATGATCGCCTTCAGCGGCGCGAGGAACGTCTTGACGTTCGTGAGCCCCATGAAGACGAGGAGGTCCCGCGGGTCGATGTGCCGCAGCGAGAACGTGAGCGGCTTCGCGGCCGGGTTCAACGAGACGTCGGGCGAGTACTCCTGGATCTGTCGGCCGAACCCCTGCGACTCGACCCCGAACCGCGCGTGGCCAACGTTCTTCTCGGCGGGGACCCGGAGCGAGCCGTACTCGCCGTGCGGGTCGATGATCACGCACGTCACGCGGTGCCGGAGCAGCTCCTCGATCAGGACCCCGAGCAGGTAGCTCTTCCCGCCGCCGGTCTTGGCGAGCACGCTGACGTGTCGCTGGACGAGCTGGTTGATGTCGAGTTCGACCCGGAGCGCGTGGTTCCGAAGGAGGCCGACGTACGCCCCCGTGTTCGCGTGGTGCTTCAGTCCGAGGACGTTCGCGATCAGCGGCTCCTCGGCGCGGAAGACGTGGGCGCCGGGCCGGAACGGGATCGTCGGGAGCTTGACGAGTCCCTGCTCGTCCCGGAATCCGATGATCCGGGCGACGCCGAGGAGGCT
>JASHPY010000130.1 GCA_030037855.1 Thermoplasmata archaeon | reverse complement strand
CCTCGTCCGCGTGGCTGCGCCTCGGCGCCTCGCTGCGCAAGGGAACGAGCGAGCCGCGCCCGGTCAAGCTCGCGCGCCTCGGGGTCTCGGGCCAGGGCCAGGGCGACATCACGCCGGTCCCGCCGCTCGCCGACCCCGCGCAGAAGCTCCTCGACCTCGCGCCGATCCGCCCGGGGATCACGTACGTCCGGATCACCTACCACAACACGCGGAACGAGTACCTCTACGAGGTCATCGAGCCCCCGCTCTCCCCGATCGAGAAGGACCTCGCGGATCGCCTGCGGCTCGTCCTGATCGACGAGTTCGAGCCGCTCCCCGAGATCGACGCCGAGACCAAGCGACGCGAGCTCCGCCGGATGGTCGACCACAAGCTCCGCGAGTGGGAGCTCGGGCCCGGCCCGACCACGAAGGGGCGGATCCTCTACACGCTCGAACGGGACTTCATCGGCTACGGGATCGTCGACGTCCCGATGACCGACACCGAGGTCGAGGACATCTCGTGCGACGGGGTCGGGATCCCGCTCTACATCTACCACCGCAAGTACGGCTCGATCCGCTCGAACCTGAAGTTCTCCGACTCGAAGCAGCTCGACGACTACGTCATCTGGCTCGCCCAGCGCTCGGGGAAGCACATCTCGGTCGCGAGCCCGATCCTGGACGCAACCGTGCCGGACGGTTCGCGGCTCCAGGCGACGCTCGGGACGCACGTGACGAAGCGCGGGAGCTCGTTCACCGTCCGTCGGTTCCGGGACAACCCGTTCACGCCGGTCGACCTCCTGAAGTTCAAAACGATGAGCCCCGAGATGATGGCGTACCTCTGGATCGCCATCGAGAACGGCCAGTCGATGATGGTCTGCGGCGGGACCGCGAGCGGGAAGACGACCACGCTCAACGCGACCCTCCTGTTCATCCCCCCGCAGATGAAGATCGTCTCGATCGAGGACACACGCGAACTGAACCTCCCGCACGAGAACTGGGTCCCGTCGCTCACGCGCGCCGGCTTCGGTGCGAAGAACCTCACGAGCGGGAAGGCCCCGGGGGAGATCGACATGTTCGACCTCCTCGCGGCCGCGCTCCGCCAGCGGCCCCAGTACCTGATGGTCGGGGAGGTGCGTGGCGCCGAGGCGTTCATCGTCTTCCAGGCGATGGCGACCGGGAAGACCTGCTACACGACGTTCCACGCGGAGAGCGTGAGCGCGATGGTCCACCGGATGGAGAACCCGCCGATCTCGCTCCCCCGCTCGCTCGTCTCGGCGCTGAACCTCGTGCTCCTCCAGCGCCAGGTGAAGGTCGGGACGAAGATGACCCGGCGGGTCCAGTCGCTCACCGAGATCGTCGGCCTCGACCCCGAGACCAACGAGCTGATCACGAACTCGGTCTACTCCTGGAACCCGGCCGACGACACGTTCCTCTACAGCGGCCACTCCTACGTCTACGAGCGGGTCGCGATGATGAAGAACCTCTCGATGAAGGAGATGGAGCGCGAGGTGCGGAACCGCGCCGAGATGATGGAGTACCTCCTCTACCGCGACGCGCAGGCGACCCGCCTGAAGCCGTTCACGCACCGCGACGTCGGCCAGATCGTCGCGTTCTACTACAAGGAGCCGGACCGGGCGCTCGCCGAGGCGCGCGCCGAGCTCGCGAAGGCGAAGCCGCCCGCGGCCCCCGCGCCGGCGCGATAACCGTATTCGGTGGGGCGGCTCGTTCGCGCCCGCGATGGACCGCCCGTTCGCCCGCATCTCGCTCGGGGGCCGGCGCACTGCCGAGCTCTGGTGCGAGGACGCCGTCCGCGGCCTCGGCCGGCGGCTCGGCGCCCGCCGGGCCGACGTGGTCGTCACGAGCCCGCCGTACAACCGCGGCGTCGCCTACCGCTCGTACTCGGACGCGCGGCCGCGAGAGCAGTACCTCGCGTGGGTCGGCGCGGCCGCGGACGCCGTGGGCGGGGTTCTCGCTCGGGACGGCTCGTTCTTCTTGAACGTCGGCGGGAGCCCGAAGGACCCGTGGCTCCCCTGGGACGTCGCGCGGGAGGTCGGGCGCCGGTTCGTGCTCCAGAACGTGATCCACTGGGTGAAGTCGATCGCGATCGACCGGGGCGCGGCCGGCCGGGGGGCGGGACTTTCCCGCGACGTCGCGCTCGGCCACTACAAGCCGCTCGTCTCGAAGCGGTTCCTCCACGGCGCCCACGAGTACGTGTTCCACTTCTCGCGCCGGGGCGACGTGCGCCTCGACCGGCTCGCGATCGGGGTGCCGTACCAGGACAAGTCGAACGTCGCCCGCTGGCGCCGCGCCGCGGGCGACACGCGGTGCCGGGGGAACACCTGGTTCCTCCCGTACTCGACGATCCGCGTGCGGGCCCGCGACCGTCCCCACCCCGCGACCTTCCCTCCCGAGCTCCCCGAGTGGTGCCTGCGCCTCCACGGCCTCGACCGCGTGCGCCTCGCGGTCGACCCGTTCACGGGGATCGGCGCCTCGGGCGTCGCCGCGGCGCGGTGCCGGGTCTCGTTCGTCGGCTTCGACGTCGACCCGGAGTACGTGCGGGTCGCGGCCGAACGGATCCGCTCCGCCGGGTCCCGGCCCGACGGGGTCCGCCCTCCGGCCCGTTGACGGGGAACGGGCGGAGTCGCGGGTCGTGGTCGCGTCGGATGCGCCGGCTACGACGGTCCGTCGTCGCCGGTGGTCGGGGCCGACCACTCGCGCATCGGGGTGCGCTTGACGCCCGCGGCGCTCGCGAGGGCGTTCTTCGTGCCGACCTTGACCTGGTGGCCCGCGCTGACGAACGCGTCGCGGGTCGCCGCGCCGGCGCGCGAGGCGCCCTGGCCGATCGCGACGCCGGCGTTCGCGATGTGCTGAGGGATGCGTCGGACCTCTTCGTCCATCGCCTTCCCCAGGGCGGCGAAATCATCTTGGATGTCGAGCGCGAGGTACTTCGCCTCCTTCGCGGTCGTGTGACCCAGTCGCTCGATCTTCCGGTCGAGGTCGGAGAACTCGGTCGCGAAGTCTCGCCCGATCCCCCCGGCGGCCCGCCGCATTTCGGCGAGGTGCTGGCGGAACTGGGCCTCTTCTCGGCTCCCGGTCACGGCTCTCCTCCCGCTGGAAACCGGGGCGTCGGGAGATAAAGGTTGACGGGCACTCGCAACGGCGCTAGCCGCCCATCCGGCGGTCCGCCCGCCGGCGGCGACCGCCGCCCCCCCGGGGGCCCGCGGGCGGGGGGGCCGGTGGCGTCGGCGCGGCGCTGACCCGTCGCTCGGTCTCGGTCCCGTGCGCCCAGCGGACCAGGAGCTCGACCCCGAGGTGGGCCGGGTCGGTGACGAGCATCTCGCCGCCGAGCGTGCGCGCGATCGACCGCGCCGCGGCCTCGTACTCGGGATGCTCGCTCTTCAGCAGCAGCACGGTCGACTGGAGCGCCGTCACGGTCGCGAGCTCGCGTCCGCGCTCGAGCGCCCGCTCCATCGCGACGTCGAGCTGGCCGGAGTGCACCCGGCCGTCGTCGCCGGTGTACGCCTCGGGAAGCCCGTCGGTGATGAGGTAGAGCTCGCGTCGGGTAGCCCGGGAGGCGCGCAGGAGGAGGTGGGCCGCCCGCAGCGCTTCCGAGGTGTTCGTGAACGCCCCCGCGCGGCACTCCCAGAGCTCGACCAGGTCGAGCACCTGCACCTCGTTGTCGAAGGCGAAGACGTCGATCGTGGCGTCCGGGTAGCGGCGGCGAATCGCCACATAGAGCGCGAGGAGGGCCTTCTTCGCGGCGTCTAGCTTCCCGCCCTCGCTCATGCTCCCCGACCGGTCGAAGGCGAGGACGACGTGGACGCGCTCGCTCGTCACCTCCCGGTAGACGTAGCTCGTCTCCTCGTCGATGTGACGTTGGCCGGCGAGCCGGGCGGCGAGCATCGAGCTCGGGAGGTCGAGGCGCGCAACCTCCTCCGCCCGCCGAAGCCGGGCCTTCTCGTAGACCCCGGTCGAGCCGCCGCCCCGCAGGCTGAGCCGGATGTCCCCCGGGAGGCGCCGGCTCTCCTCCTCGAGGAGGAGCCGGGCGAACCGTTCGACGAGCCCGTAGGTGACGACGAGCTCGCCGGCCCGCTCGGCGACGAACCCGCGTTCCTTGAGCTCGCGCTCGAGCCGGCGCTCCTCCCCCGCACGGACGCGCGCCTCGGTGTCCGACGCGGCGCGGCGCTCCGCCTCCCGGCGCTCCTCCTCGAGCTCGCGGCGCTGCGCCTCGGCCGCGCGGCGTTTCTCCTCGGCGGCCCGCTCGATCTCGCGCTCCTTCGCCCGAAGCGACTGCGCGACGGACTCCGAGAGCTCCTGCTGTTCCGGGCCGGAGAGCCGCGCGAGCGCGTCGCCGAGCTCCGACGCGCCGAGCGCGCGGCCGTCCGGGCTCGCGATCGCGATCGGGACCCGTCGCTCCGCGCGCGGGGGAGGCGCGGCCGACGTTCGGCCGAACAGTCGCTTCAGCCAGGCGACGAAGCGCGCGAACGCCGCGCGGATCCGCGCCGCGAGGCTCGGTCGGGGGGGCGGCTGGTTCCAGGAAGCGGTCGGCAGGAGGAGGGCGGCGCCGACGTCCGCGACGAGGTCGGTCGGGAGACGGGACCAGTCGATCGACCGGGCGGCGCGTAAGCGCTGCTCGAGCTCGGCGATCCGCTGGGCGACCTCTTCGTCGCTCCGGCGGGCGATGAGGTCGAGCTCGGCCTGCCGCCGGTCGTATTCCTCGCCGACCCGCATCGAGCGACGGGCCGCCTGGCGCCGAAGGCGTTCCCGTAGCCGGGCGAGACGCGCGGCGAGCGCGGAGTCCCGATCGGCGGCGTCGCGGACGAGCCGGCGCGCTCCCGCGACCCCTTCCTCGGCGAGCGCGCGGACGAGCGCGTCCCGGTCGACCGCGTCGAGCAGGTCGTCGGAGACGACGTCGTCCGGGTAGTCGACGCAGTCCGGCAGCTCGATCGCGTCGCTAGAGGGGGGCGTCGTCGTCGTCCTCGTCCTTGCAGGTGAAGAGCGAGTACTCCTCGAGCAGGCGGAAGATGTTCGCGCCGACGTCGAACGGAGCGACCGCGGTCGGGGGCTTCTCGCGGTCGGTGACGAACCGCACGAACGACCGGAACTGCGGGAAGAGCGACGCGTCGCCCGTCGCCTTCGCCCGGAGCTCGGCGTCGTCGCGGAGTCGCCGACCCTCGCCGATCATGGCCTGCGCGTCCGACGCGCTCTCGCGAAGCGGGCCCCGGTAGAATCGGCACCAGTAGACGCCCGCGCTCCGCTTGAGCGACGGTTCGAGGTACTGGTCGATAAAGTCGGCGACCCGCTTCTCGTTCTGTCGGAACGAGTCGCCGCTGCGCGCGCGGATCCGGCCGCGCATCGCGTGGACGAGACCGGCCTTCAGGTCGGCGCTAGTCGGGATTGCGTGCCCCGCGAGGACGCTGATCGCGGCCGTGCGCGCCGCGACGTCGAGGAGCGTCCGGTTCGAGCCGACCTCGCCGATGTCGGGGTTGTCCTCGCTCATCCGGAGGCGCCACGCCTCGATGACCCGCACGCCGGCGTCGGTCAGGATCTCGGGAACGTACTCGGTCGGGTCGTCGCTCCGTCCGAGCGCGACGATCCGTCGATTGTCGGCGTGGCGCTCGTTGTAGCCGATGTGCAGGCTGGTCAGGCGGTCGGAGAGGGGGTCGTTGATGTTGTCGAGGTCGGAGAGGTTCGAGGTGCAGACCGCGACGAAGAGGCCGGGGAAGCTCTCCCGGGATTTCGACGGCGTGACGGTCCCCTCCTGGAGCGCCTGGAGCAGCACGTTCTGGGTGCCGAGCGGGAGCTTGCCGATCTCGTCGACCAGGAGAAAGCCGCGGTTCGCCTGGAGGAGCTTCCCTGGCTCGAAGACGAGCGGGCTCATCGGGTCGCCGACCTCCTCGAGCTTGCGGAGGTTGATGTTCCCCGTCAGGTGGTCCGGGAAGACCTCGGAGCTCCCCTGGAGCCGCGCGTAGCCGTACCCCTCGCGCAGGAGCACGTAGCTCGCGGGGACCCGGGTGGGGTCGACGGTCGCGGGGTCGAACCGTGTCGCGTCGCCGCCCGGGGCGAACCGGCGCTCGCAGATCGGGCAGGCCGGATACACCGCGGCGACCGCCGGGTCGACGATGCTCAAGGGATGGTCGAGGACCGGACAACCGTCGACGGTCCAGACGCCCTTCGGGAAGAGGCTCCAGAGGTCCTTCGCGAGGCTCGTCTTTCCCGCGCCCGACGGACCGAAGAACAGGACGTGCGCGCCCGAGACCAACGCGGCGATCAGGTCCTCGTAGGTCGATTCGGGCAACACCGTGCGCGGGAAGAGCGCGCGGACCGCTTCGGGGCGGTCGAGACCCTTCTGCCGGAACGCATCGAGCGCGCGCAGGATCTCGGCACGGAACCGCTCGCCGGGGGAGGCGACCGTCACGCGGGCCGCTTTCAACTCGGCCGCGGTCGAATGCGTCCCCGCCACGGGGGCGGTCGAAGCGGCCACGGCGCGCGCAACTGGGTTGGGGTTATGACCTTGCCGCGCGCGGGGAGCTCCGCCGACCGACGGCGCTCCCCGGGCGAGGGCCGCGCGACTTCGCGCCGGCGCACGCTTAAGTAGGGCACCTCGCTCCGCGCCCCCGCGAGCGATGGCCGACAAGGAGAGTCCGGCGAAGAAGCCGGCGCTGGCCCGCACCGTCAAGGACAAGTGGCGGTCGAAGCACTGGTTCAAGGTACGCGCCCCCGGCCTTTTCCAGCACGTGGAGCTCGGCGAGACGGTCGCGACCGAGCCGGAACAGGTGGTCGGTCGCACGCTCGAGACGACCCTGCCCGAGCTCTCGGGCAGCGCGGACTCCGGGAAGGCACACATCAAGCTCCGCTTCCGCATCGAGCGCCTGGGCGGAGACGGGGTCGCGGAGGCCCGGTTCATCGGCCACGACCTGACGAGCGACTACGTCCGCCGACTCGCGCGCCGCAAGCGCTCGAAGATCGACCTCGCCCTCACGGTCACGACCAAGGACGGCGTCCGGGTCGTGCTGAAGCCGGTGGCGGTCGGGGAGCAGCGCCTGCAGACCCGGCTGCGCGCGGAGCTCCGACACCAGATGGTCACGATCCTCACCGAGGAGGCGGCGAAGCGTTCCTCCCCCGAGTTCGTCCGCGAGATGCTGCAGGGCGAGCTCTCGAAGGTGCTCGCCCACGGCCTCAAGACCCTCTATCCGCTGAAGAAGATCGAGATCCGGCGCTCGGAGGTCCTCGGGACGATCGCCGACGAGCTCCCGGCCCCGGAACCGACCGCGTTGCCCGAGAGCCCGGCCGCCCCCGAGGCGGCCGTCCCGGTCGCCGACAGCGGCGACGCGACGGCCGCGTAGCGCGAGGGACGCCGTGACGGCGCGTCCGTTCCCTGTCGGAGTGGCTCAGCCCGGTAGAGCACGGGACTCATAGCGGGACGCGTTCCGCGTCCCGGGAGAGATCCTGGGGTCGGGGGTTCAAATCCCCCCTCCGACACTTCCGATTTGGACCCCCGGAGGGTGGGAATCCGGCGGCCTTGCAGCGGGGGAGCCGCTACCTCCTGCCTCCCGGCGCAGTCCGGCCCGATTCGCACGTCTCATTCCTCCGGAGTCTCCAAAGCTATATGTCCGCCATATGGCATCACATAGCCGATGATCACCACAATCCAGTTGTCCGCATCCACCCGGCAAAAGCTGGCGGCCCTCAAGACGAGTCCAAGAGAGACCTACGACGAGCTGCTGAACAAGCTGATCACGTTGGTTCCGGAGGGGGATGACGAGGGGGTGTACAC
>JASHPY010000024.1 GCA_030037855.1 Thermoplasmata archaeon | reverse complement strand
CCCTCGTGGTCCCCCATGATCACGAGGTTCGTCGTGCTCGGGTTCCAGAGGGTGTTCGGGTACCAGGTCTCGATCGACTCGTACCGGTACGCGCCGGGCAGGAAGACGATCACCCATCGGTTGTCGAGGGCCGTCAGTCGGTGGACCCGGATCTCCGAGAGCTCGGGGAGGTAGCGGACCTTCTCCAGGTTCTGCTTCGACAGCATGTCGTCGACCGCGGTGATGCTCCAGCGGGTCGGCACGAGGCGTCTGCGTCCCCTCCGTCCGAGCGTCCCGACGCTGAACGCCCGCTGGATCCGGCTCACGCGGACGCCCCGGGTGTAGAGTTCCCCGACCGCAACCCGGGCGTTCGCGGCGGTGTCGGAGGAGAGCCGATCGAGGTGAGGGTCGACCCGTCGCACGTCGAGCCGGAACCGCTCGATCGGGGCCGAGGGGCCGAACGGCGGGGTCGAGTCGGAGAGCGCGAGATGGCCCCGGGGCGGTCGACGGAACCGGGTCTCGCTCTCCGCCGACTCGGCCGCGATGCCGAGCAGTTGGAGGTCCTCGAGCAGGCGGATCGGTCGCTCGGCGTCCGTCACGCGGATCGGCGACGTGCCGCGCACGAGCCCCGTGCGGAAGGAGACGACGTCCGCGACCGAGCGACCGACCCAGTCCTCCGGACTGTCGAGGAGCTCGGTCGACCCGTGTCGGGGGCTCAACAGCGGGCCGAACGACACCTTCGGGTAGCCGTACCGCCCGACGAACACTCCGGGAGGAGAGCTTCCGGAGAGCTCGTGCCCCCCGACCATCGGCAGGGTCTGCTCGAATGCGTGGTACTTCACGAGGATCGGGCAGACCGGCTTCCCGCACAGGAGCTGGGCGGAGCGGCAGCGAACGCACATCGTGGGGTCCTCCCGAAGTCCGGGGATGCTCCAGGAGAGCGACGGGAGGGCCGTCACCCCGGGGAGGGGCGGGAGGCCGGTTGCCTCGGCCATAACGTGATGGGGCCAGGCGCCCGGGGGTTGAAGAGGCCGGTCGAGGGGTCGCGGAACGGTCAGTGGTCGACCACCGCGCCCGCGGGTTCAAATATCGGGGCGGGGTCGCCGACCGCTAGCTGGGACTGTGGGGTAGCTTGGTCCATCCTTCGGGGTTCGGGACTCCGAGACGCCAGTTCAAATCTGGCCAGTCCCACTGCCGGGCCAGGAGCCGACCGGCCGTTCACTGCTCGAAGGCGCGCATCGCCTTCCCACCGTTCTGGAGGATCGGGCCCCCGTGGTAGGAGAGCAGCGAGTCGACCGAGAGCTGGTTCATCCGGCGGGCGGAGATCAGCGCGGTCGGGCGGTGGAGGGTGTAGTCCGAGGGGGTCAACACGACCCTCTCGCCCATGACGAAGAAAAGGTCGCCCGAGAACAGGAGCTTGCGCTCGGGCTGGTAGTAGGAGACGTGTCCCGGGGTGTGGCCGGGCGTGTGGTAGGCGATCAGGCCCCCCGCCGCGTCGATCGTGTCGCCGTCCTTGAACGTCTCGTCGACCCGCAGCGGCTCGGCCGGCGGGGTCCCGGGCCCGTCGTACGGCGGGTCGCACGCGATGTAGGCCGCCTCGATCCAGTGGGCGTAGGTCTTGGCGTGGGTCCGGTTCGCCATCGCCTTCAACGCGCCGACGTGGTCTCGGTGGAGGTGGGTGAGCAGGATCTTCTTGACCGCGGTCGGCTCGATCCGGTGGAGGGCCAGGTACTTCTCGATCGCGGCGTGGGCGCCGGGGAGCCCGGTGTCGATCAGGGTCCAGCTCGCCCCCTTGTCCTTCACCAGATACACGTGCGTCGAGAACTCGGGGCTCGGGTCGACGCCTTCGACTTGATGCACTCCGGGCAGGATCTCGGCCATGGCGAGGAGACCGTAGCCTCCGCGGCATAAATTCCGTTCGCCGCGGGCTCCCGGCGGCTACGGGGACCGCTTCGCCGGGCCCGACTTATTCTTATACCAGAGCCACGCGCTCTCATACGATGTCTCGCCAGCTTTTGGCCATCGGGCTCGTCGTCGTGCTGATCGCCTCGATCCTCGTCGGACTCGGGACCGCGGTTCCGGGGCCGGCGCCCGCGGCCGGCGCGTCGCTCGCCGTGGCCGCAAGCCCGGCCGGCACGATCGCTCCGGCGGCGACGGCGGTCGAGATCGAACCGTTCAACGGACACGGGACCCCGACCACCCTGTTCTGCACCGGGAGCTGCGCCACGTTCCTCGGCGGCGCCGACCCGCTCTCCGCGACGATCCTGTTCTCGGTCCGCGACACCGCGGGCGACCGGTCGGTCAACGTCACGATCAACGACCAGAACGCGACCCGAGACGGCCTCACGAACCCGGTGTACTCCGCCGAGCTCGGGATCAACTCGACCACCGACGAGAACCTGACGCAAACCGACAACTTCCTCTCCTACACCTTCCCCGGGAGCCTCGCGATCGGCGGCACCTGGAACATCACCGTCTCGGCCCCGCTCGGCGGATTCACCGCGACGAACCTGACGGTCGAGACCTACTCCCTCGCGCTCGAGAGCTCGCCGGACTCCGGTTCCGTCACGGTCCCCGGAGAGACGGTCACGGTCTCCTGGATCGCGACCGCGAGCGGCAACGAGTCGGTCTACAACCGGCTCACGACCCTCACCGCGACCGGCACGTACGTGAACCAGTCGGGCGACACGCTCAACCTGTTCTCCCCGGGCCTGCTCGTGCTGCCGGTGACGGGGGCCGGCTCGTTCAGCTTCGTGGTCCCCGCGGGCGCCAGCACCGACGGCGTCATCGACCTCACGGTCTGGGCGGTCGTGAACTCCTCCGGCCAGATCGCCGGCAACGAGACCGGCGTACTCCAGTACTACACGGGCGTTCCCGAGATCCTCCGGGCCACGCTCACCACCACCCCCGGATGCGTCTACGGCGCCGGTAGCGACGACACGTTCGCGAGCGGAAGCCCGGTGTTCGTCTGCGTCTGGGTCGAGGCCGTTCAGGGCGGGCGCGCGACCGAAGAGGTCCCGGGCCTCGCGCTCGGCGTGTCGTTCTGGGACGGGGTCGCGAACGCGACCCCCGGCGGCAACCCCCCGACGACCCTCACCTCGGTCGCGAACGCCCCCCTCGCGTTCTCGTTCCTCCCGACCGCGCCGCCGTTCTCCTCCTACTACGCCTACCCGTACGGGAACTACCTGAACCTCACGCTCTCGGACCCGGCCGCGAACTACACGGCGTACCCCACGTACTTCGAGAACCACTCGTTCCAGGTGATCCCGAGCGCCGCGTCCGGTCTGGTCTCCGTCACGCTGAACGCCGCGAACTATCTCGAGGGCCAGACGGTCTTCGTGAACTGGACGCTCACGAGCACCAACGCGAGCGTCGTCGGCAAGCTCTCGGCGAGCCAGTGGGTGCTGGTCACGGGCGGCAGTTTCGTCGCGACCGGGCCGATCACGAGCCACGCGAGCTCGGGGATGACCGAGGTCCCGCTCCCGGCGACCTACACCGGGATGTTCACGGTCGTCATCATCGCCACCAACGCGTCCGGCGCGGTGGCCGGTGCGGCGGCCGCCTACGCGATCGCCCCGTCGCTCGCCGTCGGGGTCTCCAACGCCTGGTACACCCCGGGGCAGGGGCTGTCGCTGCCGGTCGCGGTGCTGCCGAGCCCGCTCGCCGACACGACCGTCTACTACAACATCACCGGCATCTGGGTCTCCTCGCTGCTCGGAGTGGAGCTCACGAGCGCGGTCGTCGCGGTCGGGACCGTCCCGACGAACGGGGCGGTCAGCTACTCCGTGCCGAGCACCAGCCCCGCGACGTACTACGAGGTCAGCGTGTGGGCGCAGTCGCCGACGGTGGGCGTCTACGCGTACAACACCACGACCCTCTACCTCGAGACGGGCTTCGCCGTGGAGGTCGGTATCTCGACCCCGTCGAGCTACTCGGACGGTAGCTACCAGCCGGGTCAGACGATCCAGGTCACCTGGTCGCTCGCCGCGTACTCGGGCGCGTCGCTTCCGACCTCGTTCAGCCTCTACCTCGAGGTGCTCTACACGCCGATCTACGTGAGCTGGTCGAGCACCAGCTCGTCCGGCACGGTGCCGATCACGATCCCCTCGGGCATCCCGACCGGCAGCCTCCTCGTGGAGCTCTACGTCTACGCGCACGGAGTCTACGGTCCGAACTGCGCGACCGGCAACTACTGCTTCGGGCTGTCCGGGCTCACCGTGAACGCCCACCCGTCGGTGCTCAACTACGAGCTCGGGGCGGGCAGCGGGGTCACGGTCGGCTGGTTGATCCTGCTGATCCTGATCCTCGTGGTGGCCCTCGTGCTCGTGCTCCTGATCCGGCGCGGCCGGCGCGCCTCGCCGGCCCCCGCGATGCGGTACACGCCGCCGAACGACACGATCTCGCCCCCCGCGCCGGCACCCTCGGGTCCGCCCGCGACGGAATGGAGGGAGAACTCCTCGCCGCCGGCCGAGTCGCCGCCCGCGACCGCGGAGAACCCGCCGCCCCTGCCGACGCCCCCGGCCGAAGCGCCGTCGCAGTGAGCTCGAGAACGGACCCCCGAGCCGAACCCGTTCCCCCGTTCCTCAGCGCGTGAGCGCCGGCCGACCCGCTCCCAGGGCCGCACCGAGCCTGCGAACGGAGTCGTTCACGTCCGAGGCCGGGAGCCCGCCGAAGTCGAAGATCCCGAGGACCTCGTCGACGCCGATCGCGGCGTACTCCCCCAACCGCTCCGCGACCGAGGCGGCCGCGCCGAACAACGCGAACCCGCTCGACTCGATCGACGCGGCGGTCGCGTGGTGCGGGTCCCGGCGCACCTTCTCCTGGTAAAACGTGCTCTGCGTCGCGAGCCGCGCCTCGAGGTAGCGCGCGAGCGCGGCGCGCGCCCGGTCGGGACGATCGCCGGCGTAGAGGTGCACGGCGACCGCGACCTCGGCCCGGGCGCCCTCGGGTAGGTGCGAGCGGAACTCGCGGATCTCCTCCGCGAGCTCCGCGAGGCTCGCGACCGTCGCATACGGGACCAGCGCGAGCGACGCCCCCCGCCGCGCGACGTACGCGATCGCCTCTCGGCGCTGCACCGCGATCCAGAGCGGAGGGTGGGGTCGCTGGACCGGGAGGACATTGATCCGCACCGGCTTCGCCCGGGGCTCCTCGGAACGTACCTCCTCTCCGTCGAGCGCGGCGAGGAGGGTCGCGAGGCCCCGGTCGAACCGCTCCCGCTTCGACTCGGGGTCGACGCCGAATCCTTCGAACTCGAGCGGGATGTAGCCGCTCCCGACCCCGAGGTTCAGTCGGCCCCCCGTCAGGCGGTCGACCATCGCGTACTGCTCCGCGAGCTCGATCGGGCGATGGAACGGGAGGACGCTGACGAGCACTCCGAGGCGAAGCCGACGGGTCCGCTGACCGCACGCGGCGAGCAGGACCGGCGGGGACGGGCAGATCCCGCCCGGCTGGAAGTGGTGCTCGGCGACCCACAGCGCCGAGAGCCCGCCGGCCTCCGCGGCCTCCGCGAGCGAGAGCACGTCGGCGTACCGGTCCGCGACTCCCCCTGACCCCGGATCCCCCGAGTCCACGACCGTGAACGCGCTCAGCCGCACGGTCGGCGGACTCGGACGCGGTAGATGGCGTTTCCCGGGCGCGGCGCCTCGAGCTCCCCCGGGCGCCACGCGCGCGGGGAAAGTGATTAGACCGACGGGCTCACCTGACCCACCGATGGGCTGGTAGATCAGTCCGGAAGATCGCCGGTTTTGCAAACCGGAGGCCTCGGGTTCAAATCCCGACCAGTCCACTCCCCTAAGGGTCCAGCGACGACCGTCGCGATCTCCCGACCGAGCGTCCCTGGGGGCCCCGCCGTCCGAGGCACGACGTACCGACCGGGGGTGGGCGCGGGTACGAGAATCTCGCCCGTGGTTCTCCTTCCCACGCCGCACATCGGCGCCGCGGGCTCAGCCGAGACCCGCCTCTTGGACCATCTTCCGGGCGGCGTCTTCGACCGTGGGAACCGGTGCGAACAGCTTCGCCTGGAGCGTGGTGTCGGCGATGTACTTCCCGGTGGCGAAGAAATCGAACATCGCCGAATAATCCCGCATCGACTTGCTGAACCGAGCGAAGAAGTGCATGAAGTGCAGCGTTCCCGACCCTCCGGGCTTCACCGTCCGTCCGAGCACGGCGGTCAATGTCTGCGCGAGCTCCTCGGTGGAAAGGGGGCGGTCGGAACCCAGGTCGATGCGCTGGTTCAGACCGATGGACTCCTCGGTCGCCTCCGCGAGGGCCCGAGCGACCTCGTCCGGATGGATGAACGTGATCCGGACCCCCGGCGGCATCATCCGAAACACCCGGCCTCGGCGGACGCTGTTGGCCAAGAAGCCCCCGGATCTTCCGCCGAGAAAGGCGCCCGGTCGCACGGCCACGAACGGGACGCCCCGCTGCTCGAGGAGGTCCTCGGCCTCTTTCTTCGCCCAGAAGTGAGGAACCTGGGGGGCGAGGTCGCAGCCCAGGATGCTGAGCAGAACGAATCGCGGGACGGTCTCGCGCCGGGCGGCCTCGACGAGGTTTCGATTCCCCTCAAAGTCGGTGCGGAGCGAGTCGCCCTTCTTCCGCCGGGAGTAGCCGATCGCGCTGGAGACGACGGCGGAGACCCCGCGCATCGCCGGGTCGAGCGACTCCGGCACCAGCATGTCTCCGCGGACCACCTCGACGCCGAGGCGCTCCAAGCGAGTGGCGTCGCTACCGGGTCGGACGAGGGCGCGGACCCGCTTCCCGCGGGCCAGAAGCCGGTCCACGACCCGGCCGCCGAGGTCGCCGGTCCCCCCGACGACGAGCACCGGCCGGTCCCCGGACGCCGTCCGTCCGTCGGTCCGTGCGTCGGCGCCGGGCGCGTCGGGTTCCGTCACCCTACACCCGCCCCGGGGAATCGAGGGGCCGCGTTCGCGGGCTCGCGTCGCCGGCGATCGCGCGGCCGCCGCGCCCCCCGGGGATCGGGAGTCATCGGAGTCCCCCCGCGATCCACGTCATCGCCGGGATCTCGAGTCGGTCGCCCCGGCGATACCGCTCGCTCTCCGTTGCGATCTCCGCGTCGATCGTCCGGCGCGTCGCCGGATCCAGCGGTTCGTACAGCCGAGCGATCGGACCGGCGATGGCCCGCTGGAAGGTCCAGTACTCCGTTCCGTCACGGAAGTTCGTCATCCGTATCGGGAGCTCGACGCTCTCGACGTCCCGGAACCCGGCGCTTTTCAGGGCGGTCGGCAGCCGGTCGGGGTCCGCGAACGCGAACAGTCCCGGGCTCCCGGGAGCGGGGGTCGGGACCTCGGTGTAACGTCGGAGCACGTCGATCGGGATCCGAAGGAACGGGTTCGCGGCCGGGGGGCCCCAGGCCGCGAGCGCGACCGCGGCCCCGGGCCTTAGGACGCGGTGGACGAGCCGGAGCGCGCCGACCGGGTCCGGGAGGAACATGATCCCCCAGCGCATCGTGGCGGCATCGAACGAGCCGTCGGGAAGCGCGAGGGCCTCGGCGTCACCGACCTGGTACTCCACGTTCCTGATCCCGCGGGCGGTCGCCTTCTCACGGGCGAACGCCAGCATCGGCTCGGCGAGGTCGATCCCGAGGACGGAGCCTTCGGGAGCGACCTCTTCGGCGATCGAGAGCGACGGCTCGCCGGTCCCGGAGGCGAGGTCCAGGACGTGCATCCCCCGGGCGATCCGGGCGCGCCGAATCAGCGCTTCGGAGACCGGGCGCGAGAAAGCGACCAGCGTCTCGTCGTAGGTTTTCCAGCCGACCGAAGCGGCGGACCAGGTCGCCCGCTCCCGATCCTTGATCGCGGCGGGGTCCTCGCCGGGAGGGGCCATCTCGGCCGGCAACTCCCTGCCCGCATAAACATGGTGGCTGCGGCTTTCGCGCCCGCCTCGGTTCGCGTCGCCGCTCCCGAGGTCGCGTCGGACGGGGCCTCGATCTCGCGGCGGGAGAAGTCACCCGCCGTCCCCCCGTCTGCGCCAGCACCGGCGCCGGACCCGAGCCGTCCGTTCAGGCGATCCGCCGGCGAAGGTCCCGCGCTTCGGGGAGCGCTCGGAAGCCGGCGGACCGGTAGGTCGCGACCGCGGCGGTGTTCGAGCTCGGCGTGCAGACGGTCGCGCTCGACGAGCCCATCCGCTGGAGAGCGGCCGCCGCCGCGACCGCGATCGCCGTTCCGTAGCCGTGGCCGCGATGCTCGCGATGGACGCCCAGCGGCTCGATCAGGCCGGGCTTGTTTCGCCCCGCCGACCACACGGTCGTGGCGGCGACCGCCGCACCGCGCTCGTCGTACGCCACCAGGCAACGTGCGTCGGCGTACGGCAATCCGGACACCATGGTGTGCCAGCGCTCGTCCGTGAACGTGGACCGGTCGAACGAGGCGCGCTGGACCGCGGTCCGCACCGAGGCCGATTCGGGACCGGTCACCTCGATGTGTACGCCGCAGTCCTCCACCGCTCCTCCGAGGGCGCGGGATAGCGGGGTCCACGGTTCGGCGGGGTCCCAGCCCGCTTGACTCAGCAACTCGGGGAGCGCCCCGTCCCAGCGTGCCTCGATCGAGCCGTGGTCGCTCGAGAGCACGGCCCGCGAAGGGCCGGTCACGTCGCGTGCCATGGATCGGGCGAGGGGCTCGTCGTCGCGAGCGTCCGGCGCTATCGCCAGACGCACTTGGTCGGGGTCCACGAGGCCGATCGCGAGGATCCTCCCGTCCCGGCTCCACGTCCGAGTCGCCGCGGCGGTCGCTTCCGCGCCGAACCGCCAGTGCCAACCGAGGTCCCCCGGATGAAGCTGCATCGGTGCCCCCTCGTACTGCCAATCTCGCAGCGCGTGCACGATCTCGCCCAGCCCCTCGACCCCCGGCGTGCTCAACATGGTGGGTCCGCCTCGTTTACCACTCCCTTCGGCACGACCGGCGAAACTTCCGACCGGGCGGGCATCCCCTCGGCCGATGGTGACATGAGGCGGGCCGGTGCCGCGACGGTCGGTGGGTCCCGACCCGGATAGCGGACGCGCGTGCGAGCCGGAAAATCGTGGGCGCCGCGAGCCATGTCGCTACCCTCGTCCGCGATCGCTGCGATCCCTCGCAGGGTCCCCCGGCGTATCCGACCCGGAACTCGGTCCCGTCGTGGTCGGCTCCGGATCCGACCCGTCGACCCCTACGCGGGGTTCCGGTCCTCGGCCACGAACGACGAGGTCCGCTTCAGCTTACCGTTCTCGAGCTCGTAGACCGAGCACGCCCGGCCGACGAAGACGCCTCCGTCCTCCTTCGGCACGCGGACGACGCACTCCGCCACGACGACGTTGTTCTCCTCCGTCATCCGGAGGGGCCGTATCTCGAACTTTCTCGGGGCTTCGATGTTCTTGATGAACGCCTCCTTTCCCCGGATTCGGACGGGCGACGCGGGGTTCCCGTCGGCCCACTCCTCCCACTCGACGTCGTCCGTCAGGAGCGAGGCCACGGCGGGGTAGTCGAGGTTCCCGAGGCTCGCCAGGTAGCGCTGGACGACGTCCTTGTTCCGCGCCATGGGCCCCGGAGTGCGGGAGTGGGATTTAGTCTTCCCATGGCCCGGGGCGAGCCCGTGCGCGCGGAAGCCGTCGGGCTGGCCCAGTGACGGCCGGCGCGGGCGGTAGAGGGCCGGAGGTTCAAGACCGGCGGGGCCGGGCAACCAACTGAACGGGGTTTCCGTCCGGATCCTCGACCCACGCCGCCCGCAGGACGCCCGCGAAATCGTGGGGCGCGCTCAAGGGCGGGGCACCCTGGGCGACGAGCCACGCGTGGGCCGCGTCCACGTCCGCGACCCAGAGGACGACCTCGCCCCGGGGGGGTCCTCCGCCCCCCGCGATGCCGTGGTCCCGCTTCAGCGCCTCGAGCGTGGAGACCGAGAGGTTCAGGGCGCCGAGCTCCATCTCGACGTGATCCGGGGCTCCCTGTTTCGGCGTCCGGAACGTTTCGGTGAACCCGACGAGGCCCTGGTAGAACCGCAGCGATCGCCCGAGGTCGCGGGTGAAGACATCGTACAGATGGTTCTTGAACACCGGGGGGACGGCCGGGTCGGCGGCCCGTAGCACGGGAAGACGCGTGGTGAATCCGATCGGGTTCCCGTCGGGATCGGCGACCCTCGCGCTGTGCACGTAGCCTCCGAAGTCATGCGGCGGACTCAACGACGGGACGCCCTTCGACGTCGCCCAACCGTACGCTCCGTCGACGTCGCCCGTGAAGAGCACCAGCTCCACGCGCGGAGCTCCCGGGCCGGTCCGGATCCCGTGATCGCGCGCGAGCGCGGGGATTGTGGCGACACCGAGTCGGAGCGGGCCGAGCCGCAGTTCCACGTGGTCCGGAGTGCCCTCCGTCGGGGAACGAAACGTTTCGGCGAGTCCCAGCACGTCGCGGTAGAACCGCAGCGACCGCTCGA
>JASHPY010000005.1 GCA_030037855.1 Thermoplasmata archaeon | reverse complement strand
ACCTCGAGGCGCGGCCCGCCCCCTCGCATCCGCCCGGCGAGCCCGCCGGTCGTTCCCGCAACTCCTGGCGGCGACCGGGGACGTCGTGGGCCACAAGTAGGACTCCCCGCTCGCGGGATCCGAGATCAGCGTCGACGGAGCGCCGGTCGTCCGCCGCAAGCGGATCCTATGAGCGCCGCGAGCTCCCGTGGGCGCCTCGGCGGGCCGGCCGGGGCGAGCGTGGAAGCGACGCCGACGGGATCCGGGGGAGTAGGTCGGACCGGTCCGCCCTCGTCCTACGGTTTCTCGCTCCGCGAGCGGGACTCGGCCTTCTCGAACTCGCCCCAGTCCAGGATCGGCGGGTCCACGTCGATCTGCCAGAGCAGCGCGTTCAGCTCGCCCCGATGTTGCAGTTCATGCTCCACCACGTGCAGGATCGTGCTCCGAACTCCTGCGGTGAAGTCCTCGTCCCACCACGGAGGCAGCTTCGGGACCAGGAACGTCCGGTCGAGGTCCTTCTCGGACAGCCGAGAGAAGAACCGATCGACCTGCCCTTGGACGTGCCGCTCGTACCCTCGCAGGTCATCGAGCGTGTTCACCTCCGGGCCCGAGTAGGGTGCGAACGGCTCGCCGGTGAGAGGAGACATCCGGACGATCCACGTCTCGATCCCGCCGATCGAGTGACCGAGGATGTCGAGCAAGGTAGGGAACGACGCCCCGCGGTCGCGAGAGAGCTCCTCGGGCGGGAGCTTCGAGAGTGTCTCGAAGTATCCGCGTCGTGCGACCGCGTTGTACTCGTACCAGTTGCGCAGCCACGCGACCTCGGACATCGGCGACCGTCACTCCGTGCCGGCGCTTAAGCTGCGGTCGCTGCGCGCGCCTCCGATTGGACCGGAGGAACTCGAGCGAGCGTAACCTCCTCGGGACCGCGCCCGGTGCGGTAGGCTCGCACGGAAGGGGTTGCTCGCTCGGGGCTCGGGTACGTCACCGCAGGGCGGTCGCGCCCGGCGGCGGCGGGGCGGGAGGGGCCGGTGTCGTCGTCGTGACCGTCGACGTCGCTCCGGGGCCCGGCGTGGCCGCCGGCGCCTTGACCTTCCTGCGAAGCACCAGGCCCACGATCAGGAGCAGAACCCCGATGATCACGAACAGCGCGCCGATCTCTGTGATCGCGGTCGTCAGCTTGAACGTCGCGCTTGCCGAGACGTTGCCCGCGGTCGACCAGATGCCCATGATGAAGCTCCCACCGGACGGTTGCTGCAGCGTGAAGCTGCCGCTGGTGCCCGACTGGTTGATGAGACCGGAGACCTGGGTGATGCTTTCGTTCGGGCAGCCGGAGCCTTGACACGACAGCGCCGCCGCGAGGATCACCACGCTCGCGTTGGCCGTCCACGACACCGCCACCGCGATGTTCCCCGTCAGAGAGTACTCGGTGATGTGCGCGTGATAATCGGGAGCGTACGAGTCGCTGTAGACGGTCTCCGAGGTCTGCGGCACGACCGGCACGAACGTCAGCACGAACCCGATGATCAACAGCACGATTCCCGCGACAACAATTCCTCGACGCATCGATGGTCGACCTCGAGCTACGCCGATGAGAACGTGGTACAAATATCTCGCGACGCGCGGGGGACGCCGGTGACCGGACCCGCGGACGAGCTCGCAGGACCCGAGGAGAGGAGCGGAGGGTCAGCTCGCCCGACGGTCCGGCGTCGCCAAGCTCGACGCTCGGGCGCGATTCCTGACCCGGAGGCCAGGCTCATCGCCCGCCGGCTCTCTCGCGCGCGATGGAGATCCGCGCCCTGCGCTGGCCGGACTTCGAGGCGTGGGCGCGGCTCGATCTCTCCCGATACGAGGAGGTCCGTTCCCACCCGGACCGCGGGCGCTGCCCTCGAGTCCCGCCCCTCGCTGGCGGACCTCTCGGAGTACTTTGGGGCATGTTCCCGAGCATCTCCGAGGGGTAGGCGGTTCGCAACCTCGCCGACTCCGGGGGCGGCGAGCTTGTGGGCCACGCTTCGGTGTTCCCCCACGGAGACTACCGCGAGGTCCGCCACGTCGGCAGCCTCGGGGTGATGGTCCGTCACGACCGGCGAGGCGGAGGGGTCGGCGGGGAGCTGCCCCGCGCGACGCTCCATGACTGCAGCGGTTCTTCGAGCTGGTCGAGCTATCGGTGGTGTCGGTGAACGAGCCCGCGCTCGCGTTGTACCGCTCCGTGGGCTTCGAAGAGCGCGGTCGGACGGTTCGCACGTCCAAGCGCGGGGACCGCTACCTGGACGAGGTCCTCATGTCGAAGTCGATCGAGGGCCGGCCCCCGTAGCGGCGATGCTCGGCCCGTCGGCGCCCGATCGACGGCTCGGCGGCTCACGGACCGTCCGGCTGCGGTGAGAAGCGCCCGGCCCTCCGAGGCGACGGGTTGAGATCGCTACGGGCCTAGTCGATCCGGGAGAGCACGGTCAGGGCCCGCAGCGTGATCATCTTGCTCGGCCGTCCGGCGGCCTCGAACGTCAGAGGCGTCGGCCGCTTCTCGGGATGCTTCGCAAACCACCGCGCGCTCTCCTCGTCGTAGTCCGGTTGGGCCGCGTCGAGGATCCATCGCCCGTCGGGGCGCCGCTTCTCGGTGAGGAGGTCGAGCGCGTAGCGGAGCCGGCGGTCGTGCCCATAGCCGAGGGCGGTGAGGCAGTCGAGCCCGACGAGGAGGTCGTAGTAGTAGTGGACCGGCCAGTGGAACCGGTACCACGGCTCGTACCGATCCCCCTGACGGTGGAGTTCGCGCTCGAGGAAATACTCCGCGCTCCGCTCGACGCAATCCTGCATCGAGGCGGACCACTTCGAGCGGGGATAGGCGGCGAACGCGCCCAGCCCTTCCCACGCGTCCAGCGTCCGGCTCGGCGCCGGACCGCCCGTGGAGAACCGGCAGGCCCAGCCTCCTTTCGGGTGGGAGGTCCGCACAATCCAGTCGAGCGTCTTTCGCACCCGCGGATCGTCCTCGAACCCGAGCCGGAGGAGCGCGCGCGCCATGTTGGCCGTGTAGCAGTGGTGGCCCTTCCCCTTCCCGAACCCGCCCACGCCACCGCCCGCGAGAGGGGATTTTCCCATCCAGTACTCGCTCGAGCGCTCGACCTCAGGGATCGCCCGCGACGCCCCGAGGTCCGCGAGCGCGAGCATGTTCCAGTGCGTCGACAGGAAGCGAGGTTCCATCCACCCTCGATCCTGGGCCCACCAACCCGCCGGGTCTCGACGCTCGAGCATCTCGGACGCCCACCCGACCTTCGGGATCCGGGCCTTCGCCTGCCGGACCTCGGGGTCACTCTCCTTTCGACCCAGGAGTTGCGTGAGGGTGAGGTACCGGATCGATGGCTGGTCCTCCTCGAGCAGCCAGTCGATCGGCTTACTCATCGGCACGTCCGCCCGAAGGCGTGCGGGACCTGATGAGCTCCCGGGGGCCGTGGGAACGCCGGGCCGGTCAGACGGTCACCCGTCACACGACTCCGAGAGACTGATCGAGAAGATCACGCCGCCCGAGAGACCGTTGACGAACGTGCTGTACCAGGAGCCGGTCGTCGCCGCCCCGAACGTGCACGTCGTGTAGAGGATGTCCCAGGTCGCGCCGGTCGTGCCCCCAACGAGGAGGTACGCCGACGAGAGGTCGCTGTTCGAGCTCAGGAACGCCGACGAGTTGGCCTGGGCGTCCCCCGTGGCCGTCGTGCTGTCGATCACCCCGGACGGGACCTCGTAATTGGTCGGGGGCTGCGCGATGCACGCGGTCTCGTTGAACGAACCCCACGCGGTCGCACTCCCGCCCTGCCAGACGACGTAGAGCCCGTTCGGGTCGCCGGAGGCGAAGTACTCGAAGAGCCAAGTCGTCGCGAGACCGGAGGATACCGAACCCGAGGTCGCCGGGATCGTGAGCGAAGCGGAACTGCCGAACGGGGTGATCGTGCAGCTCGTCCCCGCCCCGAGAGGTCCGGTTTCGGAGATGCTCGTGTGCAGCGCATAGCCGATGGAGAGCACCTCGATCCAGTCACCGGCCGCCGGGATGAACCCGGCGGTCCGGGCGGTCGCGATATCGCTCGAATACGAGTCGGCCACCTTCTGGGCCGCCGCGCTCGCCTCGGAGTAGCTCGCGAGGGAGCCCGAGCTGCTCGACGAGGACGTGCCGAAGAGGAACGGAATGAAGCCGGCGAACGTGAGGGCGACGAACAAGAGCAGCACCACGCCGATGACGAGGAGCGCGACCGGTCCGGCCGAACTCTTCCTCGGAGGGGTCGTGGTCGGCGGACCGGCGTAGCCGTACCCGGACGCGTACGGCGGCGGATAGCCGGCCGGCGCGGACGGAGCGCTCGAAGTCGCGGGGGCGTAGCCCGGGTTGTACGGCGGTGATGGAGGTGCCGACATCGTCCCGGGGCCGTCGACCGAGGGGGCGGTAATAAAGGGCGGGAGCTTTTTCAGTCGTATTCGCCGGCGGCTCGGCTGGAAACCTCATGAGCGGGGCGGAGGTTCCGGAGTTCGTGAGCGAGAACGGACCCCGCGAAGGGACTCGCGACCTCCCGAAGCGGGATGCC
>JASHPY010000129.1 GCA_030037855.1 Thermoplasmata archaeon | reverse complement strand
TCCTGCTTCCAGAACCGCTCGGGGACCCGTGCCGCCTGCCACTCGCCGAGCCGCTGCGCCACCGCCTCCTCGTCGGTCCCGACGTCCCACGACTCCGGGTCGACCGCCCCGGTGGTGAGCGCGGCCTTCTTGCTCGCGAGCGAGCTCAACAGGGTCGCATAGGAGTCGGCGAACAGCCGGACGCCCTCGGTCTGCAGGTCGTCACAGACCTTCGCGAGGTCGACCCCCGCGCGGGCTGCGTCGGCGAGTCGCGTTCGCGCCGCATCGAGCCCTTCCGTGACGGTGTCCCCCCGGACGACCCCGTGGTCCTCGAACGCGGTGAGCGTCGCGGGAGGGATCGTGTCGACGGTCTCGGGTCCGACGAGCTCCTCGACGTAGAGGGTGTCGCGAAACCGCGGATTCTTCGTGCTCGTGCTCGCCCAGAGCACCCGCTGGGGTGCGGCGCCGCGCCCGGCGAGGGTGGCGAACCCGGGGCCGTGGAACAGCTCCTGGTACCTCGCGTAGACCACCCGGCAGTTCGCGAGCGCGACCGTTCCTTCGAGGGACTTCGCCGCCGGGGAGCCGATCGCCTCGAGCGCCCGGTCGACCGCCGTGTCGATCCGGCTCACGAACACGGAGGCGACCGACGCGACGCTCGCCGGAGCCTTCGCGCGGGCGAGACCCCGCAGATACGCGTTCGCGACCGCCTCGTACTGGGCGAGGGAGAACAGCAGCGTGACGTTGACATTGATCCCCTCGGCGATCAGCTGCTCGATCGCCGGAACGCCCTCGGGAGTGCCGGGGACCTTGATCAGGAGATTCGGTCGCCCGACCTCTCCCCAGAGCCGGCGCGCCTCCGCGACGGTCCCGTTCGTGTCGTGGGCGAGCCCGGGCGCGACCTCGAGGCTGACGAATCCGTCTCTCCCCCCGGTCCGGTCGTACACGGGGCGGAGGACGTCGGCCGCCGCGCTCACGTCCTCGACCGCGAGCCGCTCGTAGAGCTCTGCCGGTGACAGGCTCGGCGACCGCACGAGCAGCGTGCGGATCGCGTCGTCGTAGTCGTGGCTCCCCGCGATCGCTTTCTCGAAGATCGTTGGGTTGATCGTCACGCCGGTGATGCCGTCCTGCTCCACCATCCGACGGAGTTCGCCGCTCGTCAGCAGGCTGCGTCGGATGTAGTCGAGCCACGGGGACTGTCCCCGGGCGAGCAGGTCGGCGAGTCGCGTCACGAACCGGCCCTCCCCGCGGCCCGCTGGACCACGGCCGTCGCGACGTCCGCGACGTGCTCTGCGGTGAAACCGAGTTCCCTCAGGACGACCGGTCCCGGCGCCGATGCCCCGAACCGGTCGATGCCGACCGACGCCCCGGTGGTCCCGACGTAACGGGACCAGCCGAGCGAGGTCCCGGCCTCGACCGAGACCACCGGAACGCCCGGCGGGAGCACGTCGTCGTGGTAGCTCGCGGGCTGCTCGTCGAACAGCCGCCAGCTCGGAAGCGAAACGACCCGGGCCGGAATGCCGCGCTCGGCGAGCTTCGCCTGCGCCTCGAGCGCGAGCGACACCTCGGACCCGGTCGCGAGCAGCACGACCGAGGCGCGACCCGAGGGGGGATCGGAGAGCACATAGCCGCCGCGGGGGACACCCGCGACGATCGGGAACCGGTCGAGGTCGAGCACGGGGATCTTCTGCCGGGTGAGGACGAGCGCGCTCGGTCCGCGCCGCTCGAGGGCGAGCCGCCAGGCCGCGACCGTCTCGTTGGCGTCCGCCGGTCGGAACATCGTGAGTCCCGGCACGGAGCGCAGGCCGAGCAGCTGCTCGATCGGCTGGTGGGTCGGGCCGTCCTCTCCCATCCCGATGCTGTCGTGCGTGAAGACGAGGACCAGGTGCGTCTGCTGCAGCGCGGCGAGCCGGATCGCCCCGCGCGCGTAGTCCGAGAAGACGAGGAACGTGCCGCCGTACGGGATCAGACCGCCGTGCAGCGCCATGCCGTTGAGCGCGGCGACCATCGCGTGCTCCCGGACCCCGAAGTGGAAGTTCCGTCCGAGACCGTCGGTCGCGGAGAAGTCCGGGAAGCCGGGGAGGAGAGTCTTCGTGGAGGGCGAGAGGTCGGCGGCGCCGCCGAGCAGCGCGGGCAGCTTCGGCCCCATGACCGAGAGGAACTTCTGCGATGCGTCGCGCGTCGCCACCGGTCCGTCCGCGGATCGAAACGTCGGAAGCCCGGTGGACCAGCCACCGGACAACTTCCCGGCCCACTGTTCGTCGAACCGTCGTGCCGCGTCGGGGTCGGCGGCGCGCAGTCGCTCCCGCGTGGCGTTCCACTCGTCCTGCCACCGCGCGCCCCTCGCGAGCGCCTCTCGGAAATGGTCCCGCGCCTCGTCGGGAATCAGGAACGGCGGCTCCAACGGCCAGCCGAGCTTCTCTTTCGTCGCCTTCAGGTTCGCCGGACCGAGCGGCTCTCCGTGCGCCTCCCGAGTGTCCTGGACCGGACTACCGTAGCCGAGGTGCGTACGAACGCAGATCAGGGAGGGACGGCCCGTCTCGGATCGCGCGCTCCGCAGGGCGGCGTCGACCGACGGGAGGTCGTTCCCGTCCGTCACGCGGAGGACGTGCCAACCGTACGCTTCGAAGCGTCGCCCGACGTCCTCCGTGAACGCCCACGAGGTCGGGCCCTCGAGCGAGACATGGTTGTCGTCGTAGAGGCAGATCAGCTTCCCGAGCCCGAGCGTGCCCGCGAGGGACGCGGCCTCCGACGCGATTCCCTCCATCAGGTCCCCGTCCGAAGCGATCGTGTAGGTGTAGTGGTCGATCAGCGGGAGACCGTCCCGGTTCCACGTCATCGCAAGATGTCGCTCCGCGATCGCCATGCCGACGGCCATCGCGAATCCCTGCCCGAGCGGTCCCGTGGTCGCTTCGACCCCGGGCGTGTGGCCGTACTCCGGATGCCCCGGCGTCTCACTTCCCCACTGCCGGAACCGCTCGAGCTGCGCGAGCGGGAGTTCGTACCCCGTGAGGTGCAGAAGGGAGTAGAGCAGCGCCGAACCGTGCCCGGCCGAGAGAACGAACCGGTCCCGATTCGGCCAGTGCGGGTCGGCGGGGTTGTGCCGAAGGAAGCGGTCCCAGAGGACGTAAGCCATCGGGGCCGCGCCGAGCGGCAGCCCGGGATGTCCGGACTTCGCCTTCTCGACCGAGTCCACGGAGAGAAATCGAATCGTGTTGATGCACGTCAGGTCCAAGTCGCTCATCGTGCGGGCCGCAAGCCGGCAGGTAGGAAAAGCTGGCGGGCTTCGCGCCGCGTACGATGCTCCCTTAACCCGGACCGGCGGGCCGGAACCTCGGGAGCCGATCCACGAGCGGGCCGGCACGAGGCGACCGTCGGGTTCTCGCGCGCGGTCCCCGCGGTGGTCATTTGAATTCGCCCGCCCTGCACCGAACGATGCCGAGTCGGACGTCGGAGATCCGGATCGACCTCTGGGTGCCGGAGCCGGAGCCCGCCCGCGCGTTCGAGCGCCTCGTCTCCGAACTCCGAATGCTCTCCGCCCGTCGCGGCGTACGGTTCGACCTGCGAGCGGGCGGAGAGGTTCGGGCCGTCGGATCGGACGGGGCGGAACGGACCTTGGCCGTGGTGAACGAATGGGAACCGGGGCGGCGCGCGTCGCTGGAGTGGTCAACGTTCGAGTGGGATCCGGAGTCACCGCCGTTGCGTACCGAGCTCGAGGCGATCCCGGCCGATGGAGGGACCCGGATAACGATCCGGTGCGCGAACTGGTCCGCGAGCCCGCACTTCCGGGGCGCTGACGAGCTCCTCGGCTGGTTCGCGAGCGGCGTCGTCCGGCCGCTCGCACTCTCGCTCGGCCCCGAGGAGATGGGGGACTGGGTGACCGACCGGGGGTCGCGTCGTCCGACCGGCTCGCGCGCCCGCCAGTCGTACTCGGAGCCGATCTATCACCGGCCGAACTTCCGACTGATCCGCGAGCGACTCGCGCTCACCGCCGACGACGTCTTGCTCGAGGTCGGCTGCGGCGGCGGCGCGTTCTTGCGGGAGGCGCTGGCGAGCGGGTGCCGGGCCCAAGCAGTCGACCACAGCCCCGAGATGGTCGAGACGGCGCTCGAGGTGAACCGCGAGGCGGTGCGGGAGGGGCGACTCGAGGTCCGGGAAGCGGATGCGGCGAGCCTCCCGTTCGCCGACGCCTCCTCGACCTGCGCGGTCTCCACCGGCGTGTTCCACTTCCTCCCGGACCCGGACCGGGCGCTCCGCGAGATCTATCGGGTGCTCCGCCCCGGCGGGCGGTTGATCCTTTTCGTCGGGTCGAAGGAGCTCCGGGGGACCCCGGCGGCCCCGGAACCGGTCGCGAGCCGGCTCCGGTGGTACGAGGACGGGGAGCTTGCGGAGCTCGCTCGGCACGCAGGGTTCACGAACGTGCGAGTCGATCGACCCGACTTCGTTCCGTACGCCCGGGCGGCGGGCCTACCCGAGGAGGCGATCGCGTTCTTCGCTTCGACTCCGCGGGGGGGCCAGGTCCTCGAGGCGCGCCGGCCCCAGGATGCCACTCGCGCTACGCGGCCAGCGGGGAGGAGCGGAGCCGGCTCCACTCCTGGTCGCCGAGGCAGCGCCGGCACTCGATCTCCGATACATCGAGCGCCGCGACCGCGTAGAAGATCGTCTCGGAACCCGAGACCACCCCGCCGCACGTAGCGCAGCGAATCGTGCGGAGGGCCGCGCGCGGCGAGGCCGCGCTCGGGTCGCCGGCCCTCGACGCCGGGTCGGGAGCCACGTGGGGGAACTTCCGGGTCCGGGCGAACCCGGGCTCGGTGAAGAGGCCCAGCAGGGCCGCGCGCATCATCACGGCCGCGCCCGGGACCAGCAGGACGTAGTACCACAGCCACCCGACGACCCCGAGGCGGGTCGTGCCGCGCGCGAACGCCGGGATCATGAACACGAAGAACGGCAGGACGGTGATCCCGATCGCGAGCCCGAGCGGGATCAGGTGGAGCTCGAGGAGGGCCCACGGCAGGAACAAAAACGTCGGCGCCGCCACGAGCGCGTTCGTCCAGGTGAGCAGAAAGAGGAAAGAGTCGAGCTTCTCCCACCGCGGCACGCGCGAGGAGCGGAGGAACGTCGGCCAGTGCCGCCGGTACTCGCGGATCGTCGTCGCGGTCCAGCGCGTGATCTGAGTGAAGAAGACCGCGTACTCGGCCGGAGCGATCCCCCGGCCGACGATCCGGGGATCGTAGACGATCTTCCAGCCGGCGGCGCGCAGTCGGAACGTGGAATCGAGGTCCTCGTTCGCAGTCGATACCGGCGCGATGCCGCCGAGCGACCGGATCGCATCGACCCGGTACGCCTGCACCGTGCCCTGCACCCCGACGAAGCCGCGGTGGCGGTACCGGCCCGCGAGCAGGACGCCCGCAACCTCGTGGAGCGCTTCGGAGAACCGGGTGAGGAACGTGGCGGGCCGGTTGAGCCCCATCGCCATGAACCCCTGGATCCCCCCGACGCCCGGCCGAAAGTGCTCGGCGAACCGCACGAGGACGTCCGGCTCCACGACGAAGTCGGCGTCGAACACGAACATCCACTCGGAGGCGGGGTCGAGGTGCTCGAACGCGTTCCGGAGCGCTCCCCCCTTGAAGCCGTCCCGCGCCGGGCGGCGGAGGACCCGCACGCGTTCGGTGTCGACCGGGACGGGGAGCGTCGAATCATCGGCGAGGATCACCTCGAACCGGGGATATCGGACCCTCCCCCACGAGGCGAGCGCCGCCCGCACGATCTCGGGAGGTTCGTCGTAGACCGGGATGACCACGCTCACGACCGGGAGGTCCTCGTCGCGGGGCGCGGGCACGTCGGGCCACGGGCAAAGCACCGCCGTGACGAGTTCGGACAGCAGGTAGCCGCTGATCAGCAGCGTGAGGCCGATCGCGAGAAGTTCCCAGACGGAGACGACCTCGAGGAACGTCACCACGGGGCGCACGCTCCCGCCGGGCGGTTCACGACCGTTCTCCCGTCCGCCGGAGCATCGGGCGGACCCGGAGGGTCGGCGTCTGCCAGGCGTCGATCCGACCGGTGAGCCGTACCTCCGCGATCTCGGTCGGTGTCGCGAGGATCAGGCCGTGAGGTCGGAGCGACGACGCGTCCGACGCGAGCCCCGGGAACGAGGCGACCAGGCCGAGCTCGACCAGCGTCGCGCGAAGCTGGCGAACGATCTCGCCGGCCTCCGCCGCTCGACCGGCCTTCCACCGTCGCGCCGCCTCGAGTTGGAGCTGCCGCGCGACCCCCACGAGCGAGTTCGATGGAGCGAGGTCCCGGAGCGCGGTGTCGATCTCGGTGAACGCCTCGTAGAACGACACCGGGGTCGCCGGGCCGCGACCGGAGGGCAGGAGGTCGTCCTCCGACCATGCCGGGCGGGGCGCGGGGGCGGAGGTGAGGAGTTCTCGCATCGCCTCGGAGGCGCGCGCGACAAGGGGGTCCTGCTCCCGCGCGAGGCAGACCCGGCAGAGCGTCGGTTCGCTGACCGCGTCGAGGAAGTAGAACATCCGCTCCCCGACGCTGAGCGGCTGCGCGCACTGGGGGCACGCGCGCGGCGGTCGGGCGGATCCGGGCCGGCTCGTCGGAGCGCTCCCCCCGGGGGACGTTGTCGACGGACCCGCGATGTCGTTCGACCCCCTCGATCCGATCGCCCGGTCCTGAGTGCGGAGGGCCCGACTCCCCCGCCGACCGTCAGTGTGCCGGGGTCCGATATTTAATGGCGTTCCGGCACTGGACCCGGTGCCGGAGTCGCGTGCCCGTTCCCGAGACGTCCCTCGCCGCGAGTTCGTGGTTCGAGACCCACCGGCGGAGGGCCGAACGCCCGCCGATCGCGCGCGGCTCGACGCCGGCGGCCGGCGAGAGACCGACTACGAGGAAGGTCCGGCCGGCGGCGCCGTCGCCCTCTCCGAGGAAGGTCGCGCGACCAGTCCCGCGTAGACGTTGAACATCGACCACTTCCCGCAGAGCGGGCAGGCCATGTACCGGTCCGGGCCGAGCCGGACGCTCGTCAGGGACGCCCCCGGGATCCAGTCGTAGTCGAACTCCCGTTCGCACTTCGGGCATCGCAGGTGGGAGCGCTGGACGATCCCCTTCGTCCCCACCCGTCGTGCCTTCGTGAAGACGAAGGTGAGGTAGACGACCGCGATCGAGATCGCCACCACGGCGACGCCGACGATGACCCAGAACAGCTCGCCTCGCATCGACTCACTCCTCTCCCGGGGAGCGGCCTCCCGAGCTCCGGGGGCGTCGGGAGAGCCTCCGACGTAGATCCTGGAAGAGCGTGACGAGGGGGTCGGCGAAGAGCGGCGCCGACGTCGCGTCTCGGGAGCTCGGTCGGGGAAGGATACGCGGCTCACGTTGCGCTGCCTGCATGTACAGCTGCCAGTCCGCGAACGAGCGTTCCGCCTTCTGACGAATCCCCCACATCAGTTTCCGCCGGTACGCCGGGTTCGGAAACTGGGACTCGAGCCGGGACGGGAACGCCCCCACCGAGCTCTCTATCGTGGTTCGCAAGAAGCTCCGCTCGGCTGGGCTGAACATGCTCCGGCCACCCGTGCCGAAGATAAAGCGTTACCGAAATCAGTAACGCCTCGGCTGGACCCGACCGACGCGGGCTGGAGCGAGACGGGCGCGGAGCTCCGCTGAGCCTCCGTTCGACACGGCGCCCGACCTCGGGCCCGCGCGCTTATCCCCCGACCCGTGTTCGCGCGCCTCCGGCCCGCCCCCCGGACACGAATGGTCGAGATCCCTTCGCGCACGTTTCTCGCTGCGTTCGGGATCCCGGTAGCTGCCGTCGTGGTGGCATGGCTCGTCATCTTCGTCCCGCCACCGGGTTCGGCGCCCTCGCTCGCGATCGGTCCGAACGTCCCGATCGACGTCTACGCTCCGGGCTCGGGCTGGGTCGGCGGTTGGGGGGAGAACCCGGAGATGGCCGTTGCCGCGAACGGCACGCTCTTCCTCGTGTGGTGGGGCGTCGAGCCCTCCGCGTCCGGGGGGGAGGCTTCGAGCGTCCCACCGCCGAACACGACCGCGGTGTGGCTCGCGACTTCGACCGATGGCGGAAGCGAGTTTTCCGCGCCGGTCCGGATCAGCCCCGACACCGAGCCGTACGCGTTCGACCCGACGGTGGCGGTCACCGCCTCAGGCGAGCTCGTGGTGGCCTGGGCGAACACGAGTTCAGTCGGCGGGGAGGAGAGCCTCTCCGTCGCGACGTCTCCCGCCGGCAGCCTCGCCTTCACGATCCGCACGGTCGTCCAAGCGCCGGCCGTGGATCGCCCCTGGCTCGTCGCGCTCCCGGACGGTTCGATCGCGCTCGCGTACTCGAACGGTACCGAGACGATGTGGGCCGTCTCGATCGACCTCGGAGCCTCGTACTCGCCCTTCGCCGAGATCCCGGGCACCGGGTATCCGACCTCGGCGACGAGCGAGGGCTCCAACCTCCTGCTGCTTGCCGGGCTCGGGTCAACTGCGACGGAGGCCGGCTCCGTGCCCCTGTGGTTCGCTGCGGTCAACACGACCGCGGGCACCGTCCGCGTCAGCTCTCCCGGCGAGACGCTCCTCGACTACCCGGCCGACGTGGTCGCGACGAACGTTTCGCACCCCGGGCCGGCGGTCGCGGCGGCCGGCTCGACGATCTACGTCGCGTATGTCGGCGACAACCAGTCGTCGATCGAACTCGTCTCGTCTACCGACCAGGGCGTCGCCTGGTCCCGGGCGGTCGCGGTCGTGTCGGGCGTCGCTCGCCAGTACGCGATGCCCGACCTGCTCGCCTCCGGGTCCGGGGACCATCTCGCGATCTCGTGGGAGAGCGACGCGACCGGCTACTGGGACGAGTACGTGGTCGCCGTGCGCACGCCCGGGACCACGTTCTCCGCGGTGGGTCTCGTCAGCGGTGCGAGTGGACTCCCGGGGGACGTGCTGAACGATCACGGCATGTTCACCGCGCTCGCGGCGACGAACGCGACCGGGTTCGTGGTCGCATGGAACGACGGCCGTGGGGTCGCGAGTTCCAACTACGCGAGCCACGTCTACGCCTGCTTCGTCACGACTCCGTTCGTTTGAGCGGGCCGGGAGCGTGCGCCGACGGGCCGGCCCGGATCCGCCCGCCTGGCTCCGACGGCACTCCGGGCACGCAGGAGGTCAGCGTACGAACCGTCCTCGAGGTCGGAACTCGAGAGACCGAGCGAGTCGAGTTGACTCCGGAGCAGCGCCTGCGCGGCGCTCGGTGCGTCGGGTCCGAGCGGTCGTTCGAACTCGAGGTAGGAGCCGAGGCCCTCCACTCGGTCGAGGTGGACCCGCGTGCCGCTCCACTCGAACACGTCGCGGTGCTTGACTACGATCTGGTCCACGCCCAGGGCCGCCGACAGCAGTTCCTCGAGCCCGACGGCGTCCCGAACGGCATGAAGATGAACGTCGCTCTCCTTCGCGTCCCGGACGTTGGGGCGCCGATAGAACACCAGCTGATCCGGCCCGGGGGTCTGATGCCGAAGCTTGAGGCGTCCCTCCGCCACTCGGAAGTACACGTCGCGCTGGGCGAGCGTCGTCCGCTGCGTCGCACCCAACGAGTGGAGCCGAGACCGGACCTCATCCGAGTCGCGGAGGCGGGCCTTCAACTCCACGAGCCGCTTCCGACGCTCGGCGCTCGAAGGAGACCCCTCGGCGACCCCGGCCTCGTCGTGCTCCCAGCCCCGCATATCCGAGCCCGGCCCGCCTGCCAGCTCGCGGGTCCCTAAAGCCTCGAGCGCGGCTCGAAGCCTCCGCCCGTGGACGTCGGTGCTATCGGACGCGCGCGGCCGTCCGCAGTCCGCTCGACACCGCCTCGATCTCGCGGAACACTCTCAGCAGGTTGCCGCCGAGGATCTTTCGGCAATCCTCGGGCGAATACCCGCGGCCGAGCAGCGCTTCGGTGATCTTCGGCAAGTCGGCGGCCGAGTCGATCCCCGCGGGGAGCTGGCCATGGACGCCGTCGAAGTCGGAGCCGAGCCCGACGTGCTCGACGCCCGCCACGTGGGCGACGTGGTCGATCTGATCGATGAGCGTCGAGAGCGGCGGCCGGACGATCCGGTCCATGTAGTGGCGTCGGATCCTTTCCTCCTCGGCGTAGGTGAGCGCGCGGCCCGCTCGCTGGGCCGATTCCTCCGCCCCCGCGACCGCGACGTCGATTTCCGGCCGCAGCTCCTTGAACGCGTCCCGATACTCCTGGGAGATGAAGCCGGAAAAGAAATTCACCTGGACGACCCCGCCCTTCGAGGCCGCCCCCCCGGAGCCGGTCATCGCCCGGAGCATGTCGTCGCTCATGTTGCGGGGGTGGTCGCACAGCGCGCGCGCCCCCGAATGGGAGGCGATCAGCGGCGCCCGAGTGACCTGCTGCGTCCGGTAGAACGTGCGGTCCGCGACGTGCGAGATGTCCACCATCATGCCGAGCTGGTTCATCTCGCGGACGACCTCTACTCCGAACTCCGTCAGCCCCTCCTTGGTGTGCCGGACGGAGGCGTCCTCGACATCGCCGGAAGAGTCGGCCCAGTCGTTCGAGTTCGACCAGGCGAGGGTCATGTACCGCACGCCGAGCGCGTAGTACTGGCGAAGCAGCGCAAGGGAATTCTCGATCGAGTGGCCCCCTTCGATGCCCATCAACGCGGCGAACCTTCGCGCCCGGTAGGCGTTCACGACCCCCTCCGCGCTGGCGACGAACTCCATCCGGTCGGGGTGCCGGGCTACCTGTCGCTGAACGGAGTCGATCAGCTCCAGCGTACGGCGCGCATACTGCCCGCGGTAGTGCTTGGGGTCGACCCAGATCGAAAAGAACTCCGCTCCGAGCGACCCGTCGACGGCGGAGTCGAGGTTCAGCTGACCCCCGTTCAGGGGATCCGCGAGGTCGAACTCCTCGTCGACGAATCGCTGCGGGGTGTCGGCGTGGGTATCGATCACGATCGCCGACTTTTGTACCTCGGATGCCCGGAGCGACGGAGCGGTCATCCTTGGAGTCCCGTCGAGCGTAGTCCGTGCGGAGTCCATAAGCGGAAGGGCGAGCCGATGCGTCGCGCGTGCCGCCACCGGGGCAGGCACGACCCGCGCGTGCTCGCGCGGCGCTTCCGGTCCGTAGTCCGCGGCCCTCCGGACCCGAGAAGTCCGCCGGGGCCCATGGGGGCGCGATCTCCCACCGGTGGGGGTGGTCCTGGTGAGGATTATATGTAGAGGCCACCGGGTCCCCCGCCGATGTCCGAATCGACTCCGAAACTGGCGGCCCAGGTAGCTCACAACGTCCTCGGCAATACGCTCCGCGTCCGTCGCGGTGAGAACGTCATCATCGAAACCTGGTCCGAGTCCCTCCCGTGGGCCCAGCCGTTCGTGAACGAGGCGCGGCGCATGGGGGCCAACCCGATGCTGCTCTACGAGGACGAGGCGTCGTTCTGGGAGGCGCTGGAGTCCGGCGAGGGTCGCCACACCGGACGGGTGGGCAGTCACGAGTGGGCCGCGGTCGAGAAGACCTCGGCGTACGTGTTCTTTCACGGGCCGTCCGAGTGGCCCCGGCAAGACGACCTTTCCCCGAAGCAGCTGAAGGGCGTCGCGGCCTACAATCCGGACTGGTACCGGCGCACCGCCAAGGCGAAGGTCCGGGGCGCGCG
>JASHPY010000023.1 GCA_030037855.1 Thermoplasmata archaeon | reverse complement strand
GACGCAAGACTAAGGCGAAGTCGACGGACGCGTAGACGAACCGTCCGGACCCGTCCCGGTCCGGCCCCTCGCTCCCCCTACACGGCGCTCGAGGTCCGATCGACGTTCGGAACCGTGGCCGGAGCTACCGGATCGAGGCCGACCATACGCGGAGCGGGTCCGCATCGTTCCGCGGGAGAGTAGCGGGGCATGGATTTGAACCATGGATCTACGGGTTATGAGCCCGTCGGGATTTCAGGACGGACGGCGAAGCCGGCCGCTTTCCTGACTACCCTACCCCGCTGCGGCGCGGCCTAGCAAGCCTCGGTATAAGGGACCTTCGACCGCGAGACCCTCCGTCCTCTCGGAATCGTCGTGCGGAGCTTAAGTGCCACCGACCCATGCGACCGATCGGGATGTCCGACCTCGTCCAGCCGGCGGACGTTCTGATCTACATCAAATCGGAGGACGTGGTCCTGAGGGTGCTTCCGTCCGAAGCCCACGACGAGGCGGTGGGAGCCCTCCGCGCCGGAGGATGGTACACGTACTTTCCGGCCGGCTACGGCGGGCATGTCGGCCCCTCCTCGACCGCGTTCGACGCGGCGCAGATCGGCCACAAGCCGGTCACCGGGAAGCAGGTCCCCGAAGCGGAGGAGGACGCGATCGAACGGGCCGGTGCGACGGTGTTCGCTCATGGCCGTCGCTTGCACGTGGTCGACGTCGGTAAGGAGTCCGCCCTCCGTCGGCTCATCTCGGAGCATCTCCACCACCTGAAGAATTTCCCGGTCCTCTGCCGCCCCGACGGCCGCCGGCTCGAAGGCGCGGACGAGTTCACGCAAGAGAACCTCGAGAAATTCCTCCGCGACTGAGTCGCGCACCCGACCTCGGATCGACGCGAGTCCCTGCCCGAGCGCGGTGCGCGGGCCGGCGGAGAGATGCCGCACCCTCGATGAGTTTCGACGCAGAGGATTCGAGCGATTCGTACCCCGCCGGGGTCACCGCCGGCGCGGCGTTCCGCTCGAGCCCGTCCGTTTGGGCCCGCTAGTCCGGGGTCGATGCGACCGAACGTCGGGCCGGCGGGGTGCTACTGCGCGGCGCTCGGCGGGGTGGACGGTGCGGCCGTCCCCGAGAGCGGCGAACCGCACGCATCGCAGAACTTCGAATTCGCTCGGGCGAGCGGAGCGTGACAGAACGGGCAGCGGGGAGCTTCGGACGGATCGAGCTCGTTGCTGTCGAAATCGGGTTGCAGGAGCTCGCGGTTCGCCCGTTGGTAGTTCGTGAGCGCGTCAGGGTCCCGGTCGTCCACGAGGTCCACCCCCCACATCCCCAGGCCGCCGGGGTA
Organism: Thermoplasmata archaeon; assembly: GCA_030037855.1. Lineage (GTDB taxonomy): Archaea > Thermoplasmatota > Thermoplasmata > Lutacidiplasmatales > UBA184 > Lutacidiplasma. The sequence continues at coordinate 5,706 of JASHPY010000023.1, read as the reverse complement.
CGGGATCCAACCCCCGTACTGTTCCAACCGTGCGTTCGTGAGATGCAGCCCCAGGAGCAGCAGGCCGAGAAAGACGAGACCGAGCACCACGAGGATGGCGATCCCACCCGCGAGACCGAACAGGGAAAACCCCACGGCGGCCGTCAGGAGCCAGACGACGGTCAGAACGACGATCTCGAGATCGCGGTAGGTGGTGTAGTACATCCGGGCCGGGAGCGGATACTCTGCAATCGAGTAAACTCGTTTCGGTCTCGCCCACCGCGGTGTCCCGTTGACGAGCGAGCCTCGGGTGCCGGGGCGTCGCGAGCTGCGCCCCGGTTCAACCGCCCGAGCACCGGTGGCGCGTCAGCTTGGCCCAGCGCCGCCCGAGCTCGTGGCGGGAGCGCTGGGGCCCGGCCGTCTCGAGGCGTTCCTTCCCCTCTCCTCCGGCTTTATGAGTCGCGACCCTGCTCCACTGCCGATGAGCGACCCGGTTGTCGCGAAGACGGTCGAAGTGCCCGGTGGGAGAATCTCCTACGAGATCGGCGGAAAGGGACCGCCGATCGTGCTCCTCCACGAAGGTATCGCCGACCGTCGCATGTGGAACCGCGAGTTCCTGCTCCTCGCGCGCGACCATCGAGTGGTACGCTACGACTTTCGAGGCTTCGGCGGTTCGGCTCCGGCGACCGCCGAGTTCTCTCCCGTCCAGGACCTTGTCGCGCTGCTCGATCTCGAGCGGATCTCGCAGCCGCTGATCGTCGGGCCCAGCATGGGCGGGAAGGTCGCCATCGACCTCGTCCTGGCGCATCCGGAACGGGTCGGCGGGCTGTTGCTCATCGCGCCGGCCTACTCCGGCATGGACTACGACCACGTCCCCGGTGGAAAGGGCGCCTTCGAGCGGGACGAAACGCTCTCCAAGGCGGCCTCGGACGCCTGGTCGGCCGGGAAGCTCGAGGAGGCCACCGAGCACCTTCGGCAGCTCTGGGCCTCGGCGATCTCGGGAAGCGCGCTCGAGCTGTTCCGGACCATGGTCCGGGAGAACGCGGACGAGGTCTTCGGGGAACGCTCCGGCCGATTCGAGACGCGCGAGGGAGAGCCGGCCGCGGGCCGGTTGAAGGAGATCCGCGCGCCGACCCAGATCCTCGTCGGAGACCGCGACAACCCGGTAATGCCGGCACTGGCGAACTTCCTCGCGCGGGGTATCCCGGGTGCCGAGGTCCAGCTCGTGCCCGGCGCGGACCACCTCCTGAACCTTTCCCGGCCAGCGGCGTTCGACGCCGCCGTGAACGAGCTCGTGGATCGCCTTCCGACGGCGCGCAAGTGACCGGTGACGCCTTCGACCGTGCGCGCGTCCGCTGAGGGGCGGCACCCGCCCACGACGCGCGCCCGGCGAACTCCGACACCGGACCGGGCCGATCGCGCGACCGGGCTCGTCGCGAGGCCGCTCTGCCCGGAGACCTGGCCCGCATTCGCTCGGCTCGTGGAGAAGCACCACGGGATCTTCGGTGGCTGCTGGTGCATCCTATTCCATCTCGGACCGGGCGAAGGGAAGCGGTCGGCGGAGGAGTACCGGGCGATGAAGGAGGCACGGGTCCGGGAGGGACGCGCGCACGCCGCGCTCGTCTTCGACGGACCGGATGCGGTGGGGTGGTGTCAGTTCGGGCCGACCGCGGAGCTGCCCAACATCCGCAGCCGCAAGGCCTACGAGGAAGGGCGACGTGAGCTCCCCGACTGGCGCATCACCTGCTTCTTCATCGACCGCGACCGACGGGGCGAGGGCATCGCCCACGTCGCGCTCCAGGAAGCGCTCGGCGAGATCGCCCGGTTGGGCGGCGGTACGGTCGAGGCGTATCCCGAGGACGTCACGGGCCGCAAGGTCTCTCGCTCGTTCCTCTGCAGCGGGACGCTCGGGATGTTCGAGCAGGCGGGGTTCGAGCGGGACCGCAAGATCGCGATGCACCGATGGGTCGTGGCGCGGAAGATCCCCGGGCAACGTAGCGGACCACCGCCGCCGAACCCACCCCCCCCCCGCCCGCGGTCCGCTAAATCATGTTGATGGTCATCTACATATATTCGTGTAGATATGCATCGACATGGCGTCGGCGGCTCGACTCGATGTCGTCCTGGGGGAGCGCCTCGAACGGTTGACGGGAGAGGACGCGGCGTGCTGCGTCCCGGAGTACGCGACGCTCGGGAAGGAGATCATCGCGTCGGCGACGTTCGCCGACTCGCTCGCTCGGGTGAAGGCGCTCGCGGACGAGAACCGGTTGCTCGCGGTCGCCCTCCTGCAGCGACGCGGCGAGCTGTGTGCCTGCGAGATCCAGGCCGCGACCGGCCTCACGCACGCTACCGTGAGCCACCACATGAGAGTCCTCGTCGCGGCGGGAGTGGTGCAGGCTCGGCGGAACGGGAAGTGGATGTACTATCGGCTCCGGCGTCCGTCGGTGCGCGGGATCCCATGACCGCGAATCGGGCGTCGCCCGCCGACCCCGAGCGACTCAAGGAACAGGTCCGCAGCCGCTACGCCGCGATCTCGAGCCGCGGAGGTTGTTGTGGTTCCTCGGCCGCGTCGTGCTGCGAAGCGGAGGGATGCTCGACGCAACTTGGCTACGGTGCGGAAGAGCTGGCCGACCTTCCGCCGGGCGCGGACCTCGGACTCGGTTGCGGCAACCCGACCGCGCTCCTCTCGCTGCGGTCCGGGGAGGTCGTCCTCGACCTGGGCAGCGGCGCCGGCATCGACTGCTTCCTCGCGTCGAGACGGGTCGGCCCGCGCGGTCGAGTCATCGGGGTCGACATGACGCCCGAGATGGTGGCGAAGGCGCGCGCGAACGCTCGCTCGGGCGGCTATCCGAACGTCGAGTTCCGTCTCGGAGAGATCGAGCACCTGCCGGTGCCGGATCGCTCGGTGGACGTCGTGCTCTCCAACTGCGTCATCAATCTCGTCCCGGACAAGGGCGCGGTGTATCGCGAGGCGTTCCGGGTACTGCGGCGAGGAGGTCGCCTCGCGATCTCCGACGTCGTCGCGACGCGGGCCCTCACGGCCTCGGAACGCGCCGACCCCTCGCTCTGGTCGTCGTGCTCCTCCGGCGCCATCGAGGTGCCGGAGTTGAAACGGCGGATCCGCCGGGCCGGATTCACCGGCGTCTCGGTCGACCTCGCGTCGTCTCTGGGCGCGGCGGCGTCCCTTACCGGGCCAGCCTCGCTCGGAGTGGTACCGGCCCACATTCGCGCCACCAAGCCCCCGGGGTGAGGGAACGTGGCGCCCCAGGTGGTCCTGTTCCTCTGCGTGGGGAACGCGGCCCGCTCGCTCATGGCGGAGGCGATCTTCAACGCCGACCCGCCGCCCGGATGGGTCGGGGCGTCGGCCGGGACCCAGCCCGCGGCCCGTGCGGACCCGAGGACGGAGCCCCTACTCGCCGAGATCGGGGTCCGCGCCCCCGCCCACCCGCCGACGCTGCTGACGCGGGAGACCCTCGACGCGGCCCGGGTGCGAGTGACGATGGGATGCCTCGACGATGCGAGTTGCCCCGCCTACCTCACGGAGCTGGAGCTCCGGGACTGGTCGTTACCGGACCCCCGCGACCTCGGGGAGGACTCGTTCCGTCGCGTTCGGGACCAGATCGTCTCCCTCGTGAAAGGCCTCCGAACGGAGCTGATCGTCGCGGACCGAGTCGCCGCCGAGCGCGTCCGGAGCTTGGCCCGGTGAGTCGAGCGCCCGTCCGGCGATGGGCGGCGGAGTTCGCGGGGACCGCGCTGCTCGTGGGGCTCGGAACCGGGACGCTCGTCGGGGCGGCTCGGGTCGGGGGCATTCCCGCGTGGGTTACAGGGCTCGCCTGGTTCCTCGCGGTCCTCGTCCCGATCGTGCTCTTCGTCCGGGTCTCGGGCGCCCATCTCAATCCGGCCGTCACGCTCTCGCTCGCGGTCAGCGGTCGCGTGGCGTGGCGCACGGTCCCCGGTTACTGGGCGGCGCAGGTCGCGGGGGCCTTTCTCGCGAGCCTGCTCGTGCGGGGGACTCTCGGGGCCGGGGATCACTTGGGCGCGACCGTCCCCACTCGAGGCAACCTCGGCCTCGCGTTCACCGCCGAGGCGCTGTTCACCGCGCTCCTCGTGGCCGCGGTGTTCGAGCTCGCGGACCGGGGCGAGGGCCGAGCGCGATGGCGGCTGCTGCTACCCCCCTTCGCCGTGGGCCTATCGACCTACGTCATCGGTCCGATCACCGGGAGCTCTCTCAACCCGGCCCGGACCCTCGCGCCGGCCGTGCTCTCGGGCACCTACACCGACCTCTGGCTCTACCTGACCGCGGTCCCGATCGCGGCCGCGCTGGTCGCGCTCGCTTGGAAGCCCCGGGCCGTCGACATCTCGGACCGCGGCCCGGGGCGGTCCACCGTAGCTCGCTGAGCCTTGGGGCCTCGACGGGGGCACGAGCGCCGCCGGCACGCTTCGCCGCTTGAAGCTGCGGTCACCGGGTCTCTCGCGGCTCGTTCGGCCCGCGAGTACCCCGAGACCACCCGAGGTCGTCGGAAGGCTCGGTGCCGGTGTGGAGAGCCGCGGGAGGGGTCGGAGCTTACGGTTCCGACTCTCCCAAGGGGAAAAAGGAGCATGAAGGCAGGCAAGGGAGCAGTCGACGTGGCGCCAAAAGGGATGAGCCGGTACGGTCGGGACAAGATCCGGCGGGCGAGGCTTCGGCCGGCCGAGGCGGCAGCGCTACGGAGCGCCGACCGGGCACTCGTGCGTTTGCACCTGACGTACGAATCGGAAAGAGAAAAGGAACTCGAGATGCGCGGAGCGCTCGTGTCTGCCCGGCCAATGAAGGAGATACTGCCTCTGGTGGCCGCGTTCCGTACCGAGTTTCGTGTCTCGCGGCGTGCGGAGTCGAACTGGTACAAAGCGCACGATGTGATCAAATCGCAGCGGCGGGCGGTACGCGACGTGTGGAACACCATCGAGAGATACCGGTGGGCCGAGAGGCGAGCGCGACAGGACGCCCGCGTCGCCCGAACGCTCGCGCCATCACAATGAGTGGACCGATGAAGCGCCGCCCGCACCGCCAACGAGTCGTCGCGCCGCGCCCCGACTTGGAACTGCGGGACATGGTGACGGTGCGTGGTCGAGACGGGGAACCGGTCACTGCAGAGCTCCTGACCCACTACAGCCCATGCGAGACGCAGCCGGAATACCCGTTCATCTCGACGATCTTCGCGTCGGGGACGCAGATGGGAAAACACGTGCTCACAGTGGACGGGTGGTGCGCGTGGCGTGTGGCGGCGAACGAGCAGGCGGCCTGTCGGGTCCACCGCGACCTGCTCGAGGCTGCGTCGGCGGGACAGTTGGTCGTGGTCCCTTCGCGCGGTCCAGAGTGGCACGGCGCATGGGAGATTCACACCGCCGACTGCCCGGCGGCGACCGGCGGACGCTGCACGCGTGCTTTGTAACAAGAAGGGTCGGAAGGGGTTCGCGTCGGGCGTCCGGCGCACTGCGCGTCAGTTGGCAGCGTGGCAGACGATCCCACTCACGAGCAGCACGGCCCCGAGAAACGCCGAGAGTTCAGCGTCGATCGTCGGGAAGGTCGCCGCCGGGATGAACATGATCCCGACCAGCGCGGCGAGCGCCAGGATCGCACCACCCACGGCGAGACCGAAACCGACGGACGACGCGTTCAGCGTACCGCGACGGCTGTGCCTCAGGCTAAATCTGTTGAACAAGCACAACACCCCCGTCCGCCATCTC
>JASHPY010000128.1 GCA_030037855.1 Thermoplasmata archaeon | reverse complement strand
GTCGCACGGCGGGTCGAATCGACGGACGGTCGGCAGCACCTCACCGCGATCACCCCGAGGGGTCGGGCCCTCGGCGCGAGGGTCAGCCGAGCCCGGGAGGCGTTGGCAGCGTCGATATTCGCGTCCTGGAAGCCCCGAGAGGTCCGAGAGTTCACCCGATTGGCGCGCCGGTTCTCCAACTCGATCCGGGGCGGGCGCCCGGCGGAGGGTCAACCTCGATCGGTGAGCGCCTCGTCCGAATCGCCCGGAGCGACGGTGTCTCCGAGGAGGAGTGAGAGAGGTCGTGTGCCGGGCCGATCAAGGAAACCAGGTCGGCCCCCTCGATCCCTGCCTGCCCTCGAGCCGGGGGCACGGTCCGGCTGGCGCGCACTTTCTCCCGTCCTTGGGACCCGAACGTGAAGCACACCGACCCCCCGTCCGCGCACCAACCGATTCCTCCGGATGCCGGCGCGAGCTCTGAACCGCATCCGTTGCCCCAGCCGCCGGACGGGTTGGGTGAGAGGTCTCCGGCACGCTCGCGCGCGCTCCCCGCGGACTCAGAACTGAGCGGAGCCGACGCTCGGGGCGGACCCACGAAGCGAACTTCCGGACCTTCGCGTCGAGCGACGGCTTCGGGTGGTCCCGCCTCGCGCGGGACATCAACGGCCTTAATCGGGCCTACGCTTCCAATCCCGAGATGCTCTCCGGCGCTGAGTTCGGGAGAGAGACTGCTCGCGGACGCCCCTCGGGCTGGGACCGCTCGCGGATAGGTGGTGTGCTCTGGATCGGAGCGGCCGTTCAGTTTGTCATCGCCATGGTCGTCGTCCAGCTTGCGTGGACCCATCCCTACGACCTGCTTCAAAACGCCATCAGCGACCTCGGCGCCGTAACGTGCCACGAAAACCCGATGGGAACCTCGTACGTGTGCTCTCCGCTTCATGCGGTCTTCAACGCCTCGATCATCGGATTTGGGATTCTCATCGCGCTCGGTGCGCTCGCCACACGCTCTGCGTTTCCTCCGGGTCGCGTAGCGTCGGCGGCCAGCGCGACGCTGGTCCTATCGGGGCTCGGCGCCGCCCTGGTCGGGGTGTTTCCCGAAGACGTCTACGGCATCGGGCACGGGATTGGCGCGCTCCTTGCCTTCGTGGGGAGCAGCGTCGCGCTGCTCCTCTTCGGAGTGGCGATGGTTCGCCGTCCCGAGTGGAACCACTACCCGCTGCTCTCGTTCGTGTGCGGTGCGGTCTCTGGGGCCACGATCATCGCGTCGAACGTCAGTGAGAACTGGGGGCCCATCGGATTCGGCGGTCTCGAACGGATCATTCTCGCGCCCGCGCTGGTGTGGCTATTGCTGCTCGGGGCTCACCTCGCCCGATCCGAGTCCCGGACCGGCTCTCGCGACCGGCCCGCCGATCCCCGTTGAAGCCGGCGCGGCCATCGGCGCTGTCACGAGCCCGGGGACGGCTCCTACGCCCCGCTCGAGAGGACGTGAGTCGCTTCACCGGGCTCCCCTCGATCTCCAAACTGTCGTAGACTCTGGGTGAACTGAAGCCCCCCTCCCCCCTTGCACCGCGCGCGACGTCTACGACCTCGAGTCCGCCGCCTCTCTCCGTGAGGTAGGCACGGCCGGCCTCCGGAGAGAGTTTCTGGGACTGCGGGTGGGCGGAGCCTCGGGTCCCGACCCGCGAGAGGCTATCCCGTCCGTATCAGTGCCGAAGGCACGCCTCACACACCGCAGCCGGGGATCTTCGCGCTCGGCACCAACGCCCAGGTCTACCTGGAGCTCGACCGTCTCCGGGGCGCGAGGGACCGGTCGCTCGTGGCCGCGGTCGCGAACCTGAGGGAGCCGCGGACGACGATGGCCGGCGTCAACCTGGTCGTCGGAACACGACCCGAGCTCTGGCGCGCGCTCCGCCCGGGCGGTCTCCCGCGGGGCGCGAGAGGATTCGAGCGTGATATCGTCGGGGCGGACGGGTTCCGGATGCCGGCGACGCAGCACGACCTCGTCCTGGCGTTCTCCGGTCCCGCGCCCGACGTCGTCTTCGACGAGACACGACTCGCGCTCCGTACGCTCGCCCCGGTCGCGGCCGTCGCTTCCGAGACCCCCGGCTGGCCGTACCGTCAGGACCGGGACCTCACCGGCTTCGTCGACGGGACGGAGAATCCAACGCTCCCCGAGGCGCCCCGGGTCGCGATCGTTCCGGAAGGGAGGCCCGGCGCCGGAGGGAGCATCCTGCTCCTGCAGAAGTGGAAGCACGACGCCGCGCGCTGGGAGGCCTTGCCGATCGCCGCGCAGGAGCGAGTGATCGGCCGCACGAAGCCCGACAGCGTCGAGCTCGATCCCAAGCCGCGCGACTCGCACGCCGCTCGCACCGACCAGGACGTCTTCGGCCGAATCTTCCGCCGGAACGTGCCGTACGGCGACGCGACCGACCACGGAACGATGTTCGTCGGGTACTGCGCGACCGTCCGCCCGCTGGCGCGGATGCTCGAGAGCATGGCCGGAACGAAGGACGGCGTGCGCGACGCGCTCACGAGGTACACGCGCCCGCTCTCGGGCGCCTACTACTTCGTGCCGTGCGTCGAGGCGATCCGTGCGTTCCAGGCCCCCTCGGACGCGGACTGAGCGGCGAAGCGCCGGTCCGTGTCTCGGCCCGCGGGATCAGGGCAGCGATCCGATCAGGAGCTCCCAGGGCTCGATGACCTCGACCAGCACGCCCGAGCGCACCCACGGGTCCGGGTCCAGCCGCCGGTGGACCTCCGCGATATCGGCTGCCTTCACGACCAGCATCGCGCGCTGCCGATGGCCATCGACCGGCCCGCCCAGGACGACGAACCCATCGGGGAGCGCGTTCATGAACTCCCGATGGGCCGGCCAGCCCGGCTGGTCCCGCATCGAACGGCCCTCGACCCACGCGGGCCCGTGGTAGGAATTGACGATGAACTGCGCCAGGGTCGTGCTCCGGGGCCCCCGGGAACGATCGCCTCGCATAATCCCTCCGGGGAGGGAGCCGGGGGGAGGAAGTCCCGCGAGAGCGGGTCGGTCCGGCGGCGGTCGGGTGGCGTGGCGAGGCGACTTATGCCGGGGCCGCTAGCCCCGCCGGGGAGGAGCCGGAGTGGCCTCGCTCGAGATCGTCGCCCTCGACGTCGTCCTGTTCATCGCGCTGCCGGCGGCGGTCGGCATCGTGCTGAGCAAGACGCTCGGGGACGCCGCGAAGCGCCGGCACTGGTCGCCGTTCGATGTCCGATCGGTCCGCGTCGTCACGACCGTCATCTGGGTCGCGGTCGTGGTCGCGGGCACTGCGTACACGCTCGGCGCGTACAGCATCCTCTCGGCCCTCACGATCTCGGCGGTGGCCGGCATCGCCGTCACCCTCGCCCTCCAGACGACCCTCCAGAACATCCTCGCCGGCTTCATCCTGGTCCAGCAGCGGTTCCTGCACCTCGGAGACCAGGTCCAGTTCAGCGGGATCAAGGGGACGGTCGTGAGCATCGGCCTGGTCGAGGTCGTGCTCCGGATCGATGGGGGTGCGCTCGCGATGGTCAGCACCTCGAACCTGCTCGCCGGACCGCTGGTCAACTTCACCGCCGCGACGCGGCTGTCGGGAGAGTACTGACGCGGTCCCGCGCCCGCCTCCCGGGAGCTTCGGCCGGTCGAGGATCGCCCGGGGGGTGACGACCGCGACCGTCTCGAGGCCGGGGTAGCGGCCGATGTCACAGTTCCGGGACGAGGTCCGGGACGGCTCGTCTCATCGCTCGGTCGGCCCGTCCGAGAGGAGCGGGTCGTTCAGGTTCGCGAGAGCGGGCGGAGGATCACCGGCGAGGCTCGAGCTTCTTCTCGCAAGTGACCCAGGTGAGCTCAGCCTGGAATCCCAGGCGACGATTGATCGCGAGGATCGGCTGGTTCAACGAGTCGTTCCCGGTCTGCAGGTACCGGTAGCCGGCGTCCCGCGCGAACTCGGCGGCCCGTCGCTTCAGCTCGGAGGCGATCTTCCGCCCTCGATATTCCGGGCGGACGCCGGTGAATCCGACCCGAAGGGTGTCGGCCCGGATCTGATCGCGTTCGAGGCTGCTCACCCCAACGAGCTCGCCCCCCGCGTACGCCAGGAAAACCGCTTCCGGCATCGCCCGAGTGCTCTCGAGCTCCAGGGCTTCGAACTGCTCGAAGGGGGTGGGATGGAACTCCCCGATCCTCGGAACGTCTCTCGAACAGAGTTGCGAGAGGTCGTAGAGCTGATGTCGGACCTTCGGATCGTTCGACCCTTCGGCATTCCAGGTCGAGAACCGAAGGCCGTCCGCCTCGAGCTTCGGGGCGAGACCCTCGTGATCTTGAAGGTCGGCCGACCGGAGATCGAGCTTGGACACCCACACCGTCCTCCCGGGGGCGAACCCGTGCCGATCGGCGAATCTCTTTCCCTGGGCCTCCGCCTGGTTGACGGGAACCCAGAGCGTGCTCCCCCCTCGGGCTCGAGCTTCCCCCTCGAGCGCCGAGTAGAGCGCGGACCCGATCCCGCGACCCCGGAACGCCTTGCGAACGAGGACCCAGACCCAGTACTTCTGCGGGTGGTAGGTCGAGTCGTGTTGGGAGAGGCTCCCGAACCCGACGACGCGGGAATCCTCGGCGGTCTCGGCGACCAGTTTCAAGCGTAGGTGGTCGGGTTGTCGCGCCATCACCTCGTCTTCGCGCCGGAGCTCTTCGACCGAGACCCCCACGCGGGGTTCGAACTCGATCCCGATCTCGTACTGCGCCGGGTAGTCCCGGGGGTGGAACGGACGGATGGTGAATCGAGACGGCTCCATGCGACTCGTACGACCCCCACGACGAGCCCACTCAAAGACCCGCCGGCCCCATCCAGACTTCCCCGAGAGCGCCGGACGCGACGAGGTCATTCGACTCGGGTCGCGCCGTCGGCGTGTCGAGGGCGCGGAGGTCGAGTCCGAAGCTCACCGCCGGTTCGAATTCGATCGGTTCAATCGAACCGCGTGGACGATGATCCGTCGCAGGGCCGGCTCGTCGACGGTCTCGCCCTCATGGAAGTCGACGGCCCGGACGGACGTGCTGTCGAGCCGGGCGTTGAAGAGCTTCTTCGGATCGTCGACCCGAGCTCCTTTCGGGAACGTCAGCCGAACGGCGTTCTTCAGCGGCTCTCCGATGCAGACGATACCGTCGTGGGACCAGACGGGCACGCCTGCCGGCCGACTCGGTTTCCTCCACTTCACTTCTTCGACGGCGGCGGGATCCGCCTGGAGGATCACCCCTCGCAGTCGGTTCAATAGCGCCTCTCTCCAGTCACCGGACGGCGTCATTCCGTCGGGGACGGGCATCGACGCTATACGTCGCTTGCGGAAATCTCCCGGCCGGGGCGCGCATCGGGACGAACGGAGCTCGCGGCCCCGCGCGCCGCGAGACGCTGCGGCGGGAGCCCGGAACCCGCCGTTCGAACGGGTAATATCGGCCGGTCCCTGCCCGGAGCGGGAGCCGAGCGATGGCGCGCAAGGTCCGGATCACGATGTACATGACCTTGGACGGATTCGCCGCGCTCGCCGCCGGTCCCGAGGATCCCGAAGCGGACCGTGAGTTCTGGGACGTGATGTGGAACGGACCGATGCACGACGTCGACACGCTCTTGCTCGGGAGAAGGACCTACGAGGCGTGGGCCGGTTTCTGGCCCGGCCACGTCGACTCCGACAACGAGCACTGGCGGGCGTTCGCTCGGTTCGCGAGCCAGGTCGACAAGGTCGTGTTCTCGCGCACCCTCGAGAACGGCGCGTGGACGAACTCCCGCATCGTCCGCGGACCTGTCGCGGACGAGATCGCTCGTCTGAGATCCCTCCCCGGCAAGAACATCCTCGTCGCCGGCGGCGTCCAGCTCGTCCAATCTGTCCTCGAGCAGGACCTCGCGGACGAGCTCTGCCTCACGGTCTCTCCGAGCATCATCGGGCGAGGGCTTCCACTGTTCCGCATGGAACCGACTCGGGACCACCACGAGGACGTCATCCTTCCCGGCGCTCCGGGCCGTCACGACTTCCAGCTGCTGGAGTCGCGCGCGTTCCGCTCCGGCGCAATTTACCTGCGCTACGCCTCCACCACGCCCGGCAAGTCGAGCGACGCGTGAACCAGAGTTCCGGGCTGGTCCTCGTACCCTGCTCGTTCCGTTCGGTGCCTTCTCGCCACCGGCGGGGCGCGCCCGCCTCAACACCGGCTGTGCGGCCTTCGCGTCGACGACAGGTCCACCCGCCTTCCGCTGTCCCTCCGAAGAGAGCGCTAGGGCGGGCAGGGGGGAAAGTAAACCGGAGGGCGCGCGGCTAGACGAGCCTCGACGTCGGACTCACGGCAGGAACACGTTCGTCGTGGATGCGCGCCCCATTAGTGCGGGGGTGACGGAGCTGTCGGCACCGACGGCTCCTGCGCCAGCGCCCGCTTGGGCAAGTATCGGTAGATGAGGTAGAGGAGAATGGCAACGTAGAGGACGACTCCCCCCACAATCGCGAGTGCGACATTCTGCCACACGCGGGACGTCCCGACGTCCTGGAGGTAACCCAGGAGCCCGGACAGGACCACGGTGAAGGCGAGCCCCAGACCGATCTGCAGCGTGCTCG
>JASHPY010000004.1 GCA_030037855.1 Thermoplasmata archaeon | reverse complement strand
CCTCGACGGCATCGAGCGGAACGACCCGCAGCTCGAGTACATCCAGGAAGTCTCCCGGGAGATCCCGCTCTGGGTCGACTCGGGGGTGCGAACGGCGGACCAGGCGATCGACGTGATCGTGGCGGGAGCCGAGAAAGCGGTGCTGTCGAGCGCCCATATTGGCGGGCCGCGGCAGCTCAAGCGCGCCTGGCGGCTCTCCACCGAGCTCGTCTTCGAGATCGAGACTACCGACGGACGACTCGACCCGGTCGACCCGGGCTGGGAGACCACGGACCCGCTCTCGATCGTCCGCGCCGCCCGGACGGTCGGGGTCACGGCGGTCGTCGTCTCGCCGCGCGAGGTGAGCCCCGACTGGGGATTCGTCGCGGCGGTGGCCTCCGAGGGGCCGACGTGGGTCAACGGGACGTTCGCTCCCGCCGACGCGCCCCGGCTGAGCCTCGTCGGGGCGGCCGGGGGGATCTTCCATATCGACTCCGTCCTCGCTTCGATGGACGCACCGTCATGAGCCCCGGAGGTTCCCCCCTCTTCGTTCGTGACGCGCGATGATGAGGACTAGAACCAGCTGACGCAGGATGAGTGATGGGCGAGCTGAGCGCATCGCGACCGGTCTCCGACGGCGGCCAGCCGGCGGCTGCGACCCCGAGCTCCTAACTGTTTTAGGCGAGGGCGGGGTCGGCGCCGCCGGTCGTTGACGATGGGAGACGTGGGGCAGGTCGAGGTCCGCCTCCCGGACGGGACGCAGCGTCGCGTACCGGCGGGGACCCCGGCGGGCGAGGTCCTCCGCGACTGGGCGCCCCCCGAGGTCGCCGAGGGGTACCTTGCGGCGCTGGTCGACGGAGTCCCCGTCGACCTCTCCTCCCGCATCGACCGCGACGTGTCGCTCGCGCCGTTGTCGTTCGCCGACCGGGCGGGTCGGGACATCCTCCAGCACTCGGCCGCCCATCTCGTGGCGAAGGCCCTTGTCGAGACGATACCGGAGGCGAAGCCCACGCACGGACCCCCGACGGAGGACGGGTTCTACTACGACTTTGAGGTCCGGCCGATCCTGCCCGAGGATATCGAGGCGGTCCGGGCGGGGATCGCCCGGTCGGTCGCCGCGCGCGAACCGTTCGTGCGCCGCGAGGTCTCGCGCGCGGAGGCGGAGTCGCTCTTCGCCCAGAACCCCCACAAGCTCCGGTACATCTCCGAGACGCCTGCCGGGGCGACGATCTCGGTCTACGAGACCGGCTCGTTCGTCGACCTCTGCCGCGGTCCGCACGTTCCGGACACGCACTGGCTCGAGGGGGCGCACGTCCTCGGGTTCTCGGGGCTGGAGCGTGAGGGGGACGCGGCCGCTCGTCCGCTCCAGCGGATCCGAGGGGTCGCCTTCCCGACCCGGCCCGAGCTCGACCGCTTCCTCAAGCTCCGCACGGAGGCGGAGGCGAGAGACCATCGGACGATCGGCGCCCGTCAGGAGCTGTTCCTCTTCGTGGACGACGCGCCGGGCTTTCCCTTCTTCCTGCCGAAGGGAATGATCCTCGTCCGAGAGCTCGAGAAGTTCGTCACGGAGCACCTCGCCAAGTCCGGCTACGCCGAGGTCCGCACCCCGATGCTCTTCGCCCAATCGGTCTACGAGACGAGCGGACATTGGAGCCACTATCGGGAGAACATGTTCCTCTCGGCCGAGGGCGACCGACTGTTCGGCTGGAAGCCGATGAACTGCCCGGGCTCGATGCTGATCTTCCGCTCCCGGTCCCGCAGCTACCGGGAGCTCCCGCTCCGGCTCGCCGAGTTCGCGCCGCTCCACCGCCTCGAGGCGAGCGGGACCCTCCACGGCCTGACCCGCGTCCGCGAGCTCGTGCAGGACGACGCGCATCTGTTCGTCACGGAGGATCAGATCGAGCGAGAGATCCTGGTCCTCGTCGACTGGATCCGCGAAGCGTTCACGACGTTCCGGCTCGAGTGGACGTACGAGCTCTCGACGCGCCCGGCGTCGTTCCTCGGGGACCCCGCGGTCTGGGACAAGGCGGAGGCGACGCTCGAGAAGATCCTCAAGGACTCCGGGGTGCCCTATCGCGTCTCGCCGGGCGAGGGAGCGTTCTACGGGCCGAAGATCGACATCCACATCCGGGACTCGCTCGGGCGACCGTGGCAGACCGGCACGATCCAGCTCGACTACCAGCTCCCCGCGCGATTCGGACTCGAGTACCAGGGCGCCGACGGGCAGCTGCACATGCCGATCGTCATCCACCGGACGATCCTCGGAAGCTGGGAGCGGTTCCTCGGCGTCGTCATCGAGCACTGCGCCGGGCGCTTCCCCCCGTGGATCGCCCCGGTGCAGGTCCGGGTGCTCCCGATCGCCGACCGCCACGCCGAGGCGGCCGGGGGCCTTGCCGACGAGCTCCGGGCGAGCGGGATCCGGGTCGAGATCGCCGCCCCCGAGGAGTCGATCGCGAAGCGCGTGCGCACGGCCGAGGTCGATCGCATCCCGTACGTGCTCGTGCTCGGCGACAAGGAGGCGGCCGAGGGAACGGTCTCCGTCCGCGTCCGCGGCTCGAAGGAGTCCACCACCCGCTCCCGCGCGGAGTTCCTCGCCTACGCGCTCGATCGGATCCGCCGCCGGGAGTTCGACCCGTGACGGTGCACCCGGGTGAGGGTCTCCGATCGATCCCCGACCCCGCTCGGACGGTGGACCCTGACTTACCGCCCGCTCCTTCCTAGGCGTGGCCCCGACGCCTCGGACGTGAGGGAAGACCGGACGTACGGGGTAAACGCTTCCGAAAGCTTCGCGCGCAGCGAGTGGTGGCGGGCGTACAGCGCCAGCGTCCGCTCAAACGGCGTGAGCTCACGGAGGAACAAGAACCGACGGGCCGCCTCCGCGGTCAGTCGATTCCAGTTCTGGCGCCGCGACTGCCCGATCCATCGGTCCAGCTCGGGCCACCCGCGCCGCGCCTGGGACAACACGCTCAGAGTCCGCTCGGGGTCGAGCGCTTGGTGGTCGTTCCAGAGCTTGCCCGCCGCGAGGAGCCGCACGAGCCGCGGGCCGAACCCCTTGCGACCATAGCGCGCCGCGTCGTAGAGATCCCGCTCGGTCGCCCGCTACTGGATCGCGCGCAATCTCTCCGCGATCGCCTCCGCGCGCGGAAGGCACGGCAGCTCGGGGGCCGAGAACGGAAGCGAGGCGAAGTACACCTGAGGCAAGGGACGCCAGCGCTTCGGGGGCAGGAACGGCGGCTCGCGGTAGCTGATCTCGAGGCGAAAGTAACTTAGCGCCATTGAGCGAGCGGCGAACTCGGTGGACGCGGAGGCCCGTGGCGAGGTACGAAGGAGACGGCCGAGGAAGCCGGCCGGCGGTGGGTCCGAGCCTGTTGGCGAGACGGCTTGCTATCGGGTCTGTGCTCGGCGCGAGCGCTTCGCCTCGATCCGGGCGTTGAGGTACATCGTATCGAGGTCGGCGCTGTTCGAGCCGTGCTCGGAGCGTAGATGCTCGCGGAGCCGGGCGAGCTCCAGCGTCCGGCCGCAGACCGAGCACGTGACCCGCGCCCGTCGCGCATTCGCATCGCCGGGGGCCGGGGCCGGGATCATCGAAGGGAAGTTGAGGGCTGGGAGTATAAGCGTAGTGTCGGACCGGCCTCGCTGCCGAGGTGAGTTCGCCCGCAAGCCTTTATTAAGCTCCCGGTTCAGCGCCGCTCGTATTTCGGAGCTGGATCGATGAATCTCTCCCTGGGCCAGTTGGAGCTACTGATCGTTCTCGCGGCACTCCTGAGCCTCGCGTACGCGGGCGTGCAAACCTGGCTCGTCCTGCGGGAGGACGAGGGCGACGAGCGGATGCGTGAGATCTCGCTCGCGATCCGCGAGGGCGCGAACGCGTTCCTCCGCCGGGAGTACACGGTCGTCTTCGTCGTCGCGATCGTTCTCACGTTCATCATTGCGATCGCGTTCGGGATCACGGGTTCCGGAGCTCGGCTCGCGGTCGGGTTCATCTTCGGAGTCGCCGGGAGCGCGCTCGCGGGGGCGGTCGGGATGGTCGTCAGCGTGCGCGCGAACGTGCGTACGGCGGCCCACGCGCGGAAGGGGAGTCTACCGGCGACGATGGCGTTCGCCTTCCGGGGCGGGAGCGTGACCGGCCTCTCAGTGGCGGGGCTCGCCCTCCTCGAGCTCGTCGGATTCTACTGGGCGTTCGGGGGCAACGTGCTCGACATGGTCGGGCTCCTGTTCGGCGCATCGCTGATGAGCCTGTTCGCCCGCGTCGGCGGCGGGATCTACACGAAGGGCGCCGACGTCGGGACGGACATCGTCGGGAAGGTCGAGGCGGGGATCCCCGAGGACGACCCGCGCAACCCGGGCGTCATCGCCGACAACGTCGGCGACAACGTGGGGGACTGCGCCGGTATGGCGGCCGACCTGTTCGAGACGTACGTCGTCACCGCGATGGCCGCGATGCTCCTCGCCTACCTGATCGGACAGTCCACCGTCTTTCCGACGCTCGCGACGAGGTTCCCGAACGCGATCGTCTTCCCGCTCCTCGTCTGCGCCTGGGCGATCCTCGCGACGATCGTCGGGACGCTGTTCGTCCGGATGGGCTCGGGCTCGATCATGGGCGCGCTCTACAAGGGGCTCGGCGCGACGACGGTGGTCGGCCTCGTCGGGCTCTACCTGCTCGACTACTACTTCATGGGCGGCAATCTCGGCATCTTCGTCGCGACCGCGGTCGGGCTCATCGTGATGATCCTGATCGTCGTCATCACGGATTACTACACGAGCGCGAGCTACCGGCCGGTCCACAAGATCGCCGAGGCATCCCAGGCCGGCGCCGGCCCGACCGTGATCAGCGGGCTCTCCGTGGGACTCGAGTCCGCCTGGGTCCCGGGCATCGTGGTGGTCGCGGGGATCCTGATCGCCTACGCGGCCGCCGGGTGGAACGGTTCGACCACCACGCCCGACCCTTACCTCGGCCTCTACGGAATCGGGATCGCCGCCGCGAGCATGCTGTCGGTGACCGGGATGATCATCTCGATCGACGCGTTCGGTCCGATCACCGACAACGCGGGCGGCATCGCCGAGATGGCGAACCTCCCGGCCGAGGCGCGAGCGATCACCGACCCGCTCGATGCGGTCGGGAACACCACCAAGGCCGTGACGAAGGGGTACGCGATCGCCTCCGCGGTGCTCGCCGCGCTGGCGCTCTTCGCGGCGTACACGTTCGCCGCGGCGTCGAAGTGGGGGCAGCCGTGGGGCGCGTTCACCGCGCTCCTCACGCTCAGCACGCCGCTCGTCGTCGCGGGCCTCGTGATCGGCGCGGTCCTGCCGTTCTTCTTCACGTCGTTCCTGATGAACGCGGTCGGGGTCGCGGCCGAGCGGATGGTCTTCGAGATCCGGCGGCAGTTCAAGGAGATCGCCGGCCTGATGGACGGGAAGGCGAAACCCGAGTACGGGAAGTGCGTCGACATCGTCACCGTCACCGCGATCCGCCAGCTCGCGGTCCCCGCGATCATCGCGGTCGCGACGCCGCTCGCGATCGGGTTCATCCTGGGACCGGTCGCCCTCGCCGCCATGCTCCTCGGTGTGATCGTGGCCGGCTTCCCGCTCGCGCTCACGATGACGACCGGCGGCGCGGCGTGGGACAACGGGAAGAAGTACATCGAGAGCGGCCACTTCGGCGGGAAGCACTCGGAAGCGCACAAGGCGGCCGTCGTCGGCGACACGGTCGGCGACGCGACGAAGGACACCGCGGGTCCCGCGATCAACCCGTTGATCAAGGTCGTGAACACGATCTCGATCTTGTTCATCGCACTGATCATCGCCCACTCGTTCATCCCGGTCTAGCGTCGGGCCGAGACGCGTCGTCGCCGAACGAGCCCGCCGGGGTCGGCCGAGCGCGTCGTCCCCCGCTCCCGACCCCGCGCGCGGTCCTCGGGAGGCTGTCCGCTAGCGGCATCAGGGTTTTCCCTCGCCCCGTCCTTTTCTCCCTGTGTTCGACCTCTCGGGGCGAGTCATCCTCATCACCGGCGCGTCGCGGGGCATCGGCCGCGCGGTCGCGCTCGAGGTCGCCCGGGCCGGCTCGGACGTGGTGCTCCACCACCGCGCGAACGCGGCGCGGTGCGAGCAGCTGCGGGGCGAGATCGCGAAGCTCGGGGCCGAAGCGCGCATCGTCTCGGGCGACGTAGCGAATCCCGAGGACATCGGGCGCTTCGTACGGACGGCCGGTGACTGGAAGGGCCGGCTTGACGGACTCGTCACCGCGGCCGGGCTCTTCCGGGGCGACGCGACTCCGGCGGTGGGTCCGAGCGACTTCTCGGTCGTCCTGCGGACCGACCTCGAGGGGACGTTCCGGACGGTGCAGGCGTCGCTCCCGTACCTCCGTAAGAGCGTCCGACCGGCGGTGGTCACGGTCTCCTCCGTCCTCGGCGCCCACGCCGCGTCCGGCGGCGTGGCCTACCAGGCCGCGAAGGCGGGCGTCGAGCAGGCGACCCGTGCGCTCGCGCTCGAGCTCGCCCCGCGGATCCGAGTGAACGCGGTCGCGCCGGGGTACATTCGAACCGACATGAACCGCGAGGGCCGTGCCGACCCCCGGTTCGCGGCAGCGGTCGCGAACGCCACCCCGCTCGGGCGCTGGGGCGAACCGGACGACGTCGCGCCGGTCGTACGCTATCTCCTCAGTCTGGAAGCCGACTGGGTGACCGGCCTGGTCCTCGGGGTCGACGGGGGAGTTCCGCTCCGATGAACGAGCTCCCGCTCCTCTCGGGGCGCGTCGCCCTCGTCAGCGGCGGCTCGCGGGGCATCGGCCGCGCGATCGTCCTCGCGCTCGCGGCGGAGGGAGCGGACGTGGGGTTCAGTTACCGCCAGGACGCGCGCGCGGCCCGCGAAACGACGACCGCGGTGGAGCGACTCGGGCGTCGCGCGCTCGCGGTCGCGAGCGACGCCGCCCAGCCCGACGAGGCCGACGCGCTGGCGCAGCGGGTCCGGACCGAACTCGGCCGGATCGGGATCGTCGTCGCGAACGCGGGAGTCGCGGGCCCTTCGGGGTGGGAGGCGATCTCGGCCTCCGACTGGCGCGCGACGCTCGAAACGAACCTCGTCGGCGCGTACTCGCTGGTCCGGGCGGCCCGCCCTCACTTCTCGCCGAGCGGCGGTTCCGTCACCCTCATCGCCTCGATCAGCGGGCTCCTCGCCCACCCGGCGGAGCTCACCTACTCGGTCGCGAAGTCCGGGATGCTCGGGCTCGCTCGGGGTCTCGCGCTCGCCCTCGCCCCTTCCGTGAGGGTCAACGCGGTCGCGCCGGGGTGGGTCCGCACCGACATGACGGCGGAGCTCCACGAGGCGAACGGCCCCCGGGAACGGATCCGCGGCGGGATCCCCCGCGGTCGATGGGGGGAACCGGACGACGTCGCCGCGGCGGTCGTCTTCCTCGCCTCCGACATGGCTCGCTTCGTCACCGGGGAGACGCTGGTCGTGGACGGGGGCGGGAGCCTCCGCTGGACCGCGAGCGACGCGTGAGCGATCAGGCGTAGTGGCTCAGGCTGGACCGCTCCTTCTTCGCGGCCTCGCGGGCCTCGCCGTGCTCCTCGCGGCGGCGCTCCTTCTCGCACTCCGCCTCCGTGACCCAGAGGAACTCGAGGTCCTCGGGGTGGTCGTGGGCGATGAACGCCCCGGCCTCGAACGCGCTCGACAGGAGCTCCTCGAAGTTCTCCGCGTCCGTGCCCTCGAGCCGCCCGGCGGTCCGCCAGTACCAGTCCGGTGCCTTGCCGGACGCCTGGAGGTACTCGGTCACGAGGTCGTAAATCGACGACCGGTCGTCCGTGAGCCGGACGTGAAGATGACGGTCCTTGTCGTCCGCGCCGGACGCTTCCTCGGTAGCCATCTCCCCGAGCAGACGGGCGCCCGCTATAACGTGTCGTTCCGCGCCGGGCGGGAACGAGCGATGCTTGAAGAGGGCGGGTGGGATGGGGCGGGCGGTTCCCGTGTACGATCCGTCCGCGAACGTGAGCGCCGGACCCGGTGGGGACGGTCCCGGGGCGGGCGGCCAGCGGTACAACTACCTCGTCGGGCGCCTTCGCAACCGGCAGATCACGATGGAGGAGGCGACGGAGCTGTTCGCGCTCATGCAGGGGATCCTCGCGCGCGCGAACGCGCAGGTGCGGGCGGCGGCCGCCTATCGCGCGCCCGCGATCGTCGCCCCGACCGCGGCCCCGCCCCCGCCTCCTCCCCCGCGGGGCCTCGCCGCTCCGTCCTCCGCCGATGACTTCCTGTTGGTGGGACTCCTCGCGATGGGCGCGGGGGCGGGCCTCCTCGCGGCCCTCTCCAAGCGCATCGGCGACACCTCGGCCGCGGCTCCTGCCGGGACCGGTAGCTCGAACCCGAGCGCCGGATCCCGGTAGGGGCCGAGGATGCCGCCGGACCGGTTCGTCTTCGCACACCTCGCCGACGCGCACGTCGGCGCGTGGCCCCGGGACCCGGCCGTCCGCGCTGCGCTCCGAGAGTCCGTCCTCCGCGCGTTGCGGGTCGTGTCGGAACGGGACGCGGAGTTCCTCCTGATCTCGGGCGACCTGTTTCACACGCCGGTCCCGGAGCCCGGAGAGGTCGCGCCGATCGCCGCGGCGCTCAAGGAGCTGATCGACCAAGGGCGACGTGTCTACGTCATCTACGGCTCGCACGACTACGTCGCGCACCGGACGAGCTGGCTCGACGTCCTCGCGGAGACCGGAGTGTTCGTGAAGGTCGCCCCCGAGGCGGTCCGGTCCGAGGGGACCCGCTGGACGCTTCCGTTCCTCGTGGACGCGCCCACCGGCGCGCGGATCGCCGGGATCTCGGGGCGGTCGCACGGGCTCGACCGGGAGTACTTCCGTGCGGTCGACTCCGAGGCGTTCCGGGCGGAACCGGGGTTCAAGATCTTCCAGTTCCACGCCGCCGTGGAGGAGTACCTTCCCGCCTCGCTGCGCCCGCACATCCGCGGGATCCGGCGCGACGACCTGCCCGCGGGCTGCGACTACTACGCCGGCGGCCACATTCACTATACCTACGAGGGTGAGGGCCCCGACGGCGGCCGTCTGGTCAATCCGGGCGCGGTCTTCGGGACCAGTCGGACCGACCTCGTCCACGCCGTGGCCGGGGCCACGCACCAGGGGATCGCGATCGTCACGGTCGACGGTCGCTCGTCGCGTGTCGAGTTCGTCGACACCGCGCCGCGCGACGCCGTGCGCCTGATCGACGTCGACGTGTCCGGGCGAACGGCGGAGGAAGCCCGTCGGGATATCGCGTCGGCGGTCGAAGCGGCGAGCGACCGACCGGGCACGCTCGTCTTCCCGAAGCTCACGGGCGCGCTCTCGGAAGGCGGCGTCGCGGCCCTCGCGCTCGCGGAGGTCGCCCGGACCCAAGGGACTGGTGCCGGCACGGTCCACTGGGACGTGAGCGAGCTCGAACTCCCCGCGTCCGCGGGGGCGGGAGCGACCACCGAGTCGGAGGTCGAGGCGCTCGAGATCGACACGCTCCTCGCCTCGACGCTCCGACCGACCTGGCTCGAAGGTCCGAGCGGGGAGCGGATCGCCCGCGAGCTCCTGCGTGAGCTCGGGACGCCGAAGGCGGAGGGAGAGTCCCGGCAGGACTACGCGAGCGCCCGACTCGACGCCGCGCGACGCATCCTCGGGGCGCGAACCGGCGCCGGGGCGTAGCGGATCGTATGCAGCTGCGTCACCTCCGCGTCCGCAACATCCGAAGCTACGAGTCCGGAGCGGTCGACTTCGGCCCGGGCACCACGCTGATCGCGGGCGACGTCGGCGCCGGCAAGACGAGCCTCCTCTACGCGGTCGAGATGGCGCTCTTCGGGACCGCGGAGGTCGACGCCGCGTACCTCGTCCGGTACGGAGGGCACCACGCCGAGGCGGCGGTCGCGTTCGAGGACGCGGACCACCGCTACGAGATCGTGCGGCGCTTCCGTCGGGTGATGCGGAAGGGCCGGGCGGGATTCGAGCCCGAGGCGATCTCGTTCTCGGTCGACGGGGAGAAGACCGAGTACTCGGCGACCGAGCTCCGGCAGCGCGTGATCGAGCTGCTCGGATTCCCGGACAACCCGAGCCCGACCGCGCACTCCGACCTCTGGCGCTGGGCAGTGTACGTTCCGCAGGAGCGGATGCGCGACATCCTCGGAGCGCGGCCGCAGGACCGGCTCGAGACCGTGCGCAAGGCGCTCGGCCTCGAGAAGTACCGGACCGCCGCCGAGAACGCCCAGGACCTCGCCGCCGACCTGCGACGGACGGCCGGTGCGCTCCGGTCGGAGGCGGAGCTCCTCCGTCGGTTCGACGAGGAGTTCGCCCGGGCCTCCGCCGAGGTGGAACGGCTCCAGGTCGACCGCGTGGCGCTGGACGAGGCCGTCGCTCGACGCGATGCCGCTCTGCGCACGCTCGAGCGCGAGGTCGAGGAGCTCGAACGGGTCGTCCGGGCGGCCGAAGCGGACCGGCGCGAACTCGAGAGTCTGCGGCGAGAGGGAGAGGCCGATTCGGCGACGGTCGCGAGCCGGGCGCGGCGGCGGTCGGAGCGGGAGGCGGCGGCCTCCGCGATCCGGCGCGAGCGCGAGGCGGCGCAAGGCGAGGCCGGCGAGCTCGGCGAACGTCGAGCGGCGCTCGAGACGACGGAGCGCGAGGCGCAGCGGATCCGCGGCGAGCTCGATTCGCTCCGGCCCGAGCTCGAGGCGCTCCGTCAGGCCCGGGCCGACCTCGCCGCCGCCGAGCGCCGCCTGGCCCCCGCCCACGCCGCGGAGGCGGCCGAGACCGCGGAGGCCGCCCGCCTTCGACTCGCGCTCGAACGGCTCCTCGCGGAGGGACCGGCGCACGCGCCGCCCGAGCCGGTCCCCGAGCCGCTCGGCGAGCTCGACCGTCGGTTGACGGAGCTTCGGCGGCAGGAGGCCGACGCGCTGGCGGCGAAGACCCGCTCGGAGTCGGCGCTCCACGAGTTCGAGGAGCTGCTCCGCGCCGGCACGTGCCCGCGGTGCGGGCAGACGGTGCGACCGGCCGAGTTCGAGCCGCACCGGGCCGACGCGGCGGAAGCCAGTCGGGCAGCGGGTGCCACGTACCGAGCCGCGGTGGCCGGGCGGGAACGCGCCGAAGCCGAGCGCTCCGCGCGAGAGCGGTACGAACGCTCGCTCGAGCGCTGGCACCAGGTGGAGCGAGAACGAGCGGCCGCCCGCTCCACTCTGGCCGCGGCGGAGACCCGGGCGGAGGCAGCCCGTGCCGGAGTCGTCGACGCGACCCACGCCGTCGCGGAAGCCGCGGCCCGGCGGGACCGGGGCGCGGGCGCCGAGTCCGAGGAGCTCCGACTTCGCTCCCGACTCACCGAGCGCGAGGCGGATCGAGTTCGGCTCGTCGCCTCGGTCGAGCGAGCGCGGGCCGCGGACGAACGGTCGCGCACCGCGGCGTCGACCCTCGCCGGACTGGAGGCGGAGATCGCGCGGCTCGACGAAGAGAGCCGCGAGCTCGCGCGACGGATCGACGCGCGAACGGTCCGCGTCGAGGAGTTGGGCACGCTCGTCGCCTCGGCCGATGGATCGGCGACGCGACGGCGCGACGCCGAGGGCCGTCGCAGCGCCGCGGAGTCGGCCCGGACGGAGGCACGACGCTCCGTCGATCGCGTCGACGTGCAACTCGACGCCGCCCTCGCGCGTCGCGCCGACGCGGAACGGGGTCGCTCCGAGCGCGCCCGGCGCGTCGCCGAGGCGTCCGAGCTCGAGGGGAAGGCGACGTGGGTCGGCGGTCCGTTCCGTGAGGCGGTGCTGACGATGGAGAAGAAGCTCCTCACCCACGCCCAGGCGGCGTTCGAGCGGAACTTCGCCCGCTACTTCGCCGCGCTCATCGACGACCCCGCGCTGGTGGCGCAGGCGGACCCGGCCTTCACCCCCGGCGTCACGATCGAGGGCGAGTGGACCCCGGCGGAGGCGCTGAGCGGCGGAGAGCGAACGAGCCTCGCCCTCGCCTTCCGGCTCGCCCTCGCCCAGGTCGTCCGGTCGCTCGGCAACCTGAAGCTCGAAACGATTCTGCTCGACGAGCCGACCGACGGCTTCTCTCCCGAGCAGGTCGTCCGGATGGGAGAACTCCTGAACGAGCTCGCGCTGCCGCAAGTGATCCTGGTGTCGCACGAGGAGGCCCTGAGCGGGATCGCCGACCGCGTGGTTCGGGTCGTGAAGTCCGGTGGGCGGTCGTCCCTCGAGGTCGGCGGCACGCCCCCGGCGCCCGAGGCGGCCGGGCCGGCCGAGTCGGAGTCGCCGCCCGCGTCCTCGCCGGGGCGGCGGTCGGCTCGCCGCGCGCGCAGCGGCTGACTCAGTTCAGCACGTCCTGGAACGCGGCGTCGTCCCAGGGCGCGAGCGACGCGACCTCGAGGTTCTCCGCGAGGTGCTCGGAGCTCTTCTGACCGATGAGCGGCCCGAGGTTGCCGGGGGCCGAGCGCGCGAACTGGAGCGCCGTCTGAGCGGGCGAGAGTCCCCGGCGCTTCGGTCCCGCCCGCGCGAGCTGGCCCTGGAGGAGCGGCACGCTCGTGAAGCAGGCGATCCCGAGGCGCCGCGCGGCATCGAACAGCGTCAGGCGGTCGTCCCCGACGAACTGATTGTGGACCGCCGCGGCCTCGGGCATCGCGAGGTTGAACGGGAACTGGACGAAGCGGAACCCGTGCCCCGGCCCGCCGGCCTTCTCGGCGATCCGTACCGCCGACGCGAGCGAGAAGTACCCGGGCTGGGCGCGCGGCACCCGCAGGCAGTCCCAGGTCGCGATCCCGTAGAAGCCGAGCAGGCCTTTACCGCGAAGCTCCTCGAGGAACGCGAACGCGGCCGCGAGGCGCCGCTCGAACTCCTCCCGACCGACGATCGGGATCTGGGCGTCCGGCGCGTTGTGCAGGTAGAGCAGGTCGATCGACTCGAGCCCGAGGTTCTTGCGGCTCCGGTCGAACTGGTCGGCGAGGTACTTCGGGGTCATCGCGTGGCAGTCGTCGACGATCTCCGAGGCGAGCACGACGCCGGGCCGCACGAGCTCCTCCTGGATCCACTCGGCGGGCCCGAGCCGGGACTCCGCGTCGGGCGCGAGGTACCCGCTCTTGGTGGCCACGAACACCTCGTCGCGCGCGACCTCGTTCCGCTCGAGCATGCGCGCGAGCGCGCGTCCGACGCTGCGCTCCGCGCGCTGGTGGCGGTAGTTGATCGCCGTGTCGAGCACGTTCACGCGGGCCGACGTCAGGCAGACCGCGACCGACTGCTCGACCGCGAGGTCGGTCGGGGCATCGGGCGCGCCGATGTAGGTGCCGAGCCCGAGCGAGCTCAGCGCGAGCTCCCCGGGCCCCCGGCGGAAGTGCGACTCGGGAAGGTGGCGGCGGTCGACGCCGCGCTGGCGGAACCGCGCGGTCCCGTCCGCGGTGGCGAGGCCGTCCCGGAGCGCCACGGGGGGTACGGGCCGGGGGGCCTCAAAAGGACCACCGAAGGCCCCGGAGGCGGATCGGCGGAAACCTGAAAGCATCCGGCGGCACCGACCGGCTCGAGCCCGATGCCCCGCCGGAAATATGGGCGCCTGCGGAAGCCGATCCCACCGGTCCCGCCCGAGAAGTGCCGATTCTGCCGGCTGGGAAGACCCTGCCCGGCGCATCCGCGCGCGACGCGCACCTGACGAGGGTCCCGTTACGGGGGCGCGTGGGCCGGCGGCCGTTTGCCGGTCAGGAGCGGGGCCGCGACCTCCGTGTGGAACCGGTCCGCGACCCGTCCGATCCGCTCGGCGACCCGCGGCGAGAGCCGCGCGCGCGCCTTCCCGAGCGCGGCCTCGAGCCCGAAGCGCGCCTGCTCCCACCGGTAAAGAACCTCGGGGTACGCCGCCTCGTAGAGCAGCGCCCGCCCGCCGGCCTTTCGCGACGACGCCGCGCGGCCGGTCAGGCGGTCCTTGACGCTCTCGTGGAAGCGCGTCCCCGGAACCGGCACGGCGATCGAGACCGAGTACTCCTCGGGGCTGAACCGCCGGAACAGCCGGAGGGTCTGCTCGATGTCTTCGAGCGTCTCCCCGGGATAGCCGAGCATCAGGAACCAGAACTGCCGGATCCCCTCCCGGCGGAGCGCCTCCGCGGTGCGCTCCACGTGCGCGAGGCGGGTGCCGCGGTTCATGAGGTCGAGCATCTTCTGGCTCCCCGACTCGACGCCGACGTAGACGCGCTCGAGGCCCGTGGACCGCATCCGCCGGAGGAGGTCCGGCTTCAGCAGGTCGACGCGCGCGAGGCACTCCCACCGCAGGTCGAGGTGCTGTTCGAGGAGCAGGGTGAGCAGCCGGTCGATCCACGCTCGGGAGACTCCGAAGACGTCGTCGCAGAACCGCACGTAGTTCACGCGGTACCGCTCCCGGAGCGCGCTCAGCTCGGCGACGACGCGCTCGGGCGATTGCTGGCGGAACGTCCGGCCGAACGTCGGCTTCGAGCACCAGGAGCAGTCGAAAGGGCACCCCCGGGACGTCAACACGGCCGCCCGGCGCTCGCCGGTCGATCGCTCCCACCGGCCGAGGTACTCCTCCATGTCCACGAGGTCCCACGCGGGAAGCGGCAGCGCGTCGAGGTCGCGGAGGAACGGTCGGCCCGGGCCGCGCACGAGGCGCCCCTCGACGCGGGTCGTCACGCCCGCGATCCCCCGGGCCCCCTCCCCTCGCCGCACCGAGCGGGCGAGGTCGGTGAGCGCGCCCTCCCCTTCGCCGGGCACGACGGCATCGAAGCCGGCTTCGAGGTACGTCTCGGGGCGTGTGGCCGAGTCCGGGCCGCCCGCGACGACGAACGCTCCCTCCGCGCGCGCCCGCTCGGCGACCTCGATCGCACGCGTCTGCGTCAGCGTCTTCGTGTGGACGCCGACGAGGTCGGGGCGGAACGCGCGGAGCCGGGTCGTGACGACCCGGGCGTCCCGGGCGAACGTGAGGTCGACGATCTCGACCTCGCACCCCTGTCCCCGGAGGAACGCGCCGAGGGTCAGGAGGCCGAGCGACGGGTAGAGCTCGACGAACTTTCGCTCCATCGGGTCCTCCCGGGCGACGTACGGGTCGACCAGGAGGACGCGGGGCGCGCCATCCGGGCCCGGGCCGCGTCGCTCAGTCATCCGATCGCCTCTTCCGAACGATCTTCCGCCCGCCCGAGATCGCCCCGACCGGGCAGTACGGGACGCACCATCCGCAGTCGGTGCAGTTCGGCAGCACCTCGAGCCGCGTCGGCGTGAGCTCCATCGCGTTCGGCGGGCACACCCCCGTGCAGAGTCCGCACAGCACGCAGATGTCGGGGTCGATCTCGATCACGATCCGCCGAGGAACGGGCCCCTGGGCCGCTCCCGGGTTTCCACGGGAGCGTCACTCATAAGGTCGCCTGTGGAAGCTCTCGGGGGCTCGCGCCCACGGGATCACGCGGCGGGAGGCTTCGAGGTCGGGTGGAGCGCGTGACCGAGCGCCGCGAACCCGGTGAGCGCGCACTTCACGCGTACGGGCGAGAGCGGGATGCCGAGCGACTTCAGCACCTCGTCCGACGTCAGCCGTTCCGCGTCCGCCAGCGTGATCCCGGCGAGCTTCTCGGTCAGCATCGACGTGCTCGCGACGCTGATCGCGCACCCGTCGCCCTGGAAGCGGACCTCGCGGATCTGTTGCGACCCCGGGTCGAGCTTCAACCGGAGCGTGATGTGGTCCCCGCAGAGCGGGTTCGACTCTTCGCCGACCCGGTCGGCGTTCTCGAGCGGGCCGAAGTTCTTCGGCGACCGGTAGTGCTGGAGGATGACCTCCTGGTACATGTCGTAGGCCATCGATCGCCCTCGGCACCGGGACGAACCGGTCCACGGTATAAATTGGAGACGCCCGGGATGCGACGCGCCGTGGTCGCGTCGCTTGAGCCGAGCGCATCAGGGCATTTCTTATAAACACCCCCGGGTGTGTAAATCCGATGGCCGCCGCCGTCCCGCGTTTTGACCAGTGGTTGTCGACCGAACAGGTCCACCATCTCTCTCGAACTCTCTCCGATCCCCGCTCGTTCGCCGAGGAGCGGGATGAGGCGCACGAGCGGTTCCAGCGTCTTCCGATCGAACCGAACCCGCTGTTCCGCGGTTACGGCTACTTCTCGAACGTCGATCTGTCCGCGCTCGAGCCCGAGACCGTGGGCCCCGCGGTGGCGCTTCCGCCCGCGATCCCGGGAGCGATCCGGGTCGTGCAGGACGCGTCCGGTACGCGCGTTGATGTCCCGCCCGAGCTGCGGTCCGCCGGGATCGAGGTCCGGACGCTCGCCGAGCTCTGGAGCGGGCCCGATACGGGTGTCGCGCAGTTCCTCCGGAACGCCGAGCAGCCGACCGACAAGCTGTCGGCGCTCGCGACCGCCCTCCTGAACCGGGGCTACCGTCTCGAGATCCCGGACGGGTACACGGAGCCGGTCCGTGTGCAGGACTTCACGGTCCTCTCGAACCCGCACGAGGCGATCTCGGTGCGACGGTCGGTCCGGGCCGGGACCGGCGCGCAGCTGCTCGTGACCGAGGAGGTCTACGCCACGCCGGGGGCCCCGACCGCCCAACGCCTCTACGCGTCGAGCACCGACCTCGACCTCGGGGACCGCTCGAAGGCGGTCTACCTCACCGTGCACGCACCGGACCTCAGGACCGTCTCGATCTACCGCCGGACCGCGACGACCGGCGAGGCGGGGCGCCTCGGATGGCTCTGGAACGGGTTCGGTGGCTTCCGCACGAAGATCCGCAACCAGACGAGCCTCACCGGCCGGGGCTCGCACGTCGACGACCTCCAGACGTTCTACGGCGCGAAGGACCAGGCGTTCGACAGCTCGGTCGACCTGACGCACGTCGCGACCGACACCCACGGACAGTCGATCACGCGCGGGGTCTTCCGCGACACCTCGCGCGGGATGAGCCGGGGCTTGGTGCGGATCGAGCACTCCGCCGCGAAAACGGTCGTGTTCATCTCCGAGCACGCGATGCTGCTCTCGCCGGGCGCGCGCTCGGACACGATCCCGATCCTCGAGATCCTCTGCCGCGACGTGAAGGCGACCCACTCGACGTCGGTCGCTCCGGTCGACCCGGAGAAGGTCTTCTACCTCGAGAGCCGCGGGATGGAGCAGCACGCGGCGATCCGGATGATCGGGGAGGGCTACCTCTCCTACGTCCTCGACCGCGCGCCGATCGCGGGGCTGCGCGACACGCTCTACCCGGACCTCGCCGCCCGCTGGGACGGCCAGGAGATCGAGTGGCGGCCGGACGCCTTCCCTAGCCTCCCGGCGCTCGACGTCGCCGGCTCGGAAGCGACACCGGAGTGGCGCTTCGACTCGAAGATGCGATGAACCCCCGACCGGTCGGCCGAACGTGCCGCTGATCCTCTCGCCGGCCGCGCACTCGCGGGCCGCGCTCGCGGAGATCTCGCTCCAGCTGACCACGGACCTCCTGGAGACCCGCGAGATGGTCGCGCATCCCCGGGGGGCCGTACGGGACCCCGCGAGCCTCGGGACCGCGACCGAGCTGATCGACGCGGCGGTCGAGCGGATCCGGCGGGGCTCGGGCGGGAGCCGAGACGAGCTCGCGGCGAACGCGAACCTCGCCTACGCAACTCTACTCGCCGCGATCGACCTCGTGAAGTCGCACACGGATGTGCCACGCGTCCCCGCGCGTCGGCCGGCGAAGTAGGACCGCTCCGGCGCGCGCCTATCCGACCGCCCCGACCATCTCCATCTGGATCAGCCGGTTCAGCTCGAGCGCGTAGTCGACCGGGAGCTCCTTCGCGAACTCGGCGAGGAACCCCATCAGGATCAGGTGGATCGCGTCCGACTCGTTCAGGCCGCGGCTCATCAGGTAGAAGATCTGCTCCTCGCCGATCTTCCCGACCACCGCCTCGTGGGTGATCGTCGCGTCCTGCTCGTGGATCTCGTTGTACGGGTACGTGTCCGAGCGGCCGAGCTCGTCGGGCAGGAGCGCGTCGCACCGGACCGCGGCCTTGACCCCGGTCGCCCCCGGGGCGACGTGAAGCA
>JASHPY010000127.1 GCA_030037855.1 Thermoplasmata archaeon | reverse complement strand
AGCCGATGTCGGCGCGCCCGGACGGGGCGGGACGGGTCCGCCACCCCGGTCCGGCGCCGGTGGGTACGAGTCCGGCCAGCTCCGCGGGCGCGCGCCCCCCCGAGCTCGCGAAACGCGACGCCGTAGCGCGCGCCCTCGAGGCCTTCGGACTCCGAAAATCGACGTCCCGGCTCTACTGCGCCGCGCTCGCGGTCGGGCCCGCCCTCCCGCTCGAGATCATCGTCAGCGCCCGAGTCCGCCGGGCGACCGGTTACCGCGGCCTGGAACGACTGCGGCGAATGGAGCTCGTGGTGCCGGTCGCCCATCGCCCGCTCCGCGTCGAGGCGGTCCCGCTCGATCGGTTCCTGAACCGCTCTGCGTTCGCGCTGTTGGACGAGGTCGAACTGCATCGCGAGATGCGGGAAGTCGCGGCGGAAGCGCTCTCTCGACCGACGGCGGGCCGGTCCGCCCGGGCCCCCGTGCTCATCGGGGCGTCCGATGCCGCCCGCGTCCTGCGGGAGAGCCTCGCGCTCGCCCGAAGCGAGCTCTGGGCCGTCCCGGTCTTTCGCGGATTCCCGCGGGATGCCCGCGCGGCGATTCGGGACGGGCTGGAGGCAGCGGTGGCCCGGGGGGTGCGCGTGCGAGCGCTGATTCCGTACGAACGGCCGTATCTGAACGCGCTGCCGACGGTCGCCGGCGCGCCCGGGCCCGACCCTCGGCTCGAGGTCCGGCTGTCCGAGCCGGCCTTCTTCCACCTTTACGTGATCGACTCGACCAAGGTGATTCGCTTCTTTGTGCGCAGCACGCCGCTCGACCGCCCTTCCGGAACGCTCGGAGTGGTCTCCGAACGACGATCGTTCATCCAAGGCCAGGAAGCGCGGTTCCGCACGCTCTGGTCCGAGGCGCCGAACCTCCGGGCCGAAGACGACGCCAACGAGGATGTTGGGAGTCCGTCCTGAGTTCTCCGGTCGCTGGGTTCGCCAAACGAATTTGTAGCCGGTCCGCCTGAACGCGCCGATGTCGAAGTCGAGCTCCACCCATCGTCTCGCTTCGACGGTCCCGCTGACGCTCCCGAGCTTTCCGCCGCTCGCCGAGTACCGCGCGATGCTTCCGTCGCTGTGGGCCAGCGGGAGCGTCACCAACGGGGGCCCGTACGTCCACGAACTCGAGCGGAGGATCGCGCGATACCTGCCGGCGCGAAACGTCGTGGCCGTCGGGAACGGGACCCTCGCGCTCCAGCTCGCTCTTCGGGCGGTGGGGGGCGCCCGAGGCGTCGTCGTCACGACGCCGTTCACCTTCGCCGCCACGACCACGGCCCTCGTCTGGCAGGGGTTCACGCCCCGGTTTGCCGATATCGACCGAGAGACGTTCGTCCTCGACACCGAACTCGCCGCCGATGCGCTCGGACGCGACGCGGTGGGGATCCTCCCCGTACAGGTCTTTGGCAACCCGGCGGGCAGCCGGGAGCTCGTCGCTCTCGCGCGGGAGCGGTCCCGCTGGATTGTCTTCGACTCCGCCCATAGCTTCGGCGTCCGGACGGACGGAGGGTCGATTTTCCACCTCGGCGACGCTTCGGCACTCAGTCTCCACGCCACGAAGAGCTTCCACACGTTCGAGGGAGGAGCCATCGTCACGCCGGACCGGTCGATTGCCCGCCGGGTCAGCCGCATGCGGAACTTCGGGTTCGAACCGTCGGGCGACATTGAAGAACCGGGGATCAACGCGAAACTCACCGAACCCCACGCGGCGATCGGACTGCTCAACCTCGGATATCTCGACGAATGGATCCGCGCCCGAGCGGAGCGGGCTCGGCTCTACCGGGACCTGCTCGCACCGCTCCGTTCGGTCGAGGTCCCGCGGGTCACCTCGGCCCGGCACAATCACATCTACTTCCCGATCCTTCTGCCGGACCGGCGCCGGAGGGACCGCGTCTTTCGGCGACTCGGCGAGCGCGGGATTCGCACGCGGCGCTACTTCTTCCCGCTCACGAGCGACTTCTCGTTCATGCCCCGCGCGCTCCGCCGACGCTATCCGATCGCGAGCGAGATCGCGAACCGCATCCTTTGCCTCCCGCTCTACCACGAGTTGCCGCTCCGCGAGGTGAGACGGGTGGTCCGCGAGGTTCGCGAGACTCTCGCGTAACTTCGAGGCGGCACGCGGGCCCGCGGGTAGGACCTCGGACCGACGTCCCCCGGAGCGCGCAACGACCCGGTCGATACGGATCCTCTCCGGACGAGCCGGAGGCGAAGCGGTGCGAGAGCGCTCGCGAGCTCAGCGCCGGTCCGGGCGCGACCGGCCATCGGTCCGAACGGAGTCGAAAGCTCGTTCACGCCGCCGGACGAGGTCGCCGGGCGCAGGGTCGAGGCACCGAAGCCCCCGCGAGCGGCGACGGTCCTCCCGGCACCGAGAACGCCCGGGTCCAAGCGTTGGGGGAACCGGGTCCCGGGCAGGGTAGAGTGCACCGCTAGGATCCGATCAGGGGGGAGGGCGATCGACGTTCCGTCTCGGTCCGGATACCTCCTCCGAACCCACGCGGGGGGGTCGCTTCGTGCTGGCCCGGTCGGCCCTAGTTCGCGTCGGGCGAGACGCACGGGGAGGGGCCCGATGGGACGCGGGGCCGGGAGAGCTATTCGGACTCGTGACCGGAGGCGGTCGACCGATAGAGCGCGAGCGTCTCTTCCGCCGCGCGGGCCCAGGTGAAGCGCTCCACGGCGGAAGTCCGCGCCGCCCGACCCAGCTCCTCCCGGCGGTCCGGGTCCACGAGGATCGGGACCACGGCGTCGGCGAGAGCTCGAGGAGATCCCGGTGGGATCAGGACCCCGGTCCGGCCGTCGGCCACCAGCTCGGGTATCCCCCCGATGCGGGAAGCGACTACCGGCACGCCGGAGGACATCGCTTCGAGGATCCAGAACGGTAGGCTGTCCCGAAATGTTGGCGCTACGGCCACGTCCGCTGAGGCATAGGCTCCGGGAAGCTCCTCGTATCGGAGCTTCCCCAGGAAGTGGAGATGATCCATCGGCAGGTTCCGTCCCTCGGCGAAACTCCGGAACTCCTCGGCCGACCCTCCCGCGAAGGCGAATTGCGCTGCGGGAACTCGGCTCAGGATCTCGGGGATCGCATCGAGCAGGACGCCGATCCCCTTGAGCAACGTCGGACGGCCCGAGTAGAGGACCACCGGGTTCCTGGTCGACGGGAGCCCTGCCGTCGGAGCGCGGGCGTCGGGACGGAACCGATCCACGCGGACCCCGTTGTACACCACCTGGATCTCGTCCCGCGAAAGGCCGAGTCCACACAGCTCGTCCCTCGTGTAATGGGAGACCGCGACCAGCTGGTCGGAGTCGCGTAGCGTGACCCACTCGGCCGCGCGGAGGACCGGCTCGAGGGCGATCTGCCAGGCTTCGGACGGCTCGAGCTCGCCCCCGAACCGTTGCGCTGCCGCGATTCCGGCGCGTTGTCCCGCGATCGTGCTGTGGACCGTCCGGAGGAGCGGGGGCGAGTGGTTGAACCGACGGTAGAGAAGGTCGGGCATGTGCGCGTGTTGGGAGTGCACCAGGTCGAACTTCTCGGCGCGGACCAGCGCCGGTAGCTGCCGGAGGACGGCCACCTGAAACGCGGCGTTGTAACGGAAGTTCTCTCGCGCTTCCGAGATCACCTCGACGCGTACCCGGTGCTCGAAGAACTCCTCCATCTGCGCCCTCGAGTAGGGGTTGCCGCTGTTATTCCGCTCGAGCGTGAGGATGGTGAGATCCACCCGGCGAGAGAGCTCGCGCGCGATCTCGATCGCATAGGTTCCGGCCCCTCCCCAAACCGGAAGGAGGTCGGGAGCGAGCAGACAGACTCTCAGACTGGCCATCCCGCCCCT
Source organism: Thermoplasmata archaeon (assembly GCA_030037855.1). Taxonomy (GTDB): domain Archaea; phylum Thermoplasmatota; class Thermoplasmata; order Lutacidiplasmatales; family UBA184; genus Lutacidiplasma. The sequence continues at coordinate 11,224 of JASHPY010000127.1, read as the reverse complement.
GCGCCCCCCTCGGACTCATGTCTCTCGTCTCACAAGATAAGGTCTGTTACGGGACGTGGGCGTTGTCGGCCCCCTCCTGCCCGATCCTCATCTCCCGCGGGGGGCGCGAACGCTTCGGTCGAGGAGAGGAAGCGGAGGACCCCTACGGAGCGCCACGACTCGGCCCGGGCCGAGATCCTCCCCGAGGAGCACGGGTCCGGCCCGCTCGGGGACCCTCACGGTTCCGCGATGACCTGATAGATCGTGAACGTCGAGTCCTGGTAGATGAGGTCGAAGTACTGGGGGTCATTGAACTTCTCGAGCTGCGCCGACGTCAGGGGGGCCGTCGGCTCGAGGGCACCGGGGAACTGGGGCGTGGTGGTGGTCATGTACTTGTCCACGACGACGTAGGCTCCCAGCGAGACCATGAGCCAGACGTAGAACGGTATCGTGGTGCCGTTATAGAGCGCGTACTGGTTGAACTCCATGCCGAACTGACCGAATCCCCCGAACACCGAGTACGTGAGGTAGTCGCCCCACACCTGCGACGACGCGGTCAGGTGCGAGTGGGCCCACACGCCGAGCTGGTAGACCTGGGGGTCGATGTGGATCGGCGACTCCGTGATGAGCTCGTCGGGCGGTGAGAACTGATCCCGAGTGCTGTAGGGCACGAGGCTCCCGCCGGTGAACACCAGCACGACTAGCACGAGAACGACGGCCGTGACCGCGTACCCTCGGCGCGACGCGCGCGATCGGGCGTTGCGCGGGCCGGTCGCCGTTTGAGGAGAGGGCGGAGATGCCGCAGAGAGCCACCGGACCGCGAGCCAGGCGATCGCGGGGGCGATGAACAGTTCCCCATACTCCATGATGCGCTCGGACAGGAAGCTGAAGGCAGTGACGATCAACGGGATCGTGACGATCACGGCGACGATTGCCATGGCGAGATTCGGGGTAGTGAACGTGCGGTGCTGGGTCCGGTACCAGCGCCGCAACACGACCAGGGATCCCAAGAGCAGAATGCCAAAGGCGAGGTAGGTCCACACGAGCTGGTACAGCGGAAAGGACTGCCCGATCGAGGTTGCCGTGCTCGTCGAGATGGCTCCGGGCTGAGTGAGCGAGCCGAGGACCCCCACCAGCACCTCATAGTTCGCGAGGAACTGCGGAAGGCTGATCCAGAAGGTAAAGCCGAGCAGGAAGAGTACGTAGATCGCCCCCACGGCCCCGGCGCGCCATGCCGCGCGCGTCGGGAAACCCCGGGACAGCGCCCAATACAGGAGCAGGCCGCCGATCCACGCGCCGAGAGTGTACGACGTGAGAGTGTGACTCATGACGATGACGGCGGCGAGGAGGGAGATAGCGGCCACGAGACCCACCTGCCCGTACCGCCCGTCCACGACGAGGTACCCGAGGAGGACGAGCAGTAGCGCGAAGAAAGGAATCGCGAACTCCGATTGTACCGGGTTGTTGAAGAGGATCGACGGGGTGGCGAGGAAGAGCAGAACGGCCCCGAAACCCACCCGAGCCCCGAAGTACCGTTTTCCCAGCGCGAAGACCGCTGGGGGAAGGACGAGCAGTCGCAGCAGGGGGATCGCCCAGCTGAACGCCTGGAGGGGCGGCAGTCCGGTGAATGCCGCGAACTCAGCATCGAACACCCCGCTTGCGGGGTAGTAGGAGTAGGCCACGGCCTGGTTGGTAACTCCGGCCGTCGCGCCCGGGATCCAGTGGCCGGACTGTAGGATGGCCAGCGCGAACTGATAGTTGTAGATCGGGTCTTGTCCGAACGGAACCCCGAACGGCACGAAGAGCGGGTAGAGGAGGAAGACCAGCACGATTGGAGGCAGCACGAAGAGGACGATCGGGCGACGGAAGAACGCCAGGAACAGCGGGGACGCGGCCAGCGTCAGCCCGAACACAAACGTCACGCGGCTGGGCAGGCCGTAGAAAGTAGCGCCGGTTCCTTGAAACCGGAGCGCGTACAGTTGCGCCGCGATCTCGATGAAACCGATCAAGCAGAGCGCGAGCGAGAGCAGGGTAAGACGCGGGTCCTCGCGATAGGAAGAGTCTGCGGCGGCCGGGACGATCGCCTCAACGACCGACCCCGTTCGTACCGGGCCGTCCCCGCCGACGTTCGGTGACGTTACAGGCCCCGAAGAAGCGACCGCCGCCCTTCCGGAGCCGGGCTCCATGAGCGCTCCCGGCGGAACCGCCTTCGGGGTCGCCGACCGCTTCCGTCCGCCCGAGGCCCGGGGGGTCGGCGCCGGTTCCGTCCCCGTCGGTGCGCTGACCATGATTTGGATCGCAGGAGGCCGGTCACACAGTATCCGGTCTACTTTTAAACCCGGTCGCCGGACCACGAGCTTGAGTGGAGCCTCCCGGCGCGCCCGGGGCCTCGCAGAGCCACGGTCCCTGCACTAGCCGACGCACGTGACCTCGGCGACGATCGAGTTCGGCGACGTGACGGTGTCCGTCGCGGCCGCGACGGTTTGACCGTCGAGCTCGCCCGGGTAGTGGGGAGTCGTCGGGCCGAAGACCTGGGTCCCGGCGGGGCAGGAGGTGAACTCGACGAGCCACTGCCACTCCCCACTCGATCCGCCGCCCGAGGCCTCGGTCAGCGAGAGGGTCGCGTTGAGGCCGGGGAACGAATCGACGAACGAGGAGTTCACCGCCCCGGCCGCCGCGGCGGCCGCGGAACTGTTGAAGAGTCCGATCGCGGGGACCGCGCCGTAGGCGGGAGTCACGCACAGAGGAGACGGGGTCACGGTTCCCGTGTCGAATGCGCTCCCGTTCACGACCACGACGATCAGTGACGTGGACGAGGCGTTCGCGTACGCGAACAACCAGTACGGCGCAAGGCCGGAGTCGATCGGACCACGGTAGGCGGGAACGAGGGACGCCGGCCCGGCGCCGCCGAACGGAACCGAGGGCGAGCAGCCCCCGGATCCGCTCCACGGAAGGAACCCCGACCCATTCCGTACCTCGCGGGAGTCGACCCCGGTCGCCGACCACATCGCCCACGGGCCCCCGTCCGCCCCGGCGGCGGTCGCATTGGCAGCGCGGAGCGCGCTCGAAAAGCCCACCGAGATCGAGGCCGGGGGTGGCGCGGGCGCCATTCGAGGAGTTGGGATCACTCCCGCGACGAGCAGCACGACCACGACCCCGATAGCCACGACCGCCCCCCCGATCGCCCAGGTCGTTCGGGAGCGCCGCGGCTGGTTCCGGATCCGCGCGATGGAGTCTACCGGCGAGCTCGCGGGTCGTCCGGACTCCCTAGTGGTCCCGGCGGCGGACGACATCTCGCTCGGTCCTTCCGCTATCGTTCGATCGCGCGGGAGCGCTGTCGGCGTCGGTGTCGCCGGGGCCACGCGATTCCCATCCGTCGGACGAGCCGACGATGCTCCGCCTCGCTGATCCACTCGATCCGAAGGTACTCGATCAGCTCGGCGTCGGTCAGGCCGATCCGTCGCCCCTCCGCGATCGTGACGAGATACGCCTCGATCTCCGACGGCGCGTCGACGTAGCTCAGCTTCGGGTAGAACAGCGGGCGCTTCGCCCGGAACTGTCGAACGTGGCAGAGCTCGTGGATGACGTCGAGGTAGACGGTGCTGAGCTCGCCCGTCTCGAGGTACTGGCGGCTGATGATCAGGTGCCCGTCGACGTCGCTCGTGCTCATGTAGCCGTACCGTGCCGAGAAGAACTCGACGCGCAGGCTCCGAAGCACGCGGCCCGTGCGAGAGCCAAACAACGCACGGACCGGCGGGAGTCGGTCGAAGCCGCGGAAGTACCGCTCGAACGGATAGAGCCGGGTCGGCACGGACCGGAGGATCTTGACCCCGAGCCGCGCGGGGGTGATCTTGGGCTTCGCCGGCACGGTGGCGCGACGCGGGCCAAGCGGAAAACTCCTTCCGCCCTCCGGGGACCGAACCGCTTACACGTTAAGCGGGTCGAGGACTCGGCCGGTTCCTCGGAGCGATCGTTCGTGAAGGCCGTCCGGTCGGACCCAGCGCACCAGGTCGCGCGCCCGGGGCCGCCGCGCCGGTGGTTCCGGTGGACCGCGTACGTGCTCGGCGTGACCGCGCTGGGTGCCGCGATACCGACCCCGCTCTACCCGATCTACGCGACTCGCTACGGGTTCGCCGCCGGCGTGCTCGGCCTCGTCTTCGCGGCGTACGCGCTCGGGATCCTGGTCACGCTCTTCGTGGTCGCCCCCCGGGCCGAAGCGATCGGCCGGCGTCGCGTGCTCCTCTTCGGGATGGCGATGATCGCGCTCTCCGCGGCGATCTTCGTTGTCGCGAACGGGGTCGCGCTGCTCGCCCTCGCCCGTGCGGTGACCGGTCTCGGGGTCGGGGCGACCACGAGCGTCGCGACCGCGGCGATGAGCGACCTCGAGCCGAATCGGGACCAGCACCACGTCGCGCGGGTCGCGGTCGCGGCGAACTTCGGCGCGTTCGCTCTCGGCGTCGGGGCGAGCGGCCTCCTCGTGCAGTACGCGCCGTACCCCCTCGCGCTCCCCTATCTCCTGCCGATCGGCGCGAGCGTGCTCGGTGCGCTCGCCGTCCACTGGATGCCCGAGACCGCGCCCCGGCTCGGGCAGCCGACGAGCTGGCGGGTCCAGCGCATCTCCGTCCCCGCAACGATCCGCCAGCCGTTCTGGGTCGCGGCGGGCGGGGTTGCCGCGTGCTACGCGATCTACGGGTTCTTTGCGGCCCTCGTGCCGTCGTATGTCCGCAGCGGCCTCGGCCTCTCGGCACCGACCGCCGCGGGGGCGGTGGTCGCCCTCATGTTCGGCACGGCGGCCGTCGTCCAGCTCGCGACCGCCGAGATCCGGGACCGTCGGGCGCTCCTGGTCGGGTTCCCGATGCTCCTCGTGTCGCTGGTCGGGCTCGTGCTGATCCTCCCGCTCGGCTCGTGGGAGCTGCTCGCCGTCGTCACGCTCGGGCTCGGCGCCGCGGTCGGGCTGACGTACATGGGGAGCACGACGCTCGCCGACCGCGTCTGCTCCGAAGGAGACCGAGGAGAGATCCTCGCGGGGTTCTACTCCGCGGGATACCTCGCGGTCTCCGTCCCCACCGTCGGGATCGCGGTACTCTCCGGCGTCGTCGGCCTCTCGGACTCAGGCGTGCTGCTGGGAGCCGTGGTCGCCCTCCTCGTCACCGCGCTCTACGTGGAGGCGTACCGGACGCCGACGCCGCCCGGCGGCGGCGGTCGGCCGCGCGCGTCCCCCCCGAGCGAGCCACGCGAACCGAGCGCCTAGCTCAGCACGAGGTTCATCGAGCCCGAGTAGCTCGAGGTTGGCGAAGTGATGGTGATGTTCATCGTGGAGTTGCCGTCCCCCGGGATCGTGAGCGGTACCTGAACGTTCGACAGCGAGAAGCCCGAGCTATTGGTCGCGGCTCCGACGATCGTACACGCCGTCGCGTTGTAGTTCGGCATCTCGAATTCGAGCGTCTGCGCCGCCCCGGTCGATCCGTTGTAGCCGTAGTAGTAGATCGCGTTCTGGGGAAGGCCGAGGCCGCAGACGTTGTCCGGCGCGTAGACGTAGATCGCGGACACCTGGATCGGCGGAGCGGGGAAGAGGAAGTAGGCCGCGGCGAGGATCGCAACGAACAAGACGATCACCACCAGGATGACGACCACGACCAGCCGCGCCCGGCTCCGACGCGGGGGAGGGCTCGCGGGTGCGTACGGAGTGGGGGGCGGCGCGGGGAACGGAGGCGGGGCGTTCGGCGCGGAGGCGAGCGGCGCGCCCGTGGAGGAGCCGACCGTCGCGCCGCAGAACGAGCAGAAGCTCGCGCCCGCGGGAAGCGGCGCTCCGCAGTGAGGACACGTGGACGTTTGCATCCACCGACCGTATCGATGGGGGTATTTCTGGCTGAGCTCCGTACGCGCCGAGTCAGCCACGGCGACCGCTCCAGCGGATCGGCTGGCAGCGGTCCCGAAGGCGCACTTTATCTGGGGGACGGGGGTGGGGTCGCCGGCTGATTCCATGGCCGGCTCGTCGGGGAGACTTCCGGGTTGGTACCGCGCGCTCGCGATCCTAGTCGGGTTGATCTCGATCGCGCTCGCGTTCGTCGTCCTCATCGATCCGGCGCTCGCGGTCGCGACCCTGATCCTTCTCCTCGGGTTCGCGCTGCTCGTGATCGGGATCGACCGTCTGATCGCGGGGGTCACCGGCCACCCGTACGGGGGCTGGATGTCCGCGGAGGGCCGGGGCTTTACCCAGGAACTGATCGGTGCACCGCCGGGGACCGGCGGGACCCCGCCCCGAACTCCACCGCCTTCCCCCTAGGTCGGTCGCCCGAGCGGACCCGACCGCGCACCAGCGCCCGGGGACGCCCGGTCCCGGCGCGCCCGAGCTCCGGAGGTCCGATGACGGAGCTTTCCGTTCGGCCAGCCCCCGGTTCGAGTTGGCGATGGCGAAGAGCTCGACGACCGTGCCTCTCCGCGCCCCGGCCCGTCCCTGAACCGCGGTTGCCAACTCGCCGGGTGAGGGCAAACCCCGGGCCCTCGGGGTCGGAGTGGCCGCGGCGTGGTCGCGATGATTCGCCGGGGCGGACCGGACCGTTCGCGATCAGTTCGATCGGCTCTCGATCCAGCGGGCGACGCGCTCGGCGACGACCGGGAACGGCAGGGCTCCTTCGGAGAGCAGCACGTCGTGGAACGCGCGCACGTCGAACCGATCGCCGAGTTGCGCTTCCGCCCGCGCGCGGAGCTCGCGGAACTTGAGCTGGCCGATCTTGTAGGCGAGCGCCTGACCCGGCCAGACGATGTAGCGATCGACCTCGACCCGGATCTCGGGGTCGCTCTTCCCCGAATTCTCGCGGAAGAACGCGATCGCCTGGTCGCGCGTCCAGCCGAGCGCGTGCATCCCGGTGTCGACGACGAGTCGGATCGACCGCCAGATGTCGAACGTCAGCTGTCCGAACTTCGAGTACGGGTCGCGGTAGAGCCCGAGCTCGTCGCCGAGACTCTCGGCGTAGAGGCCCCAGCCCTCGACGAACGCGGTGAACCCGGTCTGGCGGCGGAATTCGGGGAGGTCGTCGGGCTCCTGCGCGAGCGAGATCTGGAGGTGGTGTCCCGGGACCGCCTCGTGCAGCGTGAGCGCCTCCATCTCCCACTTCGCCCGCGTTCCGACCTGGTCGAGGTTCGCGAAGAACACTCCCGCGCGGCCGGTCGTCGGCGCGCCGGGCCGGTAGTACGCCGCGGGCGAGGTCGACGCGCGATACTCGGGCATCGGCTCGACCCCGTAGGGCAGGCGGGGCAGCCGGCCGAAGACCCGCGAGAGCGCCGGGTCGATCCGTTTCGCGATCACCCGGTAGCCGTCGAGGAGCTCCTCCGGGGTCTCGTAGAAGAACTGCGGATCGGTCCGGACGAACGTGCAGAACTCCGCGTACGTCCCGGTGAACCCGGTCCGCTGCATCAGCCGGTCGACCTCCGCCCGAAGGCGCCGAACCTCTGCGAGCCCGATCTCGTGCACCTGCTGGGGCGTGAGGTCCGTGGTCGTTTGCCAACGCACGAGGTGGGCGTAGTACGCGGCGCCGTCCGGGAGCGCGCTCGCCCCGGTCGATTCCCGCGCGGCCGGAAGGTACTGGCTCGTGAGAAACTCGCGCAGCTTCGTGAGCGCGGGCGCGAGCCGGAGCTCGTAGAGCGAGCTCGCGCGGGCGGTGAGACCGGCGCGGTCCGCCTCGGGCACGGTCGCCGGGAACTGCCGGAACGGCGCGAGCAGGGGGCTCGATGACGGGGCGGTGGGGAGTTGGCTCGTGATCTGGTCGGGAAGTCCGACGAGCGTGACGCGGGGCGGAGAGTACCCGAGCGCCAGCCCGCGCGTGAGAAGGTCGAGGTTCCGATCGACCGCGACCGGGAACGCGTCGAACCGGGCGAGAAGGTCCTCGTAGTCGCGGACGGTGACGAGGGGCTGGGTCTCGACCGCGTCCGCGACCGCGGTCTGGATGCCCTCCATCTGGTTCAGCGGCATCCGGAGATGGTGTGGGGAGCCGAGGCGGAAGGGGAACGGGTCGAGGCCGAACGCGAGTCCGTCCTCCGCGCTCGTCAGGAGCTCCCGATAGAGGTCGTAGCTGACCCGCTCGGGCGCGGCGAGGCGGTCCCGCTCGAAGCGGTCGAGCTTCACGAGCGCCTCGGCGAGGTGGTGCCGGCGGGCCGCGACGCCGGCGGGGGAATCGTCGTTCCAGCGGTCGTTGAGCCCGGGCGCTCCGACCACCGTCGCGAGCTCGGGCGCCTCCTCGAGCCACTGCCTCCAGTCCCGTTCGAGGAACGCGCGAAACTCGGTGGACGCGGCAACTCCCGGATCGAGTCGGTCGGTCATGGACCCCGGGCCCGGCGCAGGCCTGCCCGCCGGAAGGGCGGCGGCGGATAACGGCTCGCTCGTCCGACGTCGCGCGCGGGGCTCAGGAGCCCGACTCGCGCAGCGGACGCTGGCAGTACGAGCACGTTCGTGACCGAGCGAGGTTCGGCGTGCCGCACGCGGGGCACTCGATCATCGCCCGGGGCTCGGTCGGTACCGCCGCAGGGACCGGGAGCGGGGCGATCGTCGCTGGCTCCGCGTCCGGCTCGGCCGCCGGGGTCTCGGGCGCTCCGGTCGGCCCGGGGTCGCTCCGGGTCCGGGAGCTCGGCCGGGGGGTGACGCGCGTAGGGGTCATCATCACGGGGGCCGCGGCCGGCGCGGGCCGCGGCGGGGGGGCCACCGGCGGAGGAGCCGTGTACCCCCGGAGGTCGAGGACGGCCGGGGCGACCGCGGTGCGCGTCCGCCGTTCGGGCTCGGGCACCCGCAGTCGCTGGTGCCCGACCACGACCAGTACGACCGTGGTCGCGATCAGGAGGAGACCGCTCGCGAGTCCGAGGTACCAGCCGGCCCCCGCGCCCCAGCTCGCGGCGCCGTCCGAGCCCCAGAACGAGTTCAACGGCGACGCGCTCCCCCCGCCGAGGCCCGCGAACGACGTGGAGGGCGCGAACGCTCCGGGTTGCGCACCCACGACCGCCCCGATCGTCACGAGCGCGGTCAGCAGGCCGAGAAAGACGAGAATGAAGCTCCCGGAGCGCTGCCACCAGCCGGTCCGGTAGCCGAGAGCGGAGAGCACCGCGATCGCGGCGGCCAGACCCGTGAGCGCGACCGAGAGGGCCATCGCAGCGAGGACCGCCTCGTAGAGACCTCCCACCGAACCGCCGATCGCGCTGTACGGGAACGAACCGGTAGAGAAGCCGGCGCACCCCGTCCCGGAGCACATCACGCTGTAGCTTCCCCCGGGAAGGAAGGCGAGGGCGCGCGTCGTCCCTCCCGCCGTCGAGGTGTACGACCACCACGCCGTGCCCAGCGACGCGATGCCGAGCGCGAACGCCACGACCAGGAGCACCGCAAGCAACGCGCGCGGGTTCGTTCGCACGAGCCGGCGGAGGAATCCGACCAGTCGCGCGGGGACGGACGGCCCGACCTCGCTCGGTGCCGCGGGGGCGGCCGGCGGGGGCGGGGGAGCCGGGGGCGCCGCTCCCAGGGTGGCGCCGCAGGCCGAGCAGAACCTCGCGTCGTCGTCGTTGACCCGACCGCACGACGGGCAGGGGATCACGGCGCCTCGACCGGCCGCTCGCCGCGGGCGGGAGTCGATGGTAGGGTTCGAACGGAGTGACCGACCGCCATGGGTGCCGGTGGCGACCGGGTCGCCGCCCGCACCGTCGGAATGGGCGCCCCCACGGATTTAATCCTGAGCCCGCCTCGGAGCCGCCCCGGTTCGGGGAGTCTACGGCGGATTCGTGCCGCTCTCGGCCGCTCCGGCGGCGCCGACGGCACCGTGCTTCGCGAGGTAGCGACGTCCGAGGGCCCAGCCGATGAGGGCACCGATAAGGCCCCCGATCACCGCCGCGACCACGAGGTACTCGATCGTCGGGACCAGCTGGCTGAGCGTGATCAGACTCCACTGGGCCGCGAGCAGCACGAGCACGAGCCCCAGGACGACGCCGCAGCCGGCGCCCGAACCGGTTGCGCTCATGACGTACCTCCCGCGGACGGAGGCGACGACTCGGGAGCGGCCTCGGGCGTCGCGGACTCCGTCGGTGCGCTCGTGCCGGGAGGGGGAGTCGACGCGGCCGCGCCACCCCCGGGGGTCGACGGCGGCGTCGCGGCCGCCTTCGGCGGGCGCGCGTTCTTTCCCGAGACGCAGAGCGCGTAGATCTCGTAGATCGCGATCAGGAGGAGGATGATCGGCATCGCCGCGAGGAGGTAGAACGGCGCCGTGATGTCGACCCAGAACGACTCGCTCCAGGCGGTCGTGCCGTTCTTCGCGAGCAGGCTCGCGGTGAGGAGGAACGTCCCCTCGAGGAGGTACTGGAGGGGTCCGTAGGTCCAGTTGGACATGTCGACCGTGCCGCTCGACCCTCCGTTGGTCAGGTAGATGTCGCGGGTGCCGACGGCGATCCCGAGGTAGAAGATCTGCAGGCGCGCGTCGTCGACCAGCCACGGCGCGAGGGAAAGCACCGGCTGCGACCAGTTGTAGACGACCTGAGCCTGCCCGCCGGGCGCGAGGGAGAACGCCGAACTGCTCGTGTTCGCGGTCGCGATGTTCGCCCCATTCCAGGTCACGGTCGCGACGATCCCGCCGGCCGCGGCTTCCGGTGCGACCGTCACCACGGGCTCACGGGCCGGAACCGCGATCGCGCCGACCGGGACCAGGAGCAGTGCGACCAAGGCGAGCGCGATCCACGCGAGTCCGCGAGCGCGGGCGATTCGGGGGACCCGGCGGCTGGTCTCCGCCATCGCGCGCGCCACCCGACTCGGGGATATTCAACCTATCCTTTGCGCAATTCGCGGGAAACCGAGCGCTCAATTTGCGCCGGATCCGCCGCCGAACGCCGCCACGAACCGCTCGAGCTCGACCGGCGACAGGAGCTTCGGGTTCAACGGGAGCCAGAGTCGCGCGGCGTGCTCGCGGGCGAGCCGGTCGAACGCCGCCATCCGCTCGACGACCCGGTCGAGCCCGTGCAGGCGCACGAGGTACTCGACGCCCTCGAGGAAGAACGCGGTCACGTGGCCGCTCGAGGCCGCGTGCTCGAGGAACGCCGAGAGCCCATCGAGGTCCGTCGGCTTCAGGGTCGGGCCGCGACCGATGTTCGTGAGCCATCGGATCTCGACCGGCCGGGAGCCGATGTACGCCCGCACGCGCTCGGGCGAGTCGCGCACGACGCAGATCCCCTGATGTCCCGCCGCCGTCGCCTCGAGGAACCGTTCGAGCGCGGGCACGTA
>JASHPY010000126.1 GCA_030037855.1 Thermoplasmata archaeon | reverse complement strand
GTTCCTCCGGAGGGGAGGCCGAGGAACGTCGTCAGGACGTTCGTGCCGGTCACGTACTGCTGGTGGCCGGGGCTCGGGCCGTCGCCGAAGAGCTGGAACGAGCCGCCGCGCTGGCGGTCGAGCAGGCGCGCGAAGACGCTGGGGCTGTCGAACCGGGGGAGGCACGCCCAGTCGATCGCGCCGTCCCTCCCGACGAGCGCCCCCGTCAGCTCGTTGCCGATCACCCCGTAGTCGTTCAGCGACGGCTCGGGGTCCAGTGGGCCGGGCCCGTCGGCCCCTCCGCTCGTCGGGGTCGGCTCGACGCTCCGGCTCGCGGGGGTTGCGGGGGCGTTCAACGGCGGTGCTCCCGTTTCCGGGCGAGCACCTCGGCGACGCGGCGGTTCACCTCGGCGGTGATCGGGTCGCGGTCCTCCGGCTGCCGGATCATCAGCGTGAGGGTAAGGTCGGTCGACTGTGCCGTTCGGGTCCCCACCGTTACGATCGGGGGGAAGCGGGCGTCCAGCCGCGAGCGGAGCTTGGAAAGGGACTTGCGCACCTCGCTCTCGAACGTCGGCAGGTCGACGTTCCCGCTCAGCGAGACCGGCACCGTCACCTCCTTCCAGGCCTGGGGCGAGGTGTTGACGACCACGTCGCGGATCATCGCGGCGTTGGGGACGCTGATGAGCTGGTCGCTGTCCGACAGGAGCACCGTCGTCATCGGATTGATCTTGATGACCTTGCCGGCGTGACCGAGGACCTGGATGCTGTCGCCGACCTTGAACGGCGTGTAGACGTCACTGAAGTACTTCGCCCCGTAGTTCCCGAGCGGCTCGCGGAGCGCGACGACGATCGTCGCGCCTAACAGGGCGATGACGACCAGGAGGACGTCGGTGTTGACCCCGAGCGCCTGCAGGGCAAGGGTGCCGCCGATCAGGCCGAGGATCGCGACCGTGAGGCGGCGAGCGATGCCGGCGAGCCGGGGGGAGCTGCGACGGAGCAGCCGGCCCGCGAGCCAGTTCCCGACGGCCGCCAGCAGGACCGTGACCCCGATGATCGCGGCGACCGGTAGGTACGGCGCGACGAGCCGGACGAGCGTCAGCACGAGGGACACTTAGACCCCCGCGAGCCGCCGCAGGAGGGCCCGCTCGCCGCGCACGGCCTCCCCGATCGAGCACCGGAGCGCGGTCCTCCGGCCGGCGCGGGCGAGGCGGGCCCGGAGCCGTCCGGTCCGGTCGTCGAGCAGTCGGCGCATCGCCCGGGCGAGGGTCGCGGGCTCGCCCGGGTCGAACAGGAGCCCGTTCTTCCCGTCCTCGACCAGCTCCGCGATCCCGGCGCTCCGCGTGACGATCGCCGGTTTCCCATGGATCCAGCTCTCGACCGCGACGAGCCCGAACCCTTCCCGGACGCTCGGGAGGAGCGTGAACCGGCAGCGCTCGTACAGGCTGTCGAGGTCGTCCTGGCCGACGTGGCCGGTGAACACCACCCTCGACTCGAGGTGCGCGGCCCGGACCCGCTCCTCGAGGTGCGCCCTCCAACGCGCGCCCTTGGAGAGGCCCAGGCCCGCGGAAGAGCCCGAGAAGCTCCCGTTCCCGACCAGGACGAGCCGCAGACGGGGGTACTCGGGGGCGAGCGCCGCGAGGGCGTCGACCGCGAGGTCCTGGCCCTTGATCGGGTCCATCCGCCCGACGAGGAGCGCGACGTCGTCCGTCGGACCGAGCCCGAAACGCCGCGCGGCCGAGGCGACGTCCGATCGGGGGGGCCGAGAGTAGTCCGCCGGGTCGACGTACGGGTAGAGCCGGACCACCCGGGTCTTCGTTCCGAGCGCGGTGAGCGAGTCGGCGTACTTCTCCGAGCTGACGACGATCACGTCGTAGCTGTCGAGGTAGGAGGTCAGCAGCGCGCGCCATTGATCCGGGATCACCGACACGTCGAACGGAATGTGCCAGCGGAAGATCTTCGGCTTCAGCGTCCCGAGCATCTGGCCGACCGCCATCTGCTGAAAGTCGTGGACGTAGAACGTGTCGAAGTCGTACTGCGCGTCGAGGCCCCGGATCAGCTCCGCGGTATGCCGGTTGTAGTACGCGTACTCGGAGAACGCATCGGACCAGAACAGGTCGTCATGGTGCTCCGCGGCGTCGATCTCGTGGATCCGGCCCCAGATCGCCTCCTTGACCTTCCCGTAACCGGCCATCCTCTCGCCGTCGATCGCGACGTTGTGGAGCGTCACGCCGCCCAGGTGCACGACCGGCGGCGCGTGGGGGTTCAGGGCGACCCAGTGGGCGTCCTCCACGACCTTCTCCTGCAGTAGCCGGCGAACGAGCGGGTAGACCATCCTCGTGACCCCTCCGGGGGAGAAGCGGTAGTCGACCCCCTCCTTCAGCGTCGCCAGGTTCGTCGGGTCCCGCGAGATCGGGTCGAGCAGCGTGCCGCTCGGCGACCCCAGGAACTGGACGAGAGGGGTCTGCGTGTTGATGCACAGCGACAAAGGAGCCAAGCGATAATCACCCCGCGGGCTCGAACCGGGTGAGCCGACGATAGGTCATATGGTCTTGCGGGCGCCGACGGAAGACGAGGCGCCGCGGGCGCCAGCCGCGCGGCTCCGGAGCGCGCGCGGCGCCTTCGACAATCGTGGGAGTTCGTCGCCGACCGCTCCGGCGTTCGCCGACGATTTCTCGCCGGAGGATGCCGTCGCGACCCGGACGGGACAAGCCTTCAAGTAGCATCGCACCGAGCGACGGCCGAACCGCCCGTTCGAGCCCCGGATCCTCCGGCGTGCTTCGGACGGAGCTACGCAAACGGGGGTGAGAAACATATGGAAAACACAACGGAGCGTGAGGTCGGATACCTCTTCGGGCTGATCGGCGGCATCCTCGTGCTCGGGGGCGGGCTCTTCGCGACCGCGTACGGTGTCGCCAACTTCGTGTTGGGGCACCTCGCGGCCGCGGGGGCGTCCCTGGGGGGCGCGGTCGTGCTGTTCGTGGTCGGCGGGCTGATCGTCGGGTTCACGCACCTGGCGAGCCACGGATGGGCAAGCCGCCCGTTCGCGAGCGGCGTCGTGCTGGTGATCCTCGCGATCATCGGGTGGGCCGCGCTCGGCTTCGGGTCGAACCTGCTCGCGCTGATCGGTGGCATCTTCGCCCTCGTGGCGGGGGTGCTCTACCTGATCGAGCCGGCCCAGCACGCCGTCTCCCGGCTCGCG
>JASHPY010000125.1 GCA_030037855.1 Thermoplasmata archaeon | reverse complement strand
ACGGGGATCGGCCCGGTGCCGATCGCGCTCGCGCTCGTCACGTTCATCTTCCTCGTCTCGGCGCTCGGGGAGCTCCCCCAGTCGACCGCGACGGTCCAGGTCTACCCGCCGACCGCGCTCAGCCAGAACCTCTTCGGCGCGAACGGCCCCTGGCTCCTGCTCCTCGGCCTCGTCATGCTCGGCGGCGTCGCGGGCGCGATCTACCTCGTGCGGGAGGGCCGCGAATGACCGCGCTCGCGCTCACCGGCTTCCTCGGGCTCTCCGCGGCGCTCTTCGGGATCGGGATCTTCGGGATCCTGACGCGGCGGAACTTCATCCTCCTGCTGATCTCGATCGAGATCGCGATGAACGCCGCGATCCTGAACTTCGTCTACTTCGCCGCGTTCCCGACCGGGGCGAGCGGGCTCTCGGGCCAGTCGATCGCGGTCGTGCTCGTGGGGTTCGCCGCGACTGAGGTCGCGGTCGGCCTCGCGATCGTCCTCGCGCTCAACCGGGTCAAGGGCACGATCAACGTCGCGCGGGCGACCGAGCTCAAGCAGTAGGAGGGGTCGCTCACGGTCTCGCTCACCTTCCTGTTCGACTGGGCGTTCCTCGTCCCGCTCCTCTCCGTCGCGGCGTTCGTGATCGTCGGGTTCGCCGGCACCCGGCTCGAGCGACTCGAGTGGGGCGGTTGGATCGCCGTCCTCCTCTCGGGCGCGGCGATGGTCGTCGGGGTCCTGATCGCGATCGGCGAGATGCTGAGCCCGGGCACGTACACGAACGTACAGTTCACCTGGCTCCACCTCCCGCCGGCGCCCGGCGCGTTCCCGAACGGCCTCTCGCTCGTGATGGGGACGCTGGTCGACCCGCTCTCCTCGCTGATGCTCGTGGTCGTGACGGTCGTCGGCTTCCTCGTGATGCTGTACTCGATCGGGTACATGCACCACGACCACGGGCTGCCGCGCTACTACGCGGAGCTCTCGCTGTTCCTGGCCTCGATGACCGGGCTCGTGCTCGCGAACAACCTCCTCGAGTTCTTCCTCTTCTGGGAGCTGGTCGGCGTCTGCTCCTACTTCCTGATCGGGTTCTACTACGAGAAGCCGAGCGCGGCGAGCGCCGCGAAGGAGGCGTTCCTCGTCACCCGGGTCGGGGACGTGCTGTTCCTCCTCGGGATCTTCCTGTTCTTCTCGACGTACGCGCTCGCCGGCCCCGCGGGGAGCGGCGGCTGGGCGGCGAACGGGTTCGTCTTCGTCGTCGGGAGCACGAGCACGCCGTTCCTGGCGAGCGCGATGGGCGGCCACACGCTCCTCCTCACGATCGCGGGGCTCCTGATCCTCGGGGGCGCCGCGGGGAAGAGCGCCCAGTTCCCGCTCCACGTCTGGCTCCCGGACGCGATGGAGGGGCCGACGACGGTCTCGGCGCTCATCCACGCGGCGACGATGGTCGCGGCCGGCGTCTACCTGCTCGCGATCACGAGCGTGTTCATCGGATTCACCCCGGCCGACCAGCTCGCGATCGTCGCGATCGGAGGGTTCACGACGTTCTTCGCCGCGACGATGGCGGTCGTGCACCCGGACATCAAGCGGGTGATCGCGTACTCCACGATCAGCCAGCTCGGCTACATGGTGCTCGCGATCGGCGCCGGCTTCGCGATGGTCGGGCTCTACCACCTCTTCACGCACGCGTTCTTCAAGGCGCTCCTGTTCCTCGCCGCGGGCTCGGTCATCCACGCGATCGGGACGCAGGACCTGTTCAAGATGGGCGGGCTGCGGAAGCGCATGCGCGTCACCGCGGCCGCGTTCGCGGTCGGCGGCCTCGCGCTCGCCGGCATCCCGCCGTTCGCCGGGTTCTGGAGCAAGGACGACATCCTCTCGTCGGTCTACTCGCAGCTCGGGACCCATCCGGACTACTGGCCGTTCTTCCTCCTCGCGTTCGCGGCGGTCTTCCTGACGGCCTACTACATCTTCCGCGCCTGGTTCCTCGCGTTCTCGGGCGACCACCCCCGGGACCCGACGCTCCCCGAGGCCCACGAAGGGCCGTGGGTGATGCAGGTCCCGCTGGTCGTCCTCTCGGCGTTCGCGGTCGTCGCGGGCCTGTTCGTCTTCGTGCCGGGCTTCCAGTCGCTCCTTCTCGGGGGCGCGGGCGTGGCGGGGATCCCGCCGACGTACGGTCTCACGGACCTCGGACTCTCCGCGATCAGCGTCGGCCTCGGGCTCGGCGGGATCGGGCTCGCCTGGGGCCTCTGGGGGAACGGCCGGGTCTTCGTGCTCGCCGAGACGAGCGCGCTCCAGCCGGTCCGGCGGCTGCTCCTGAACCGGTACTACTTCAAGGACGCCTACGACTGGATCGGCCTCCGCGCGGTCTACTCGTTCGCGCGTGCGGCGGACTTCTTCGACCGGTTCGTGATCGACGGGACCGTTCGCGGGCTCGAGCGGATGTTCGCGGCCGCGAGCGACCGCCTCCGCTCGGCCCAGACCGGGGTCGTCTCGGACTACGCCGCGTACGTGGTCGCGGGGCTCCTCTCGCTGTTCGTCCTCCTCCTGATCGTCGGCCCGTACCTCCTCGCCCGGTTCGGAGGCGGATAGATGCTGCCGTGGCTCTCGATCATCCTCGCGACCCTGGCCGTCGGGACCGTCGCGACGTTCGCGGCCGGCGCCCGGGCGCGGTGGGTCGCGCTCGCGACCAGCGCGATCTTCCTCGCGGAGGTCGGGCTCCTGCTCGCGAGCTACCCCGGCTGGCCGGGCTACTCCGGCTCGCTGGTCCCGGGGTTCTCGGACACGGAGACGTACTCGTGGATCTCGATCGCGTGGATGCACGTCGACTACGCGGTCGGCGTCGACGGGATCTCGCTCGTCTTCATCCTCCTCACGGCGGTCCTCCAGATCGCGACCGTCGTCTACTCCTGGGGGGAGTCCCAGCGCCCCGGCGCGTACTTCGGCCTCGTGACCCTCACGTGCCTCGGCTGCTTCGGCGTCTTCGTCTCGCTCGACATCCTCCTGTTCTTCCTGTTCTGGGAAGCCGTCCTCGTGCCGATGTTCTTCCTCATCGGCTACTGGGGCGGGCCGAACCGGCGCTACGCCGCGCTGAAGTTCTTCGTTTACACGCACGTCGCGTCGATCGTGATGCTGGTCGGCCTGCTCGCGCTCGTCTTCTACTCGGGCGCGACCTCGTTCGACTTCTCGTCGGTCTACGCGGCGGCGCGGGGGCTCGCCCCGGTCGTCCAGACGTTCCTGTTCCTCGCGCTCTTCTTCGGCTTCGCGGTCAAGTTCCCGATCGTCCCGTTCCACACGTGGCTCCCCGACGCGCACGTCGAGGCGCCGACCGGGGGCTCGGTGCTCCTCGCGGGGCTCCTCCTGAAGCTCGGGGGGTACGGCCTCATCCGCTGGGCGGTCGAGGTGCTGCCGAGCGGCCTCCACTCCGTCCAGCCGCTCCTGTTCGTCATCGCGTTCCTCACGATCATCTGGGGCTCGGTCCTGTCGCTCGCCCAGCGGGACCTCAAGCGTCTGGTCGCGTACTCCTCGATCAACCACATGGGGATCGTGCTGCTCGCGATCGCCCTCGACTCGTCGCTCGGGCTGCTCGCCGCGGTGCTGCTCATGTTCGCCCACGGGATCGTGAGCGCGCTCCTGTTCATGGCGTCGGGGAGCGTGCACCACCAGTACGGGACCCGCGACATCGCCTCGCTCGGCGGGATCACCCCGAGCGCGCCCGCGCTCTCCACGATGCTGATGGCGGGCTCGCTCGCGTCGCTCGGGCTCCCGGCGTTGATCGGGTTCCCCGCCGAGTTCTCCGCGTTCCTCGCGACGTGGAACGGTCTCGGCTACTGGGTCCTGATCCCGCTCGTCGTCCTCGTCGTCACCGCGGCGTTCTACCTGTGGATGATGCAGCGCGTCCTGTTCGGCGCGAAGAAGGGCGTGCCGGCGGACGCGCACGACCTTCCGTGGTACGAGAGCACGGGGATGGGCCTCCTGGTCGCGCTCACCGTCCTCTTCGGCATCCTGCCGAGCCTGCTCGTGAACGTGATCGTGAACTCGCCGATCAAAGGATGGCCCGGGACGTGATTCGATGACGTTCTCCTCGTTCGCCGGCCCGTTCCTCCCCGAGCTCCTCCTGCTCGCGGGGGTCCTTCTGATCTTCCTCCTCGACGTCCTGCACGTCAGCCGGCTCGAGGTCGTCGGGGGGATCGCGGTCGTCGCGACCCTCCTCGCGCTCGCGTCGGTCATCGCCGATCTCGGGTTCGCCCCGCTCGCGCTCCTCGCGACGATCCCCGCGCGCTCGATCGACGCGGTTCCGGCCGCCGGGGCCGCGCCGCTCTTCGCGTTCACCTCGCTCGGCCTCGTCTTCCAGGGGCTGTTCCTCCTCGCCGCGTTCCTGGTCGCGCTCGCGTCGATGAGCCGGCCGTCCGCCGAGCGCGGCGCCCCGATCTTCTACGGACTCCTGCTGCTCGCGACCCTCGGGATGCTCCTGGTCGCGATCGCCTCCGACCTGATCTTCCTCCTCCTCGCGATCGAGGTCGTCTCGATTGCGAGCTACCTCCTGGTCGCGTACACCCGCAAGGACCCGCGCGGGCTCGAGGCCGCGATGAAGTTCTTCGTCATCGGCGCGCTCTCGACCGTGCTCTCGTTCTTCGGTGCCTCGCTCCTGTTCGGTGCGTACGGGACGACGAACCTCTACCTCCTCCGCGCCGCGGGGACCGCGGTCTCCTACCCGATCCTCGTCCTCCTCGGCTACGCGTTCCTCTTCGCCGGCCTCGCGTTCAAGGTCACGCTCGTGCCGTTCCACGCGTGGGCGGTCGACGTCTACGACGGGTCGCCGGACGACGTCTCGGCGTACCTCGCGGGCGGCACGAAGAAGATCGGGATCTTCGCGTTCTTCCTCGTCTTCCTCGGACCGGTGCTCGCCGTGAACGCGGTCGGCTCGAGCGGCTACGGTCTCTTCGGCGGGTCGGTCGCCCTCGGGCCGAGCTTCCAGCTCGCGCTCGGCGCGATCGCGGTCCTCACGATGACGGTCGGGAACGTGCTCGCGCTGCTCCAGAAGGAGATGAAGCGGATGCTCGCGTACTCGTCGATCAGCCAGGCCGGCTACATGCTGATCGGCATCACGATCGGCACCGCGCCCGCGATCGGCGGCGCGACCCTGCAGGTGCTCGCGCACGTCCTGATGAAGACCGGCGCGTTCCTCGTGGTCGGCGCGGTCGCGGCGCTCGGCGTCGGCCCCTTGATCTCCGACTGGCGCGGCCTCGGCCAGCGCCGGCCGCTGCTCGGCACCGCGTTCGCGCTGATGCTCTTGAGCCTCGCCGGCGTGCCGCTGACGATCGGGTTCGCCTCGAAGTTCGTCCTGTTCAGCGCGGCGGTCGCCGCGCAGGGCTGGTTCGTTTGGCTCGCGGTCGCGGGCCTCTTGAACAGCGCGCTCTCGGTCTTCTACTACGCGCGCGTGCTCCGCGTGATGTTCTTCGACGCCCCGCCGGCCGCGGACCCCGCCCTCGCCGGCGCGGTCGTCGGCGGCGCCGGACCCCCCGCGCTCCCGGTCGGCGGGCTCGGGTGGGGCCGGGCGGTCACGATCGCGCTCATCGCGGTGCTGATCGTCGCGCTTGGGGTCTACCCGCAGGTCGTCCTGGGCCCGATCCAGTCCGCCGCCTACCACTTCGTGAGCCTCGGAGCGTGATCGGATGGAGTCGTTCGACGTCGTCGTGGTCGGCGCCGGGCCGGCCGGCTCGGTCGCCGCCCGCGCGGCGGCCGAAGGGGGCGCGACGACGCTCCTGCTCGACCACCGGCCCGAGCTCGGGCACCCGGTCCAGTGCGGCGAGTTCGTCCCGTCCGCGGCCGAGCTCGCCGACCTCTTCGCCTGCCCCGCGCTGATCGCCCGCGCGTTCGAGGTCCCGCCGGGGACCGTGCTCCGGGAGACCCGCTGGATGACGTGCGTCGGGCCGTTCGGCCGCCGGTTCCGCTTCCCGCTCTCGGGCTTCACGGTCTCGCGCCGGGCGTTCGACAAGGCGCTCGCGTACCGGGCCGAGGGGGCCGGGGCGGAGCTCCGCCACCCGGTCGGGGTCGTCGAGCTTCGGGACGACGAGGTCCGGCTCGCGGGGGGCGCCGCGGTGCGGGCGCGCACGGTCGTCGCCGCGGACGGCCCGCTGTCGACGATCGGCCGCTCGGTCGGCTTCGCCCCGCATCGCGCGATGTTCCGGATGGTCACCGCGACCGTCGACGGTCCGCTCGACGACGGGATCGACCTTCACTTCGGCCGCGTCGCTCCCGGCGGCTACGCCTGGCGGTTCCCCCGGGCGCACGACGCGAACGTCGGGCTCGGCGTCCCCGCGCTCCCGCCGGGCGCGAACCTCGATGCGCTCGTCCGCCGGTTCGCGCGGTCGGCCGGCCTCGGCTCCGTCCGCGAGCCGACGCACTGGTGGGTCCCGATCGGACCCCCGCCGGCGAGCCTCGTGCGGGGGCGCGCGCTCTTCGCCGGGGACGCGGCGAACCTCGTGATGGCGACCAACGGCGGCGGGATCCCGACCGCGATGCTCAGCGGATGCCTCGCCGGCGAAGCGGCCGCCCGGCACGTGCGGGACGGCCGACCGCTCGCGGAGTACGACCGGTCGTGGCGAGAGGCCCTCTACGGCCCGCTCGAGCGCGCGGCGCGGATCGAGCGGTTCGGCGAGCGATTCGCGGGCTCGGACCCCCTCCTGGCGCTCGGTATGCGATATATCGGGGCGTCGGGTCTTGATGCGATGATGCGGCTCAGGTGGCCCTCCCGCCTCGGAGGCGGCTCGTGACGAGCCCGTCCCCCGCGTCCGAGGGTCTCGAGCCGTCGCTCGAGGCGCTCGTCACCGAGACGTTCGGCGCGGCCGCGCTCGCCGAGGTCTCCGGGCTCCTGCCGGCGCTGGTGCGGGACCTTGCCGACATCGACTGGCGGTTGAGCCAGGTCCTGGGGTCGACCTACGCGCAGCTCACGGAGGCGGCGCGCTACGCCTGCTCCACGGGGGGAAAGCGGGTCCGACCGCTCCTGATGGCGGTCGCGCACCGCGCGCTCGGGGCGGAGTCGACCCGTCCGATCCACTCGCTCGCCGCCGCGTTCCAGCT
>JASHPY010000124.1 GCA_030037855.1 Thermoplasmata archaeon | reverse complement strand
GTCACCGGCACGGTCGCGCGGGGCCGGAGCGTCGCGACCGTGGAGAGCACCCGCTACACGGGGGCCGTCCGCCTCCCGCTCGAGGCGACCGTCGTCGACCGGAACGCGGCGATCGTGGAGCGACCTCGGCTCTTGAACGACGCGCCGTACGGGGACGGATGGGTCGTCCGTGTCCGAGCGACCGACGCCCCGCTCCCCCGCGAGCTGGAGACCGCGGCCGCGGTCGCCGAACGTCTCGCCGAGCGGATCCGCCGGCAGCGCATCCGCTGCTGGCCCCAGACCCCCGACCTCGAACTCTACGAGATCGGGATCGAGTGCTCGGCGGTCCTGACGCTCCTGAACGACGAGCTCCGCCCGAAGCCGCCGGGCCACGCGGTCCTGCTCGTCACGGACGACCCCACGAGCCCGATCGAGATGGAGCGGTGGTCGGACCAGACCGGCCACCGGCTCCTCGCCCATCGCCGGGAGGGCGCGCTCCACCAGTTCCTCGTGCGGAAGGAGGAGCACCCGGTGCCGCGCCGACGGCCCGGGAGCTAGGGGATCCCGCTACGGCTTCTCGATCGGGGTCCGCACGAGGTTGCCCCACTCGGTCCACGAGCCGTCGTAGTTGCGCACGTCCGGGTACCCCAGCAGGTACTTCAGGACGAACCAGGAGTGGCTCGACCGCTCGCCGATCCGGCAGTACGTGATCACCGACTGCTTCGGGGAGAGCCCCTTCGAGCCGTAGAGCTCGTCCAGCGCCTCGCGCGGCTTGAACGTGCCGTCGTCCTGGACCGCCTGCGCCCAGGGGATGTTCTTCGCGCCCGGGATGTGACCGCCCCGCTGCGCGTGCTCGGTCGGGTACTCGGGAGGAGCGGTGATCTCTCCGGAGAACTCCTTCGGGCCGCGCACGTCGACCAGTCCGACCTTCCCGACCTGGACGTCGGGCAGGACCTTCCGGACGTCGTCCAGGTACGCGCGGAGCTTCGCGTCCGGCGCCCCCGCCGTGAGCTTGCCCGCGGCCGGGGTCGGGACGTCCTTCGAGACCGCGCGGTCCTCGGCGATCCACTTCTTCCGGCCGCCGTTCAGGAGCTTGACGTGCTTCGCGCCGTAGTACGTCAGGACCCAGAACGCGAACGCCGCGAACCAGTTGTTGAAATCGCCGTAGAGGACGAGGGTCGTGTCGGGGTCGACCCCGGCGCGGTGGTAGAGCGCCGTGAGGGACTCCGGGGAGAGGATGTCGCGGCGGACGGGGTCGTTGATGTCCTTCCTCCAGTCGAACAGCACCGCGCCCGGGATGTGGCCCAAGTCGTAGTTCGCTGCCGGGTCGTAGTCGACCTCGACCACGCGGACCTTCGGGTCCGCGAGGTGCGCGGCCAGCCAGTCGTTCTCCACGAGCACATCGGGGTGGGCGTACGCGGTCATCGGTATCCTCGGGGACGTCGGAGCCCCCGGGGGATATACCCTCGACGTCCCGCACAATCAGCGCGGGGCGCGGGCGTATATGCGCAGAGCGGGGATGGAGGGAGTCAAACAACGCGCAATCCGCGCCGGCCCGTGCCTACCCTCGGCGACCCCGTTTCGGGAGCGCCGTGTCCGAGACCTCGATCGTCTCGGGGTCGAAACCGAGCCGCGCGAGCTCGTCGCGGATCCGGGCTCGGTGGTCGCCCTGCAGGTAGACCTCGCCGTCCACGACCGAGCCCCCGGTCGCAAGGCGGTTCTTGAGCGAGCGGGTCGTCTCGGCGAGGTCGACCCCCGGCGGGAAGCCGCTGATCACGGTCGCGGGCTTGTTGTAGCGCCGCGGCTCGGCGCGGACGCGGATCCGGGCGGTCTCTCGGTCGAGCGCGGAGAGGATCTCGTCGAACTCGTCGTTGCCCATCGTTGGCTCTACCTACCTACCGTGAACTCGCGCAGCACGAACGGGTCGCGCGAAGGGGACCGTCGGGGCCGGGGCCGGGCGGGGACCTCTCGGCGATCCTCGTTCGGTCCGAGCTGCGGTGAGCGCACTAAGGGTACCATGGCCCTACCCCGCTTGAACGTTTGCCCCACGCCGCTCGGTGGGGCGTGCGGGTACCGGCGGTCGCGCGCTCCGTTCACGCCTCGCCCCAGCGGTAGAGCCGCAGGGTGATCGCGAGGCCGACGAGCGCGCACGCCCCGAGCAGGCCCGCGTAGAGCGCCATCTCGGCGGGGGTCGCGGGCGTGACGCCGAGCGCCCCCTGCACGAGCAGCGCGGCGTACGTGGTCGGAAGGAAGCGGGCGACGTCCTGCCAGATCGGGGGAAGTGCCGACAGCGGGTAGTAGAGCGGCGAGAGCATCCCGAGGATCGTGAACGTGAGGTTGCCGACCGGCCAGATCTCCCGCTGCGTCTGGATCCGGCTCGAGATCGCGATCCCGATCGACGAGAACAGGACCCACAGCGTCAGGAGCGCCGCGAACAGCGCGACGCCGACCTCGGGGGTCAGCGGGTGGCCGCGGTCGGCGCCGACCCACGCCAGCAGGGCCGTGAGGATCGCGAGCGCGGGGAGCATCGCGATCAGGTTCGAGAACGCGATCCCGAACAGGTAGCGGACGCGGGTGAGCGGGCTCGCGACGAACAGGTCCTGGAGGGAGCACTCGATCCGCCAGAACGCGCTGTCGCCGAGCGTCCAGCTGCCGATGTTCTGCATCGTGAACAGCATCGCCCCGACGATCTCGAGCGGCAGGAGGTCGGGCGGCGAGATCAGCGAGAGGAAGTAGAGGAAGATGAACGGGAGCAGCACCGGGGTGATCGCGACCGCCGGGTTGCGGCTGATCCAGCGCCAGCCGACGATCCCGAAGGCGGGGAGGGAGCGGCCTCGGGTCGGCACGCCGGGGAACGGCTCGGTCGCGGTCGCCACCTACTCCTCCTGCGCCGTGCGGCGCGCCCAGTAGACCGCGAAGAGGAACAGGAG
>JASHPY010000123.1 GCA_030037855.1 Thermoplasmata archaeon | reverse complement strand
GGCGGCGCGGCTCCGAGGACCGCGGGCCGACCGGCCGCCCCCTCCACGGCGGCTCCCTCGGCGGCCGCGCCCGCCGCGGCGTCACCGGCCGGAGGGCTTCCGATCGTCCCGCCGATGCCGGGCAAGGTGATCGAGCTCCGGGTGAAGGAGGGCGACCGGGTGCGGAAGGGCGACGTGCTGCTCGTCCTCGAGGCGATGAAGATGCGGAACGAGCTCACGAGCCCCGCCGACGGGCGGGTCCGGGGCGTCGCGGTCGTCGCGGGTTCGAACGCCCGGGCGAAGGAGCCGATGCTGTTCGTCGTTCCCGAGCCGTCGACGCCCGGAGCCGCGGCCTAGGAGAAGTGGGGCAGCGCGCGGCCGCACGCCGGGCACCGGGCGGTGCCGGGCTCGATCGGCGCGGCGCAGTACATGCAGAATCCGAGCGAGCTCGAGTGCACGTGCCCCGCGCTCGCGGCGAGCGGCGCGTCCGGCGAAACGGTCGCTCCTCCGAACGACGACGACCCGCCGATCGGCCGGGTCGCCCAGCGAGAGTACATCAGCGCGAGGCTCACGAACATCCACCCGAGGAGAACGTAGAACGCCGGTCCCGCCCACTGGGGCTCGAGGAGGAGGACCGCGATCGCGGCGGCCATCGCGCCGAAGTTGAAGAGCGTCAGGACCGTCCGCAGCTGCATCGACCGGCTCCGGACCGGGGGAGAGGGCCCCCGAGACTCATCTCCTTTCGCCCCGGCGGCGAGCGTCCTATAATAGACGACGGGGATGGCCGCCCGCCATGCCGACGGTCCCGACGCTCGTCCAGCGCGACGAGTTCACCTACGAGATCCCGCGCGGGGAGGTGCCCGGCATGCGCGTCCCGGGCCGCCTGTTCTCGAGCGCGGCGTTGCTCTCGGGAGTCGCCGGCGACCCGTCGCTCGGCCAGCTCGCGAACGTCGCCACGCTCCCGGGGGTGCTCGAGTGCGCGCTCGCGATGCCGGACATCCACTTCGGGTACGGGTTCCCGGTCGGCGGGGTCGCGGCGTTCGACCTCGCCGAGGGGATCGTCTCGCCGGGCGGGATCGGCTACGACATCAACTGCGGCGTTCGACTCCTTCGGACCTCGCTACCGGTCGAGGAGGTCCGCCCGAAGCTCGCCGCGCTCGTAGAACGGCTCTACCGCGAGGTTCCGTCCGGGGTCGGTTCGAAGGGGGGCCACGCGCTCACCCCGTCGACGATGGACGAGGTGCTCGCCGGCGGCGCCCGCTGGGCGGTCGAGCAGGGGCTGGGCCGGAGCGCCGACCTCCCGGTCCAGGAGGAGGAGGGCCGGCACGCGACGGCGTCCCCGGCCGCGGTCAGCGACAGCGCGAAGAAGCGGGGGCTCCGGCAGCTCGGGTCGATCGGTTCGGGGAACCACTTCCTCGAGGTGCAGTCGGTCGACGAGGTGTTCGACCCCGAGTTCGCGCGCGCGCTCGGCCTCGTGCCGGGCCGCGTGGTCGTCATGCTCCACACCGGCTCGCGCGGCCTCGGCCACCAGGTCGCCACGGACTACATCCAGGAGATGGACCGCCGGCTCGCGAGCGACGGCGTGACGCTCGTCGACCGGCAGCTCTCCTGCGCGCCGATCGGTTCCGACGCGGCCCAGCGGTACCTCTCCGCGATGGCCGCCGCGGCGAACTTCGCGTTCGCGAACCGCCAGGTGATCACCGACGCGGTCCGTCGCTCGTTCTCCGCCGTGCTCGGTCGGCCGGAGGGCGAGCTCGACCTCTCGGTCGTCTGCGACATCTCCCACAACATGGCGAAGGTCGAGGAGCACGCCGTCGACGGGGATCGGCGTCGCGTGCTCGTCCACCGCAAGGGGGCGACGCGCGCCTTCCCGGCGGGCCGCGAGGAGGTCCCCGCGCCGTACCGAGCGCACGGCCAGCCGGTCCTGATCCCCGGCGACATGGGCACGGCGAGCTACGTGCTCGCCGGGCTCGCGACGTCGCTGACCCGCTCGTTCGGCTCGTCCTGCCACGGGGCGGGCCGTCGCCTTTCCCGCCACGCCGCGAACCGGACCTTCCGGTACGACGACGTGACCCGGGGGCTCGCCGGTCGGGGGATCGTCGTCCGCTCGACGTCCCGCGAGGGCGTCACCGAGGAGGCGCCCGGCGCGTACAAGAACGTCGAGGACGTCGTGCGGGTCGCCGAGGGGGCCGGCCTCACGCGGCGGGTGGCCCGGCTGGTGCCGCTCGGCGTCGTGAAGGGCTAGCGGCGCCGCGCCGCTCGCCGCAAGAGCTCATTACGGGCGTCTGGCGTGGCAGGAGCGAGGGCTCGCGTTGGACCCGTACCTCGGCTACGAGATCGCGCTCGCGGTCGTCGTCGCCTACGGCCTCGCGGTCTACGGCTGCTACCGGGCCGGCTGGATCGGGCCGGATCGAACGCTCTCCTTGTTCGGTCCGGCGCTCATGATCAAGACCCAGCGCGGGCGCTCCGCGCTCGAACGCTGGGGTCGGTTCCGCCGGTTCTGGACCGCGGCGTCCGACCTCGGGATCGCCCTCGCCGTCGTCGCGATGGGCGGGATCCTCGCGCTCCTCGTGGTCGACGCGGTCGTCTCGCTTCAGATCAGCCCGTCCGCCGCCCCGCCGGTGACGGAGGCGCTGGCGCTCCCCGGCCTCAATCCGATCATCCCGATCGGCTACGGGATCGTCGCGCTCGTCGTCGGCGTCGTCCTCCACGAGCTCGCCCACGGCGTCGTCGCCCGCTCGCAGGGGATCGGGGTGAAGACGCTCGGGATCCTCTGGTGCGTCGTTCCGGTCGGCGCGTTCGTCGAGCAGGACGACGCGGAGATGCAGGCGGCGACCCGCCGCAAGCGCGACCGGGTCGCGGCCGCCGGGGTGCTCGCGAACTTCGCGCTCACGGTGATCTTCTTCGTCGCGCTCTCGCTGATCGTCGCCTCGACGGTCCAGCCGAACGCGAACGGGGTCGGGATCGCGGTCGTCGAGCCGGGCACGCCGGCCGCGAACGCGAGCCTCGCGCCCGGCGACATCCTCACCTCGATCAACGGGACCGCGACGACCAACAGCACGCTGTTCGAGGCGTCGCTCGCGGACACCCATCCCGGGCAGTCGATCCCGGTCGTCTACTACTCCGCGGCGAACGGGAGCCTCGTCACGACCACGATCGTGCTCGCCCCGAGCCCGACCGTTCCCGGCCGCGGCTACCTCGGGGTCGCGGTCGCGTTCCTGACCCCCACCCAGCTCAAGGGGACCCTCGTCTGGCCGCTCGGCAGCTCCGCCGGCCCGCTCGACGGCGCGATCTACTGGCTCGTCCTGCCGCTCGCGAGCCTCGAGCCGGTCGCGGGCTCGACCACGAGCTTCTACCACCTCACGGGGCCCCTCGCTGCGGTCGGGCCGGGGGCGTTCTGGGTCGGCGTGAACACGCTCTACTGGCTCGCGTGGATGAACCTCCTCCTCGGCCTCTCGAACGCGCTGCCGCTCGTCCCGCTCGATGGCGGCCTCCTCTTCCGGGACTTCATGGCGTCGATCGCCGCGCGGCTCCGTCGGGGGTGGGACACGGCGAAGCTCGACGAGTTCGGCGGCCGGGCCGTGACGGTCTCCTCGCTGCTCGTGCTCGTCCTGTTGCTCTGGCAGTTCGTCGTCCCCCACCTCGTCTAGGCGGGGCGGTCCGTCCGGCGCGGGGGCTCACCAGACCGGGGGGCGGTCCGAGACCGGCGGCGGGCGGTCGAACCAGGGGTCGCCGTCCGACTTCGGCTGCCGCGGCGCGCCCCGCGTCCACACGGCGAGCGCGATCAGCGCGCCGATCCCCGTGCCCCCGAGCACGATCTCGAGCCCCGCGAGCGGGAACGGATAGTCGACGACGATCGTGAAGTTCCGCTCGTCGTGGGCGCCCGAGCGGTCGGTGACGTTGAGGTGGACGACGTACGTCCCGATCTGGGGGAAGAACAGGACGACCGTCGGGTTCGTCGACCCGGTCCCGTTCGGGAACGACCAGTCGTAGTGGTACGGCGGCCCCTTGCCGCCGTAGGCGGTGGTCGCGATCGTGACGGTCAGCGGTTTCGGACCCTCGGCGGGCGACGGGCCGCCGGCGACCCCGAGCGGTCCGTTCGCGGTGATCCCCGAGAGCAGCGTCGCGGAGTCGCCCCAGCTGTCGCTGACGGTCGTCACGACCGTGTAGCCCTGGGCGGCGTAGAGCGTGTGGGAGACCGACGCGCCCGAGCCCGACGACCCGTCCCCGAACGCCCAGGAGATGTAGAGCGAGTGGGGCCCCGAAGCGGTCGCGACGCCGTACAGGGTGAACGGCACGAGGCTCACCTCGGGGGTCACGCTCGCCCCGCCGACGAGCGTGTTCGCCTGGGGCACCTCGCCGTCCGCACCGATCGCGAAGAACGGCGCGAGGTCGAAACCGACCGTGAAGATCGTGTCGAGGTAGGACGTCTCGATCGTGATCCCGCCGATGAGGGTGTTGTTGGTCAGGTTGGCGCGCGCGCTCGTGTACGTCTCGACGACGGCCGAACCGAACGCGGAGCGCCCGGCGCCGAGGTTCCAGAGGATCTGCGTGTTCGCGGTCTGGTCGGGCGGACCCTCGGCCGTGGCGGTGAACCGGACCGAGCCGCCCGACACGACGTCGGTCGCCGGGCTGATCGTCGCCCCGACCCCGACCGCCGGACTCGCGACCGCGGGCTCGACGTCGATCAGGAACGCCTCGCTCGCGTTCCCCCGCCCGAGGTCCGAGAGCCGGCCGACCGCGAAGTACTCCCCGGCGGTCTCGTACGTCGTGCTGACGGAGTGGCCGGTCGCGCTCTCCCCGTTCCCGAACGTCCAGTTGGTCAGGTTCGAGTTCGCCCCGTAGCCGCCCTTCACCGACGAGAAGTAGTAGACCTTCAGCGGCGCCGGTCCGACCAGCGTGCTCGCGGCGAACGTCGCGTCGAGCGCCGGCGCGACCGTGACGTTCACGCTCGCCTCGGCCGAGCCGTCGACGCTGTCGTTGGCCCACTCGGTCACGGAGTAGTTGCCGGGGTGGCGGAAGATCTCGCACCCGCACGCCGCGATGTAGGAGTCGTTCGACACGACGCTCGTCGTCGGCGTGAGCCCGCCCGGACCGGTCGCGCCGCCCGAGACCGTGAAGAGCGAGCCCTCGTAGTCGGCCGGCGCGTCGAGGATCGGGGGGGTCCCGTTCGGACTGACGGTGAGCGGGGTCCCGCTCGTACAGCTGCCGGCGGGCACGCCCCCGACCCCGATCGCGACCCGCGCGCTCGCCCCGACGTCGGCCGGGTCCGCGGAGTCGAACGCGAACGCCTCCGCGCAGAACGCACCCGCGGCCTCGTAGGCATGGGCGATGCTCGCGGCGCCCGGCGCCGTGTACGACCCGTCCCCGAGGTAGAACGCGAACTCGTACGGTGCCGTTCCTCCCGAGGCGCTCGCCGAGAGCGTCACCGCCTCGCCCACGCCGGTCGCGTTCGAGGAGACGGAGAGCGAGACCACGAGCGGGGCCGTGCCGACCGTGACGAGGACCGGCAGCGAGACCGAGGTGTTGCCCGAGCCGTCGGCGACGAACGCCTGGACGAGATAGCCCCCGGCGATCGAGTAGGTGTGGGAGAGGGCGGAGCCCGAGTAGAGCGCGGCGCTCCCGTCTCCGAAGGAGATCCCCTCGAGCGGGTACGACCCGTCGCCGCCGGCGGCGTCCATCGCGATCGACGCGGTCAGCGGGGCATCGCCGGACCGCGGGGACGCGAAGACGGACGCCGAGAGTCCGTTCCCCGCGAGGCCCCCTCCCCGGGCGAGCGCGGGGACGAGCGCCGAGACGATCGGGGTCCCGATCCCCGTGACCGGGTCCCAGCCCGTGCCGGCCGCGTATCCGTTCGAGCCCTCGGTGACGTCGTGGAAGTCCGAGCTGTACGATGGGCCCCGCAGCACCGCGTAGAGGCTGGGGTCGAGGAGCCCCAGATCCCCGTGCGCGTACTGGTCCGCGACCGCCGCGATCCCGGCCCAGATCGGCGTCCCGACGCTCGTACCGATCACTCCCGTGCCGGTGCCGTCGAGCACGATCGCGACCGGGTTGTCCGCGTCCATCGACACGTCGGGGACCCCCCGGTGCCCGGTAGGGTCGGAGATCCCCGACTGCCACCAGGGCTGCGAGAACGGCGCGAAGCCGCCGCCGGAGCCTCCCTGATTCTCGCATCCCGGGGTCGTCGCGCCGCTCTGGTTGCCGGACCAGGCGGTCTCGCTGCCGTAGCTGTCGGCGGCGCCGAGCGTGAGGTCGGTCCCACCGACCCCCGTGACGTACGGGTCGGACGCGGGGAAGTTGGTCGACAGCCCCGACGTCCCGTCCGCGGCCCCGCAGTCGCCCGACGCGGCGACGAACGTGATCCCCTCCGCCGCCCCGAGCGCGAGCACCGGACCGAGGATCTCGTAGGAGCCGTCGGTCGACGCGTTGCAGGCGACGTTGCACGGCGTGCTGAACGCGTTGTAGACGCCGACGTCCGGCTCGCCCCAGCTCATCGAGATGACGTTCGCCGCGTCCCCGGCGACCAGCCAGTCGATCGCCTCGTAGAGGCCGGCGTCCGGATTCGGGGAGAACGTCATGTCGATCGTCGCGCCGGGGGCGGCGGCGCGCGCCCACTCGAGGTCGAGTGCGTCCTCGACGCCCCACCCCGAGTCGATCCCCGAGCCGTTGAGGTCGACCGACGTCGCGACCGGATAGTCGTAGTTCACCGTGCCGACCGGGAGCGAGGACGCCGCCGCGAACGACGAGAGGTCCGACGTGAGCTGGGTCTGATTCTCGGCGGACGCGTAGGCGTCGACCACCGCGATCGTCGTGCCGGTGCCGTTCGTCCCAGCCGTCAGGAGCGCGGACTCGTTGTACGCGGTCTGGATCGCGCACGGCGCGAGTCCCCCGGCCGGACCGGCGCACGACGCCGCCGGCAGCTCCCCGGCGAGCGGCACGACCGAGGCACCGGGCGCGAGCGGCGTCACGTTGCCGAGGCCGAACACGCCGTCCGTCTCGAGCGACCCGGGGAGCATCGCCGGCGTCGGGTGGCTCACGAACGTCCGGCCCGACGGCGTGAGATACGCGTCGAACGTCGTGTCGAACGCGGCGCCGAGCTCGGGGGCGGTGCCCGAGACGGAGAGGAGGAGCCCGTCGGGGTTCGCCTCGGTGGAGAGCCCGAAGCCCGCGAAGTAGCCACGGGCCGCGGCGACGAGGGCGGACGACGCCCCGAACTCGCTCGCGGCGGCCGGGGCGGAGAGGAATTGGTGGTACTCGGGGGTGCCCGGGACGCTCGCGGCGTCGACGAACGCGGAGAGCCCCGCGGGGTCGCGCGATGGTAGGCCCACCGCGACGCTGAGGCTCGCGGTCGCGGGGAGCGCGCCGAGCACCGCCACGCCGCCGGACGCGCGATACCCCGGCGCGACCTCGACCGGGCCGGTCGGCACCGGCGTCGGCGCGGGAGACCCGCCGACGGACGAAGGCGTTGCGGCCGGGGGGAGGGGATCCCGCGCGGCGGCCGTGCCCGCACCGGGCGGCCCGACCGAGCCCGCCCCGACCAGGACGACGAGCGCGAGAAGGAGCGGCAACCAGGGGCTCCAGCGAGACCGCACGTTCTCCTCTTGCCGCCGACTAGCGTGGGCTCGCCATATCTGCCTTACCGGCTCCCCGCCGGGGTGACGCGACGTCCTTTAATCCGGGCCGGCCTCTCGGCCCGGCGAGTCCGGCCCGCCGGACGCCGATCGCATGCGAGAGCCCCCCCGCCGGTAGCGAGCATGGCCGTCGGACGGGGCATCGCGCGGCGCGACGAGCGGACCCTGTACGCGGAGTACCCGTTCCTTCCGGGGGCCGAGGCGCTCCTCGGCGCGGAGACCGTCTCGGTGCGCTCCCTTCTCGAGGACCCCGCGTACGAGCGCGCGCGATCGATCGGTCGCGCACGGGTCTTGGCGGCGGCGGACGACCCGCGCGCGTCGCGCGACGTCGCCGAGCTCGACGCGGCCGAGCCCGAGGTCCGTTACCTCTCGCTGCTGTTCGACGAGATCGTGCTCGCGTCGGCCCCGACCGCCGCGGGGTTGCGTCGGTGGGCGGTCGCCGAGGCGAAGCGGGCGCACGGTCGGCTCTCGAGCGTGGCGGTGGAGGAGCTCGCGGAGGTCGCGGGCCGCCTCGGGTTCCCGATGGAGGCCCGGCCGGGCGACCGCGTCGCCCTGCGGGTCGTCGACTACCTCAAGCTCGCCGTGCCGATCCGCGAGGCCGACTACCGCCTCGCGCGGCAGGCGGTCGCCCACGGCTCGGTGGTCGTCGGCCGGGTCCGGGCGGCGCGGGTCCTCCAGGAGGCGATCCGGACGCGGCTCGCGGTCCCGGTCCCGCTCGCGGAAGAGGTGCGGGCGCTCGTACGCGAGCGCGAGGCCGAGCTCCTCGCGACCCTCGCCGAGCGCATGCCGGCGCCGGTTCCGCGGGCGGGGACGCCGGCGGGGGCGCTCCGGACCGACCTCTTCCCCCCGTGCGTCCGCAAGATGCGGCGCACGCTCGAGGCCGGCGAGAACCTCTCGCACGCGGGCCGGTTCGCCCTCGCCGCGTTCCTCCACCGCGCCGGCGCCGACTTCGAGACGATCGTCGATGCGTACCGCGGCGCGCCCGATTTCGACGAGTCGATCACGCGCTACCAAGTCGAGCACATCACGCACCGGGACGGCGGCGTCGGCTACGAGCCACCGGAGTGCGACACGCTGCGCAGCCACGGGCTCTGTGTCCGGGAGGGCGACCCGACGGCCCCGTTGCCGGCCGACCGCGCGCGCGACCCCCGCTGCTTCGACGACCGGCTCCGCCACCCGCTCCAGTACTATCGCTGGCGCGGCGGGACGGTCGTCGACCGCGGCGGACCGGACGAGCGCCTCGGTCCTAGGCCGCCGGAGGAAGCGCGCGGTACGTCCGGATCGCGCGCGCGATCGCCGTCCACTGCCCGGCGAGAATGAAGTAGACGAGCGCGACGTCGATCACGGTGAACCCGATGCCGGCGAGGTGGAACCGGCTCCACGGCTCGGTCGGCGCCGACGGCCAGGGGAGCGACCAGTCGAACTCGAGGAAGACCGCGACCGCGAGCACGACCAGGCGGTCGGCGCGGGTGAGCAACCCCGAGTAGAGGCGGCCGAGCCCGACGGCCTGCGCCTGGGTGCCCATGTAGCTCGTGAGCAGGAGGCTCACGATCGCGAGGAGCGCGACCTCGGGGATCGCGTAGGTCGAGAGCGCGATCCCGATCAGGATCGCGAGGTCGGAGTACCGGTCGAGCACGTGGTCGAGGAGGTCGCCGCGGGCCGACGTCCGGGAGGTCGCGCGGGCGACCGCGCCGTCGAGGACGTCGAAGACCCCCGAGAGGAAGATCAGGAGCGCGACCCCGAGGAACAGCCACGGCGTCGTGAACCGTACGAGCGCGGCGACGACCCCCGCCGCGAGCGCGAGGCCGAACGCGAGCCAGCTGAGGGCGTTCGGCGACCACCCGAGGAACGGGCGCGCCATCCGAGCGACGTACGGCTCGACCTTCGCCCGGTACTCCTCGAGTACCATCGGCGACCCTACGGCGGCGGGTCCAAAAGGTGCGCGGTCACGCGAGGGTCGGAGAGCCAGTCGACCGCTCCGTAGGACGAAGCGCCGCGTCGCGTGAGCCGCCGCTCGACCGCGCGCGCGACGTCCCGGACCGGCCGCGCCGACGTGTCGACCTCCCAGACCCGGTGCCCGGCTCCGAGGGTCTCCCCGAGCACGACGTCGGTGGCCTCGGCGAGCACGTTCTCCCGGCGGTCCGCCGGGGAGCCGCGATGCGCGCGGGCGAGGCGCCGCGCGAGCTCCGCCGGGTGGCACCGGAGCACGACGACGTCCCGGATCGGCAGGAGGTGGGCGAGGTGGCCGACGACGAGGTCGACGTCCGCGAGCGCGCCCGGTCGCGCGAGGCGTCGGCGGAGTCGCGCGAGGTCGACCTCGACGCTCCCCCGCTCGCGCCGGGCGGCTCCCAGCTCGAGCGCGAGGTCCCCGACCTCCCGGGTCGTCCAGCGACGGGCGAGGACCCGGGCGACCGAACTCTTGCCGGTGCCGGGCGTGCCGGTCAGCGCGAGCGGGCCGGCCACGATCCGACCCCTACGCGTACCGGAGCGCGGGGAAGTTCCGGCGCCACGCGAGCACCTCCGCGCCGACCCGCTCGCCCCGGAGCCCGGCGCGCACGAGAAGGTCGGCGAGGCGGGGCATGTCGTCCGGTCCGAGCCCGAGGCGAGCGACCTCGGCCGTGCCGATCCGACCGACGAGGTCGATCAGGAGCCGCTGGCGTTCGAGCGTGCGGCCCAGGGCCCCGGCGCCGATCCCGTGGGCGGCCCGCAACGCGGGGCGATCGATGTGGAGCTGATGGGACCGGGTGAACCCGTCTTCGGCGGCGACGAGCGGAAGGCCGAGCCCGTGGAGCGCGCGCCCGAGCTGCTGCGCGTCGGCCACGACCGCGCGCGCGTAGTCGCGCCCGCACCGTTCGAGCTCGAGGAGCGTCTGGGCGAGCGCCGCGATCCGGTGCCAGTGGGCGTTGTCGAACACCCGCCAGACGAGCGCGGGGTCGAGCTGCCGGAAGAGGTCCTCCCGGTCGGTGACGAGAAGCCCGCCCTGCGGGCCCGGGAACGACTTGTGCGTGCTGCCGAAGACGACGTCCGCGCCGTCGCGCAGCGGGTCCTGGAACTCGCCGCCCGCGACCAGGCCGAGCACGTGGGAGGCGTCGTAGAGCACGAGCGCGTCGACCGCGTGGGCCGCCTCGGCGATCTCGCGGAGAGGGTACGGGAACAGGAAGAAGCTCTGGCCGAGGACGACCGCGCTCGGCCGCTCGGAGCGTATCGTCTCGACCGCGACCTCGGACCGCACCCGGTGCCCCGGACCGTCCGCCGGCAGCGGCCGGACCGTGTAGCGCAGAAGCGCCGGGACGAACCCGGGCCCGTAGCCGTCGTAGCCTCCCGCGTCGGGAGGGATCGCAAGGATCTTCGCCCCGGGAGGGACGAGCGGGGCGAGCGCCGAGAGCGCCGCGATGTGACCGGAGAGCGGTCGGGTCGTGGCGAACCGGGCCCGGAACACCCGCGACGCCGCGGCGTTCGCGAGCGCCTCGATCTGGTCGGTGTACCGCGTACCGGTGTAGTTGTTGTCGAGCGTCTCCCCGTCGAACTCCATCGTGAGCGGCAGCGTGTAGCGTCCCGCGAGGTCGCTCGCGAGGAACCGGCGCGCGGTCGGTGAGACCGCGTTCTCGCTCGCGAGGAGATTGAACACCTCGCGACCGCGCCAGCGGTCGTGGGCCCGGACGAGCGCCGCGAGGCGGCGCTCCGCGTCACTCCGCGCGATCGCCATCGGGTCCGGGCCGGTTCGACAGCTCCCCCGACGCGAGCTTGCGGTGCTCGCGGTGGCCGCAGCGGGGGCAGACGAGGTCCTTCCGGCCGACCGTGAGCAACGCGTGACAGACCTGGCAGTGTGCCGAGACGACCCCGAGGTTCGCGGGAGCGGTCGTGAGCTTGATCGACGGATGCGCCTGCAGCACCCGCGCGAGGATCACGTCCCCGACGGCGAACTCGCTCGAGAGCGACTCCGTGTAGCCGTCCCGCGCCTTCGAGATGTGGACGGTGCCTTCCGGTGCTCCCGGGACCGTCCGGCGGTTCTGACCGGTCGCGATCACGGTGCAGATCGCCATCGCGGTCTTGAGCTCGTCGACGGTCGCGTAGACGAGGTCCCCGTCCCGTACCTCGGGGATCGCGTTCCGCGGCTCGACGCGGACCGTGCGGTCCTGCGCGTCCAGGTGCGGGGTCCCGAGCACCGAGGCGTAGATCCGACCCCGGTCCTCGTAGGTGCCGTGGCCGGGCAGGAACTCTTCGGCGGCGCCGAGATAGTCACCGGGAAGCACGAGCGCGGGGAAGGTCGGTCCGGTCATCGGGTTCGCTCCGTTCGGATCGCCCAGAGATCCACCGCCACCGCCACCCGGCGCCGGGTGTGGTGCGGAAAGCTCCGCGGCAACTCCCAGGCGACCGGCCGAGACGAAAGGACGTGGGCGTTCGCGGCGACCGCTCGGCGTGCTATAAAGGTTCGGGAGTCGGCGAGGGAGAACGCGTAGACGGACCGTCGCGCGAGGCGGAAGGCGGCGTCCCAGAACGGGCGGTCGGCATGGGCCCGCTGCGCCCCGAACGGCGGGTTCATCAGGACCGTGTCGGCGGCGGTCGCCGATGCGCCGACGTCGGCGGTGCGGAAGTCGACCTCGACCCCCGCCTCCTCGGCCGCCCTCCGGGCGGCCTCCGTCGCCCGGGGGTCGATCTCGACCCCGGTCGCTCGCGCCGCGCCGAGGAGTCGCGCGCCGATCGCGAGCCGACCGGTCCCGCTCCCCAGGTCGAGAACGGATCGACCGTCGAGGTCGCCGGCCGCGAGGGCGTCGAACAGGAGCTCCGCCGCGGCGTCCGGCGGGCTCTCGACCTGCTCGAGGTCGGCGCGCGGACGTTCGAGCGGGGGCACGCGTGCAAGACGGCGGACGAGCTCCGAACGGCGCATCGCGGACCCGCGAACCGGCTCCGGCCCTTGACCGTTCCGTTCCGCCCCGCGGAGGGTCGAAGCGGGGAGCCGGATTTGAACCGACGAACGCCTGCGCGGCAGGATCTCTTCGCCGGGGAGCCGGCGTTTAAGTCCTGCGCCGTTACCAAGCTTGGCTATCCCCGCAGCCCACTAGCGCGCGGCGGCGGCGACCGGCTCGGCTTCCTTCGCGGCCCGTCCGGCCGCCTTCTTCACGGAGACCCGCTTCGGGAAGTACTTCAGGAGCACGACGTCGTTCACCGACGAGACCCAGCGGTACGGTACGCTGGTCGGGCGCGAGTCCTCCACTAACATCGGACTCGTCTCGTCGACGTAGAGGCCGTCGACCTTGGACGCTTCGACGTCCACGATCACGTTGTCGACCTCGCCCAGGAGGCGTCCTTCGGGGGTGTAGATCTGTCGGCCCAAGAGTTCGGTCATCTCGACGAGCATACGGGTTCCCGTGGGCCGGCGACCGAGCCGGCCCTTCTTATGTCTTTGGGCGCACGCGCGCCGCCGGTCGCCCCGAACCGGCCGGACCCCTAGGCACGGTCGTCGCCCGCGGTGTCGTCGGAGGCCGCTTCCTGCCGGACCTGCTTGCGGTACATCTCGAGCAGCTCGTGCGACGTCGTCGCCTCGGTCGGGCCCTTGTCGTCGCGGAACCGCCCCGTGAACCGCGGGAATCGGAGCGCGAGCCCGGCGCCCGCACGGACCGCCCCCACTTCCGCGCGGTGGATCGGGCTCACGGTAAGTTCGGCGCCGCGCACCTCGATCACGAGCCCCGGTCGGAACCACCGGTCCGGCACGATCCCGCTCTCGACGCCCGAGGGCGGCGTGTCGGTCGCGAACCGGGCGAGCCGACCCGGCATCTCGGCGAGCTGCGCGTCGTCGAAGCCGCTCCCGACCTTCGTGAACGTCTCGAAGCGGTCGCGCTTCGGGTCGTAGGTCGCGAGCAGGAACGCGCCGAACTTCCCCGCCCGCCGCCCCCGGCCGTGGAACGCGCCGACCACGACGCCGTCGATCGAGTCCGAGAGGCCGACGGTGTAGTCGCGCTTGTACTTGATCCACCAGTAGCCCCGCGCCCCGGCGCGGTAGGCGCTGCCCTCCTTCACCGACTTCGCCATCACGCCCTCGCCGCCCGCGCTGATCGCCTCGTCGAGGAACGCGGTCGCTTCCTCGACCGTCGTCACGACCCGCTGCGCCGCGAGCGCGACGTGGTCGTTCGGCCGGACGAGCGCTTCGAGCGCCGCTCGGCGCTCGGGGAACGGCCGGGAATACGTCGGGGTCCCGGCGTCGAGGAGCACGTCGAACAGGAACAACCGGACGGGGAGGTCGACCTGGGCCTGCTCGAGGTCGTACTTCCGCCCGCGACGCTTCGACACGAGCTGGAACGGCTGGATGTCGCCGGTGTCGAGGTCGATCGGCACGCACTCGCCCTCCACGATGCACGGTCGCCGGGTGACCGCGTGCGGGAGGTCGGCGAGGAGCTCGGGGAACTGGAGGGAGATGTTCTCGAGCCGGCGGGAGAACAGCGTGACCCGGCCGTCGACCGCGACGTGCGCCTGGACCCGCAGCCCGTCGTACTTGAACTCGAGCGCCGCCGTGCCGCCCATCCGCTCGAGGACCGCCGCCAGGGTCGGCTCGCGCTCGGCGAGCATCGGCCGGATCGGCCGACCGACCTCGAGGCCGATCGCGTCGAGGCCGTCGACCCCGTGCTCGACCAGCGCGCCGGCCACGAGCCCGAGGTCGCTCGAGAGGTTGAACGCCGCCTCGATGCGGGTCCGGGCCGCCTTCGACCCGTCGGCGAACGCGACCGAGAGCGCGTCGAGGATCGTCATCTCGCGGACCCCGACGCGCAGGGTCCCGAGCACGAACCGGACGAGGTACTTTCCCTCGATCGGAGAGGCCCGCCCCAAGAGGTCGACCAGCGTCCCGACCTTCGTTTCCTGCGACCCCGGACCCTTCGCCTCCGCGACCGCCATCAGCTCCGCGTAGACGTTCGCGACCGAGAGCGGCCGCTCGGGCTCGCCCCGGCGGGCGGCGTCGAGGAGTTCCCCGGCGGTCGTGCCGAGGTCCCCGGACGCCTTCGTCCGGCGGACGACCTCGGGCTCCGGCACGCCGGTCGCGGTCGCGATCGCACGGCGCGCGAGCGAGTCGGCGACCCCGAGCTCGACGCCCTCATACTCCGGGCGGAGCATCCCCTGCGAGAGATACAGCACCTTCGCGAGGTCGGGGGGCCGGATCGGCCGGATCAGCTCGACCAGGGTCGCGCGCATCTCGAGGCGCTTCGAGGTCGCCTCGAGCCGCTCGTAGGCGCGCGCGAGCTCATCGAACCGCACGCGCCGCCCCCTCCTCGACCGCCGAGCGGAGGCGCGCGAGGTTCCCGGCGACCTCGCCGCCCGCGAACACCGCGTTGCCGCAGACGAAGAACGTCGCGCCCGCCGCCGCGGCGTCGACCGCGGTCGCCGCCGTGACCCCGCCGTCGATCGAGAGGTCGGTATCGTGTCCGTCGCGATCGAGGCGCGCGCGCGCCTCCCGCAGCTTCGGGAGCGCCTCGGGGAGGAACGACTGGCCGGAGAAACCGGGGTGGACGCTCATCACGAGGACCTGGTCGAGCCGGTCGAACACCCGATCGAGCGCCGCGAGCGGCGTCGCGGGCCGTACGGCGGCGCCGACCGCGGCGCCGAGGGCGCGCGCGCGACGCACGACCTCCTCGGGGTCCGCGTCCGCCTCGACGTGGAAGACGAGCGTGTCGCCGCCCGCGCGGTGGAACGCCTCGAGGTAGCGGAGCGGGTCCGAGATCATGAGGTGGACGTCCAGCGGCAGGCGCGTCCGGGCCCGCACCGCCGCGACGAGCGCGGGCCCGAAGGAGATGTTCGGCACGAAGTGGCCGTCCATCACGTCGAGGTGCAGCGCGTCCGCCCCGCCGGACTCGGCCGCGCGGACCGCTTCCCCCAGCGCCGCGAAGTCGGCGCTCAGGAGCGACGGGGCGAGCCGGAGCCGGCGAGGGGGAGTCGGCACGATCGGACCATCCGGCTCCGGTATTTAGGTACCGGCCGGCGCGGGCTCAGAGGAACTCCTTGGGGTCCGGTCCGGCCTCGGGCGTCACGACCGTACCGCCCGCCCGCACGGCCGCGCCCTCCGCCGTCCACCGCCCGTACTCGACCGGCCGGGTCCACGTCGGGCGGAACGGTCCCCGCCGGGGCTCGTCGTCGTCGCCGGGCAGGAAGTAGAGATAGCGGTAGAGCAGGAACTCGGCGTAGAGCGCGACGGCGGTCGTGACGATCGCCAGCCCGAGCCCGATCCAGGGGAGGACGCTCGCGAAGAGCCAAACGTCCAGGATCAGGAAGCCGAGCCCGACGTACCATTTCGAGCCGGAGCGGAACCACCACGTCGCCCAGGGGATGTCGGGCGCGCGCCGCGCCGCCTCCTTCTCCAGGGCGACGCGGTCGTAGTGCTGCTCGAACGCGTACTCCCCCGACGGGTCCGGGAGCTCGCCGGGATCGGTCGCCGGCAGGTCGGTCGGAACGGGCGTCATCCGTCCCCGCTCGGGCCGCTACGACGCCGACGGAGCCACCGGCTCCGCCATCGGCTCGGACGCCGGAACGGCGTCGGACGTCGGCACCGAGATCGCCTGGGGGTAGAGGTGGCAGGCGACGAAGTGATTCGGCCGCACCTCGAGGAGCGGGGGGTCGACCTTGGAGCAGACCGGCATCACCGCCGGGCACCGGGTGTGGAAGTGGCAGCCGGGCGGCGGCGCGGCCGGGCTCGGGACGTCGCCCTTCAGCACGATCCGCTCCCGCTTGAGCTCGGGGTCGGGGATCGGGATCGCCGAGAGGAGCGCCTGGGTGTACGGGTGCATCGGCCGGGTGAACAGCTGGTCGGTCGGCGCGCGCTCGACCACGCGGCCGAGGTACATCACGACGACCTTCTGGCTGATCGCCCGCACGACCGAGAGGTGGTGGGAGATGAACAGGTACGAGAGCCGCTGCTCGGCCTGGAGCTGGCGGAGGATGTTCAGGATCTGCGCCTGGACGGACACGTCGAGCGCGCTCGTCGGCTCGTCGAGCACGATGAAGTCCGGTCGCAGCGCGAGCGCGCGGGCGATCCCGATCCGCTGCCGCTGGCCGCCCGAGAACTCGTGCGGGAACCGCCACTCGTGCTCCGGGTTCAGGCCGACCTGGCGCAAGAGGTCCGAGGCGCGTCGGTACCGCTCGGCGCGGGTGCCCGAGTGGTGGATCGCGAGCGGCTCGGAGATGATGTCGCGCACGAGCATCCGCGGGCTCAGCGAGCTGAACGGGTCCTGAAAGACGATCTGCAGCTTGCCCCGGAGCTCGTGCATCTCGCGCCGGGACTTGCGGTAGAGCGAGTAGTCGTTCGCGAGGACGTCGAGCTGGGCGAGCGCCTCCTTCGCGCGCGGGGAGAGCGCACGGCGACCGTCGTCGATCTGGTTCGCGAACGGCCGCAAGGTCGAGTAGAGGCGGTTGATCTGCGCGAGCGCCTCGTCCGGCGGCCGGTAGAACGTGTGGCCGCCGGTCGGGGGGATCAGGCGGAGCAGGAGGCGGCCGACCGTGGTCTTGCCGCAGCCGGACTCGCCGACGAGCCCGACGGTCTCCCCCTGTTCGACGTCGAAGCTGACGCCGTCGACCGCGCGGACCGCCCCGATCTGGGTCGACAGGAGGCCTCCCTTGATCGGGAAGTGCTTGCGGAGGTTACGCACCGCGAGCACCGTGGAGCCCGTGCCGGATTCCATCGAAACGGATTCCCCCGCTCGGCTAATCCGCCGCGACCGGCCCCGTGTATAAATAACACGCTACGGTGTGATCGGGTCCCTCGACGGTCATCGGCGGACGTTCGCCCTTGCAGACCGGCATCGCGTGCGGGCACCGCGGGTGGAACCGGCAGCCGCTCGGCGGCGTGATCAGGTTCGGCACCGAGCCCGGGATCGACTGGAGCTCCTTGTCGGGCTGGTCGAAGCGCGGGATCGATGCGAGCAGCCCCTGCGCGTAGGGGTGCAGCGGGCGGCGGAAGACGTCCTGGACCGGTCCCTGCTCGACGATCTGGCCGGCGTACATCACGCAGACCCGGTCGGCGACCTCCGCGATCACGGCCAGGTCGTGCGTGATCAGGAGGATCGACGTGCCGACGCGCTCCTTCAAGTCCCGCATCAACTCGAGGATCTGCGCCTGGATCGTCACGTCGAGCGCGGTCGTCGGCTCGTCCGCGATCAGGACGTCCGGGTCCGAGGAGAGCGCCATCGCGATCATCACGCGCTGGAGCATTCCGCCGGACAGCTCGTGCGGGTACCCCCGCGCGACCTGGGCCGGGTTCGCGATCGACACCCCTTCCAGGAGGCGGACCGAGCGCCAGAACGTCTCGACCGTCAGCGGCCGCTGGACCCGCGACCGGATGCCCCAGAACCCGTAGTAGAAGTGGCGGAGGCGCTCCGAGAACAGCTTGCGCTGGAGCCGGCGTCGATCGGCGTTCTTCGGGCTCTCCGAGCGCATCTCCTCGAGCGCGACCTCGGCGAGCTGGTTCTGCAGCTCGATGCGACGGCGGCGATGGGCGAGGTAGCGCCGCTGGTTCGAGCCGAGCCGAAGGCGCCGCATCGCCCGGAGGATGCGCGGCTTCAGGTCGTCCGCGCCGGGCGTCGAAGCGCGGGCCGTGTGATAGATCTCCGTGCCGAAGCTCGGCGACCCGGTGACTTCCCCCAGATGCTTCGCCGCCGAGATCAGCTCCTCGCGCTGGCGCCGCGCGGTCGCGCCCACGACCGCGTCGACCGCCGCCGCGACCTCGGGCCCCTCCGTGCGCGCCGCGAGCATCGAGTCGATGATCTGGAGCCCGCGGTGGAGCAGGAGCACCTCCGACAGCTGGTTCGAGATCGAGAAGACCGGGTTCATCGCCTGCGACGGCTCCTGGAAGATCATCGCGATGTGGCGGCCCCGGACCGAGTTCATCCGCAGGTCCGCCGCGCGGACCCGCGAGTACTTGCGCTGGACCTTCACCCGGGGCGTGCCCGGCTTCGGGATGAACTTGGCCTCGCTCTCGAGGCGCCACAAGAGGTTCGCCCCGTTGAACATGATCTTCCCGTCCATCACGCGGCCCGGAGGGTCCGCGATCAGCCGCGTGACCGAGAACGCAGTGACGCTCTTGCCGCACCCGGTCTCGCCGACGAGGCCGGTCGTCTCGCCCTTGCGGATCTTCAGCGTGACGCCGTCGAGCGCCTTGACGACTCCGTCGTAGGTGTAGAAGTACGTCTTGAGGTCCTTGATCGAGAGGATCACGTCGCCCCCGTTCGGGGCGCCGGCGGC
The DNA here is from genome assembly GCA_030037855.1 of Thermoplasmata archaeon. Taxonomy (GTDB): domain Archaea; phylum Thermoplasmatota; class Thermoplasmata; order Lutacidiplasmatales; family UBA184; genus Lutacidiplasma. The sequence continues at coordinate 262 of JASHPY010000123.1, read as the reverse complement.
CGGTGCAGCCTCCTCCACGAGCGGGGGGGACTCCTCCGCGAGCGGCTCCGGCACGGACGGTAGGATGCTGGTCGCCATCGGGTCCGCGCTTCACCTCCGCAGCCGGGGGTCGAGCGCGTCGCGCAGTCCGTCCGACAGGAAGTTGACGCTGATCGCGTAGAGGAACAGGGCTAAGCCGGGGAACAGGAGTTGCCACCAAGGGATCACGCACGCTCCCGTCTGGCAGGTTTGGAGGAACGCCTGCAACTGGACGACGGAGAGG
>JASHPY010000122.1 GCA_030037855.1 Thermoplasmata archaeon | reverse complement strand
TGAGCTCGGAGCCGTTCCGAGGACGCCATCCTACTACAATCGGTAGTAGGTAGTTTCGACAACCTACTACGGTGTGTAGTATGTTCGTCGGTAAGCTACTACGGGGCACGTAGCTTGAACCCGAACTAGCTACTACAATGAGTAGTAGCTAATGCGCCCGGGGTCGTCGCTCGGACGCGTCGTCGAGTTCGTCCAGGGTCCGCTGGCCCCGATGGCTCGGTCCTTCGGCGGACCGGGACCGAATCGGCCACGCTCCCTCGAGGTCGAGGAGCCAGCGCTTTCGCCACAGCCCGAGGCCGAAGCCCGTGATCGAGCCCTCGGTACCCACGACGCGGTGGCAGGGGATCACGATCGGGATGGGGTTTCGCGCCATCGCGCCTCCGACGGCGCGGGCCGAGCCGGCGTGGCCCGACCGCCGGGCGAGCTCCGAATAGCTGATCGTTCTCCCGGCCGGAACGGCCCGGAGGATCTTCCAGACCTTCCGGTCGAAGTCCGAAGTGGTGTCCGGATCGACGTCGAGGTCGAACGCCGCGCGGTGCCCACGGAAGTACTCCTGGAGCTGCCGGGGGGGGCTCGCCGCCGGGAACGGCGGCTTCCGCCGGACGGCCCCGATGGGGGTGCCCGTCTGCTTGCGTCCCTGCTCCAAGAGGTCGACCACCCGCACGGTCGACCCCTGGTAGGCGATGCGGAAGGTGCCGATCTGCGTCGGAACGTCCGCGAACTCGACCGGCTCCGTCATCCCGTTTCGCAGGTCGTCCCGGTTTATCTGGGTTCCAGTCACGGGGAGGGAGGGACCGTGGAACGCTCCGAGGGAACGGGTCCCTCGAGCCCCCGGACGGTGATGCGGAACTCGGCGGTGCCTTCGGGAAGCGCTCGGTGCTTGATGAGCACGGCGCGACGCCGAGGGCCCGGGAGCCGGTCGAGCCGGAGGATCGTCTTCGCCGCATGGTTAACGAACGACCCGCCGAGCGGCTCGAGCGTACCGTCCCGGACGTTGCGCCACACCTGGTTCGTGATCAGCACCGGCACGTGCGCGGCGAGCGCGGTCACGACCAGGTCCGCGAGCTCGAGGCTCAGCGCCTGGCGCGCGTCGTCCTCGTCGGAGCCGGAGAGCGAGAGCCGGTAGTAGAACGTGGCCGAGTCGACGACGACCAGGCCGACCGGTCGCTTCCCCTCCCGCGCGAGCGCGCAGGCGGTCGCGACCGCCCGGCCCTGCTCCTCGAGGCTCTTCGGGGTCGAGAGAAGGAAGCGCTTGAGGATCCGCTCGAGGTCGTCGCCGGCCATCGCCCGCAGTCGGTCCACGCTCACGCCCTCGGTGTCGATGTAGAACACCCAGCGGCCCTCGCGCGCGACCCGCGTCGCGACCTCGAGGCAGAACAGCGTCTTGCCGCTGCCGCCCTCCCCGTAGATCTCGGTGACGCAGTCGGCCTCGAGCCCGCCCCCGAGCAGTCGGTCGACCGACGCGACGCCCGTCGCGAGCCGCTCGTCCGTCACGCTCGCGCCGAGAGGGGCGCCGCCGCTTAATCCCTCTGCGACGGGGTCACGGGCGTTCGATCGGGTACGCGGTCCCGAGCTCGGGGAGGCGGACGGCCGAGCCCGCTTTCCGGAACGCTTCGGGATGCTCGGTGTGGATCGGGTAGACCCGCGCGGCGCCGGTCGCGCGAACGATATCGAGAAGCTCGGGGCCGGAAGCGTGGCCGCTCGCGTGCATCTGGTGGAAGGCGAGCCCGAAGTGCTCGAGCCAGTTGTGGAGGACCTGGTCCTCCACGTCGTCCTCCGAGAACGGTTCGCTCATCGAGTGGATGAACGGACTGCCCGCCGGCGGCCGCAGGTCGATCAGCTCCGGGAAGTGCATTTGGTCGAGCGCGAGGAGGCACCCGCGCCCGCGCGCCCGGACCGCCTCCGCACCGAGCGCCTCCGCCAGGTACGGCTCCTCCCAGCGGAAGGTCCGTCGTCGCTTGCGCGCGTACACCGAGAGACCGGGCGTACGACCGACGGTCGGCACCGTGCCGGCGGGAAAGAGCGGGGCGATCTGGTCGAAAAGGTAGGCGGTCCGAGGCGAGACGAGCAGGTCGCGCCCCGCGGCCCGCGCCGCCTCGTAGAGCGTCCGCAACCGGTCGACGTCCCGCGGGTAGGTACACGCGACCGCCAGGGAGTCCGACTTCTCGAGGATCCGGTCGACGCCCCCGCGCACGTCGCCTTCGCTGAGGTCGCGTCGCGGGTCCGGTCCGGCTCGGGTCCCCTCGATGATCAGCCCGACGGGCTTCTCGGCCGCCGCGGCCTCGAGGAACGCGTGCGTGTCCGCGGCCCGGGGGCCGTGCTGCCGGAAATCGCCGGTATAGGCGATCGTCCCCTCGGAGGTCCGGATCAGGAAACCGTAGGCGAACGGGATCGAGTGGTCGACGGGGTACGGCACGACCTCGAGCCGACCGATGCGGATCGGGACCCGGTCCTCGAAGGTCGTCCATCGGTGGTCGCCGTACTTCATCGAAGGAGACGTCGCGTCGATCGCGGCGAGAAGCCGTCGCGTGCCCGGACCGACGTGCACCGGGATCTCCGGGTCGATGAGCTTCAGGTACCCCGCGTGGTCGGCGTGGGCGTGCGAGATGAACACGCCGTGCACCTCGGGAGCCCGATAAGCGATGTCCGAGTCGGTGAGCGCTTCGCGAGCGTAGAGCCCCTCGATCCGCGGGAGAAGGTCGAACTCGAGGAGGTCCTGCACGGGGCTCGCCGTCCGGGGCTGGAGAAAGTCGACGTAGAACTGCTCCAGGCGCGGAGAGAACGACGGACCGAAGTCGAACAGGATCCGGTCCGGTCCGTCCTCCACGAGGATCTTGTTGCCGCCGATCTCGCGCACTCCGCCGAGGAAGGTGACGGTCGGCGTCGTCACGGGCGGCCGACGGGGCCGTCGGATAAAGGCTGGTGGGCCGGATTCCGGGGCCGCGGCCGAGTCGAGGAGGCGCCGCCCGCCTCGGGACGCCGACCGTCCCGGGGCCGGCCCCCGGCAACGCTTACGACCGCGTGGCGCTCGCGGCGGTCGGTCGATGAGTCTCACGTACACGGGCCTCCGCGTCACGGACCTCTCCCGCTCGATCCGGTTCTACTGCGAGGGCCTCGGCCTGGTCGAGAAGGGGCGAGGGACGATGAGCCACGGGGGCACGTTCGTCGGCCTCCGCGACCCCGAGTCGCACGCCGAGCTCGAGCTGAACCTCTACCCGAGCGACTCCCGGTTCGCCGTCCCGTACACCCCCGGCGAGGGCCTCGACCATCTCGGGTTCGACGTCGCGGACGCGCGCGCGACCATCGAGAAGCTCCGCGCGATGGGGGCGAAGGTCGCGATCGAGCCGTGGCTCGAGGCCGGGCGATACTGGATCGGGTTCGTGGAGGACCCGGACGGGAACTGGGTGGAGATCGAGAGTCCGGTCGCGCCCGCGGTCAGCGGGCCTTCAGCACCTTCTTGACGTTCGGGTGCTCCTTGGTGAAGATCTTTCCCCCGCAGTTGTCGCACCGGACGCCGAAGAGGTTCGCGTCCGAGGGGAGCGCCTCCCCGCAGCGGATACATCGGAACATGTGCCTTTCCCGAGCCGCGCGTCTCGATTAAGCGTTGTCGGCCCCGGCGACCTTGGTCGCCCGGGTGATCGCCGGCGGCGCCTGGAAGACGTAGGCGTTGGACGCGTAGCGCGTCCCGCAGCGTCGGCACTCGAAGATGCCGCTCGCGACGCGGTGGAGCGTGACCGTCGAGCACCGCGGGCACGCCGCTGCCTTCCCCCGGTTCCGGTCGATCTCGAGCACCCGGCGGCGGATGCGGATCCCGTAGCGGGGCCCCATCCAGCCGGTCGCACCGACCTTCTTCGTGCGCTTGCTCATGCGCCGACCCCGCGCGCGATCGCGCGCATGCGCTCCCCGTGGTGGAACGCGCGCTCGACCGTCGTCTTGATGTCGTCGGGGGAGAACGCGCCCACGAGGCCCTTCTGCATCGCGACGATCCGACCGGTCTCGTCGGTCGCGACCGTGACCCGCCCCTGGGCGGCGCGCTCCTCGTCGAACGTCGGGTCGACGACGATCGCCTCGCCGAGTCGCACGAACGTGCACTCGACGGGGTAGTGAACGACCTCGAGCGGGTAGTCGGCCTCCGCGATCCCGAACCGCTTCGCGGGCATCGTGGCGTGGGTGAGCGCGCCGAGCGCGGCGAGCTGCGCGGCGTCGATCAGGTTCCCGCCGTGGTCGAGGACGTGGATGTCGACGTAGCAGACCCAGCTCTTCTCGCCGGGCGTCACGCATAGGCGGGTGAGGTCGATCGTCTCGGCCGCGCGGATCGCGCGGTCGACCACGCGGGAGACCTCGATCGCGCCCGGCTGCGGAGGTCCCGGCTCGAAGACCGGGCTCGAGAGCGGGATCAGTTCGGCGTTGGTCGTGAGGACCCCGGCGTTCGGGGTGTCCGCGAACGGCTTCCCGGGCTCGAGCTTGATCCCGCAGAGCACCGCGGTGTCCCCGATCCGCACGAGCGCCGAGCCGTCCGCGGTCGTGACGAATCCGGGCTCGACCGTGATCTTGCGATACTCGTCCGGTCCGCGATCGTCCAGGCGCTTTCCGTGCGCCGCGAGGTCGAGGACGTGCGTCGTGAGGATCTCGGCGGTGACCTCCTCGCTCATGCGCCCGCCTCCGCCGCCGGCGCGACCGAATAGCGGTCCCGGAGCGCCTGCTTCATGACCTCGTAGATGCCCCGGCAGCCCTGGACCCCCAGGTCGAGGGCGGTCGCGAGCTCGTCACGCGTCATGTGACCCTCCATCTGGAGGAGCACGAGGCGGCCCGACTGCGGGACGAGCGCCATCGGGAGGTCGGCTTCGCCGAAGTTGTCCTCCTCTTTCTTGAGGTCGAGGATGATCGCGCCGCCCGCCTTACCGACCGCGACCGCCGGCAGGAGGTCGGCCATCGGGATGCCCGCGTCGGCGAGCGCCACGGACGCCGCGACGAGGCCCGCGCAGCGCGTGCCCGCGTTCGCCTGAAGGACCTCGATGTAGATGTCGATGCTCGTACGAGGGAACTCCTCGGCGAAGACGACCGACTCGAACGCCTCGGCGATGACCTTCGAGATCTCCTGGGACCGTCGGTCGAGGCCCGGGCGTTTCCGCTCGTCCACCGAGAACGCGGCCATGTTGTACTTGCACTGAATGACGGCCTTCGTGTTCTGCTGGAGGTGGCGGGGATGGACCTCGCGCGGTCCGTAGACCGCGGCCATCACCTTGTTCTGCCCCCACTCGACGAACGCCGAACCGTCGGCGTGCTTCAGCGCCCCGGCCGTGATCTTGATCGGCCGCAACTCGTTCACGCGTCGCCCGTCGACCCGGAGCCCTTCCGGGCTCAGGAGGACCGGGACGTCCTTCGCTCCTACGCTTCCCATGTTGCTTCACTCCTGGAACTCTAGTTGTTCTCGCCGTCGAACCGCTCGTCGTCCGGGCCCTCGCCCGAGTCCGTCGGCGGAGGGGACGACGCGAAGTCCTGCGCGGGCGCGTCTCGGTGCGCGTGCTCCCGCGGGGGCTCCTCGACCCCTTCGTCGCGCGACCGGCTGGTCGACTTGAGGTAGCTGTCGACCCGCTCGGTAAGACCCCGGCGCTGTCCGTCCTCCGAGATCATTCGGAGCGCCTCCCGGACCCGGTGGATCGCCTCGGGGGCGCCGTCGACCCAGATCCGGCCGTTCTGGCCGACCGCGACCTGGGCTCCCGTATGCCGCGTGATCGTCTCGATCATCGAGCCGTTCCGCCCGACGACGCGCGGAACGCGAGCGGGCGAGACGTGCACGATCGACCCGCCTTCGAGCTTTCCGAGCCCCTCGCCGAGCATCGTCACGCCGATCCGACCCGTCGGGTCGAGGTTCTCCACGCGCACAACGACCGACTCGCCGACCCGCAGGTAGCGCTCGGTCTCCCCGACATCCACCTTCCACGGCGTGCCGGTCATGTGGAGGGGCGCCCAGCGCGGGGCGCCGATGTCGAGGAGCCAGAACGTTCCCTGGACGTCCGTTACCGTGCCGATGACGACGTCGTTCGGCTTCGGAATGTACCGCCCCGAGAGCGGGATCACCTGGACGAACGGAGGACGGGGGGACAGCAGCCCGAGAATGCTCGCGTAGACCTTGCCGCCGACGCGGTAAGTACCGGGCCCGGGCTTCAAGCCCTGGCTCGGGATCTCCTCGCCCGGAAGGACTAGTACCCGATCCCCGGAGGGATGCGGGGACGAGCCCCCGCGGCCCCGTCGCCGGGGGCCCGTACGATGGCTACCACCCATTTTTCTCGCTGCACCGCGGCGCGCGACGGAGGTAGGCTATTTAACCAAAGCGGTCTCGGCCGCGCCCTTCGTGCGGGCGTTCAGCTTCTCGTAGAGTTCCGTCTGGACGCCGGCGGGGATCTCGAGCACTCCGCTCCACGACCCGTCGCCGAGCCACTGCTCGTCCAGGAGGCGACCCAGTCCCTTGAGGTCGCCGATGACGCGGGGGTAGTGCTGCGCGGGGAGCTTGACCCGGACCTTCACCACGTCGAGCCGGATCGGCAAGAGCGGGCGGAGTTTCTGGATCACTTCCTGCACCTGCGCGTCGACCGGTCGGAACGGGTCGACGTGCACCTTCGCCTCGACCATCGCCGCCTCGATCCGCGCCGGCGGATGGGGGGCGCCGGTCTGCGGGTTCATCGCGTTCCGGGCGATCGTCGCCACGATCTGACGCAGCTTCGCGGCCTGGAGCTGGTGACGCTGCTCGGTCGTGACCTGGACCTCGCCCTTCAGCACGATCTGTTTCGCGATCGCCGCGAGGTTGCGCGTGTGGAACGTCTTCTCGAGGTGCTCCTCCGAGATCTTGTCGCCCCGCTTGGCGTCCTTGAACACCTGGTCGAGCGCCAGCTTGTCCGCGAGGTCGACGTCCTTGCCGTCCTTGAGCTCCTGAACTGCCGCCGGATCGACGAGAACCTCGAAACGCGAGCCGCCCGACTCCCAGCGGGCGATCACCGCGTCCTCGACCTTCACCATCGGAGCGAGTCCCCTCGCGCGGGGGGCGCCTAGGACTTACCGGCCCGGCCCGACCCACCGGCCGCCGGGAGGCGGGCGACGTACTTCTGGATGTCGTCCGCGGAGAGCCGGGTCATCCCGCCGCCGACCTCGACCGTGCAGATTTCGACCTGCGCGAGGCTTCCGCCCTCATCGAGCCCCGCGCGGAGGCCCTCGAGCGCCAAGAGGATCGCGGTATCGCGGTCCATGCCCGCGCGGTACTTCTGCTCGAACAGCTCCATCACCGGCCCCTTGTTCCCGCCGGTGCTCGCGGCGCGGAAGCTCGTGAGCGAGCCCGACGGTTCGGTCTCGAACAGGTGCACTCCCGCGTCGTCGTATCCGCCGACGAGGAGCGCGGTCCCGAACGGACGGACCCCGCCGAACTGGGTGTACTGCTGCTTGTAGTCGCAGATCCGGCGGACGAGCAACTCGACCGTCATCGGCTCGGCGTACGTCACGCGGTTGATCTGCGCGGAGAGCCGCGCGTAGTCGACGAGGACGCGCGCATCGGCGACGAGGCCGGCCGAGACGCACGCGATGTTCTCGTCGATCTGGTGGATCTTCTCGAGGCTGGCCGCCTCGGCGAGCTTCGGGTTCGGAATCCGGCGGTCGGCGATGAGCACGACCCCGGTGGAGTAGACGACCCCCGCGGTCGTGGCCCCCCGGCGGACCGCTTCCCGGGCGTACTCGACCTGGAACAGCCGGCCGTCCGGAGAGAATACGGTGATCGCCCGGTCGTAGGCCATTTGGCCGGGTTGCATCTCCATCCGGGCGCCCCGGCGCGGGCACTCGGGTCCCCTTTATAACGAGACCGAGGGCAGTAACGCGTCCGTCAGCGGATTACGTGGCGTGCCTGCCCCCAACTCAGCTCCGCGCGGCGTGCACGCCAACACTATCTGCGACGATCGCCCGTGACGACCATGTCGTCCGACGCACCCGGGGCGACGGGCGGTTGGAGGCTCGCGAAGTCGACCTCCTCCTACCTACGCAGCGCGGCCGAGCAGCCGATCGAGTGGCACCCATGGGGCCCCGAGCCGTTCGAGCTCGCGAAGCGCACGGGCCGGCCGATCCTCCTCGACATCGGCGCGTCGTGGTGCCACTGGTGCCACGTGATGGACGAGGGAACGTACTCGGACGGCGAGGTCGCCCGCCTCCTCCGGCAGCACTTCGTCGCCGTCAAGGTCGACCGGGACGAAAACCCCGAGGTCGACCGGCGCTACCAGCGGCAGGTGAACGCGCTCACCGGCGAGGGCGGCTGGCCGCTCACCGGCTTCCTCACGCCCGACGGGGAGGTCTTTCTCGGAGGTACCTACTTCCCGCCGACCGACGGCCACGGACGGCCCGGGTTCCGACGGGTGCTCGCGGAGGTCGCGCGGCTCTGGACGGAGGAGCCCGAGCGGATCCGGCAGAACGCGGACGGGGTCCGCGACGCGCTCGAGCGAATGCGCGAGCGACGCGCGTCGTCGGTGCCGGCGACCTCCGAGTTCGTCTCGGGGGTTCGCGCCGCGATCCTGGCGTCGTACGACCCGGTGCACGCCGGCTTCGGGATGGCGCCTAAGTTCCCCCACCCGACCGCGGTATCGTTCCTGCTCTGGGACTCGTTCGCGAACGGAGCGCCCGCGAGCGCGGACCGGGCCCGGGACACGCTCCTTCGGATGGCCGACGGCGGGATGTACGACCAGGTGGGCGGAGGATTCCACCGATACTCCGTCGACGAGGGCTGGCACATCCCCCACTTCGAGAAGATGGGAGTCGACAACGCGGCGCTGCTCGCGGCCTACGTCGAGGGGGCTCAGCGGTTCTCCGAGCCGCGGTTCGAGGAGACCGTGCGCGGCATCGTCGGGTGGGTCCGGGGGGTGCTCGGGGACCCCGCGGGGGGATTCGGCGCGAGCCAGGACGCCGACAACGCCCCGGGCGACGACGGGGACTACTTCACCTGGACCCGCGGGGAACTGAAGGCCGCACTCGCTCCGGAGGAGTTCCGGTTCGCGGCCCGCTGCTTCGGAGTCGGCACCGACGGGCGCATGCATCATGACCCGGACCGGAACGTGCTCTACCGGATGGTCCCGCCCGGAGAGGCGGCCGCCGGACTGTCGCTCGGGGCCGAGCCGGACGCGACCTTCGCGCGGGTCGTGGAGCGGCTCCGCGAGGTCCGCGCGAGCCGACCGACCCCGCTCGTCGACCGGGCGCTCTACTCGGACATCAACGGGCACTTCATCGGAGCGCTCGCGAAAGCGGGGTCGTTCCTGAACGACTCGGCGATCTTGACCGAGGCGCGACGCGCGGCCGACCGATTCCTTCGCGAGGCGTATCGGCCGGAGCAGGGGATCGCTCATCACCTCGACTCGGCCGGGCCGAAGGGGTTCGGCCTCCTCGAGGACCAGGTCGCCTTCGCCGCGGGGCTCGTCGAGCTGGCGGGGGTGACCGCCGACCCAACGTACGTCGCGCCCGCGGTCCGACTCCTCGAGCTCGTCGACCGCGAGTTCCGGGGCGAGGATGGGGTACTCCGAGACGTCGCTCCGCGGCTTTACGACGGGGCGCCGCTGCCCGCGCTCGCGGAGCCGAGCTACCCGCTCGAGGACAGCCCGCATCTCTCGTCGAACGCCGGGGCGGCGCTCGCGTTCCTTCGGCTTGCATCCCTCCTGAAGGACGACCGCTGGCGAGAGAAGGCCTCCCGGCTCCTCGCTCCGGTCGCGGCGCGTCTCGGCGCCGCCGGGCTGTTCGCGTCCGGCTCCGCGCTGGCGGCCGGGCTCTCCTTGACGGAGTCCGCGACCGTGGTCATCGAGGGCACGGGACCGCGGGCCGACGAGCTCGCTCGCGCCGCCCAGCGTGCTTGGCACCCGAACGTCTGGCTGTTCCGCGGCACGCCGCCGGCCCCGTTCTCGCTTCCGGAAGAGCTCGCCATGTCGAGCGGTACGACCGCCGAACGGGCGCTGGTTTGTTTCGGCCGGACGTGCGCGCCGCCGGTCACTGACCCGAGCGAGATCGCGTCGTCGCTCCGGTCGCGCGGCGCGGCGGCGAATCCGTAGGGATCACGCCGAGGTCGGTGCCGTCCAGCAGGTACGCGCGCGCGACTCCCCGCGAGAGGAACCGTCCGAAGAGGAACGAGCGGCCCCGGGCGGGTCGCTGCCGGTTCAGCGCTTCGATCCCCGAGAGAGGGTTGAAGGGGGGAACGATCACGATCTCCCGGGCGCGGAGCTCGGCGTGCCGCCGTCGGCGTCGAACGTGCGTGGGCGGTGGCGGCGCGACCTCCACGCGGACCCAGCAGGGGCGTTTCCCCGCGGGGTCGTCCGTCGTCGGGGCGAGTCGGAATCCGGGGTGGAGGTGCCCGGCCACGAGCCGGGGCGCGCGCAGCACCGCGTTCGACGGCCATCGGTGGCCGTGGAAGATCCCGACGCCCTCCCGCACGACGCCGCTCGGTGGATGGACGTTGACCTCTCGGGGAAGGTGGCGGGTGAGCCCCACGTCGTGGTTGCCGAGCACGACGTCCACCGTGTACCCCTTCCGGAGTAGATGCGAAAAGAAGCGGAACAACACCGGCCGTAGCGGGGGTGGGGCACCGACGATCGGGTGCTTCACGTCGCCGGCGATCACGAGCGAGCGCGCGCGGGTCGACTCGAGGAGTTCGACCAGCCGGGCCGCCATCCCCTCGTCCGACGCCTCGGGTGGCCCGCCCGGTCGCTCGGGCGTGCCGCCGAGGCCGAGGTGCAGGTCGGCGACGATCACGGTCCGGTCCCGACCGCCGGTCGCGTCTCCCAGGACGAGTGCCGGCGCGTCCGGGATCGGACGCAACGGAACGTCCATGCGCGCACGAGCCGGCCCCGGGGCAAGACGCTTCGCACGGGGGGCGCCCGTTTCCCTATCGGGCCGCCCGTCAGAAAAAAGGACCCACTTCAAATAGGGGGGAACTCTCGATATCGGGGGGGTCATGGCGTCGCGTTCGCGGGAGCGCTGGATCCAGCATCTCCAGCAGGTCCTCGAGCGCGCGGGGTTCTACGTGGCGGACACGCACGGCGTCCGTCCGTCGAGCTTCGACCTGGCCGCGCGCCGCGACTCGACGCTCTTGCTCATCAAGGTGCTGAAGAACATCGACGCGCTCGACGCCGAAGAGGCGTCGCGGATCCTCGAGCTCGGGCGGTTGTTTCCCGCGCTCGCGCTCGTGATCGGGCAGACGTCCGGGTCCTCGGAGCTCGACCCGGGAGTGGTCTACACCCGCTACGGGGTACCGATCGTCAGCGAGGAGACGCTGCAGGAGTACCTCGACAAGGCGCTCCCGCCGTTCCTTTACGCGAGCCCGGGCGGCACGTTCGCCCGGGTCGACGGCGTCCGACTCCGACTGCTCCGTCAAGCGCGCGGGCTCTCGCTCGGAACGCTCGCGGGAGTCGCCGGGGTCTCGCGTCGCGCGATCCAGCTGTACGAGGAAGGCGCCGGGGCCGAGCTCGGCGTGATCGAGCGGATCGAGTCATTCTTCGGTGAACCGATCGTTCGCCCGATCGAGCTGTTCGAACGTCCCGCCCGCCGCCCCGGACCCGGGGGCGCCGCGGACCGCCCGGCGGCGCCCGGAGCGAAGGGCGCTCCCCGCGCGCGCGCGCGCACGGGGGACCCGCTCCGCGACGGCGTGCTCGACCAGCTCGACGACATGGGGCTCGAGGTCGTCGTGACCGTCCGCGCCCCGTTCGACGCGTTCACCCGCACCCCCGAGATCCTGCTCGCCTCGGTCGGGAGCCTGCGGGCCGCGCTCCACCGGGCCGAGATCCTCCACGGACTCGCACGCGTCGCCGAGGGCCACGCGATGTTCGTGGTCCCCGAGTCGGTGCACCGCCCGTCGATCCTCGGGCTGCCGATCCTGAACGTCTCCGAGTTGAAACGCCACCGGGACCGGGACGATCTGATCGAGGAGCTGTCGGAGCGCGAAGGCCCGTGAAGTCCGAGCGCCTCCGCGCCGGGGCGGACGTCCTCCTGCTCGCGCCGGTCCGGGGGCTCGTGGCGGAGGTCGGGCCGGTGCTCGCCGCGCTCGAGTCGTTCGGCCCCGAGGTCGTGGGGCTCGGCCTCTCGCTCGAAGAGCTCGGCTCCCTGCGACGCTACTTCGTCGAGTCGGAGGCCGACCCGCTCGTACCGCTGACCACGATCGAGACGAGCGAGGTCCGCGGCCTCTGCCGTTTCGGCGAGGCGCGCGTGCCGAACCCGATCTGGGTCGAGTTCCTTCGGTGGTCCGCGGGCCGCGACGTGGCGGTCGAGCCGCTCGACCCGAGCGACGACCGGACCGCGCGGCTGTTCACCGAGAACATCGGCTACCTCGAACTCGTCCGCCGCACGGTGCGGGAGCGGGCCGTCTCGCGGAAGCCGCCGACCCCGTCGACGGCCGATGAGTTCGCGATCGAGTGGGACGAAGAGGTCGCCGGGGGCCGGGGGTCGCGCGACTTCGCCCGCGCGCGGGACCGCCACCTCGTCCGGGGCACCCAGCGGATCGGCCAGAGCCGCTCGCGGGTCGCGCTGATCGTCGACCGGGAGCGGTTCGACGGCGTCCGAGAGTTGCTCGCCGGCTCGGCCCGAGAGCCGATCGGCGAGGACTAGTCGTCGTCGCGTCGGAGCACCCGCTCGAGGACCGACCGGGCGTTCCGGCGGAACTCGTCGAGGGTCCCTTCGTTGACCAGCATCCCGTCGGCGAGCGCGAAGGCGTTCCCGATGCCCCACTTGAGCTCCCGTCGGTCCCGGTCGTAGAAGTCCTGCAGGTCGACGTCGTCGCTCCGGTGGCGCGACGCGAGCCGGTCGTGGCGGGTCTCGGGCGAAGCGAAGATCCCGAGGACGAACAGGTCGCCGAAGTTGTGACGGAAGACCGAGACCTCGCTGTCCGACCGGCAGCCGTCGACGAGCATGCGGGTCTCGGTGAGCTTCGGCAGCGCGCGCTGCGCCCAGATGCCGGGGCCGTGCTTGTCCCGCTCCTCGGAGGCGACCCGCCCGACGTTCTGGTTCGTGAGCGGAAGGCCCCGGCGCCGGGTCTCGTCGCGGACGAGGTCGCCCATCTTGAGGGTCGCGAGGCCCATCGAGTGCGCGACGGCGACCAGCTCGTCCTTGCCCGAGCCGGGCATTCCGACCGTGACGATCAGTTTCATGGCGACCGGGAACCGTCGTCCGCCGCGCGGGGCGCGGCACTCGCCTTCAGATTCGACGCGACGTCGGTCTCGGTGATCATCTGAAGTCGGTCGGCACGCTGTCGATAGGCGAGGGCCTCCTGCTCCTGGAGTCGGGCCGCTTCGAGATACCGGTCGACCTTCACCTTGAGCTCGGCGGTCTTCTGGGTCTTCATCGCGGCCCGATGCTCGAGCGTCCGCGCCTTCTGCTGCTTGTCCACGATCTTCTGCTGCAGTTTGCGGACCTTGTAGTGAAGGCTCGTGACGTCCGAGCCCACCGGAGCCCCGCCCGCCCGGTTCGTGCCGGCTTCGATGTCCCGCTCGTGCTGCTTCATCTGCTGCTCGATCTCGGGGATCTCCGCGAGCACCCGCTGGGCCTTCTCGCGCAGGAGGGTCGACTGGTGGCGGAGCTTCTCGATCTTGGTGTTGATCCGCGAGGCCCGCTGGTTGTTCCGTCCGGCCGCCCGGTCGTGCTTCGCTGCGAGTTCGCGAAGCTTCGTGATGTCGGCGTAGCCTTGACCGAGCCAGCGCGACTGGCGATGGAACAGAGGGCTCGAACCCCCGCTCGGGGGGGGAGGAGGGGCGCCGCCGGTCGCCATCTGCCGCCGACTAGGGGTTTCGGGGTATATCCGTTGTTCCTCGCTCGGGACGGGCCGAACCGCTACGCCCGCGGCGGCCTCGGAGGGCGGAGGGTCGGACCGAGGCGCCCGGCGAGGTCCGCCGCCCGGACGCGTTCCTGCGCCTTCGAGTCCCGGTCTCGGAGCGTCACCGTGTCCCGCGCGTCGCCGTCGAGCGTCTGTCCGTCGACCGTCACGCAGTACGGCGTACCGGCCTCGTCCATCCGGGCGTAACGTTTCCCGATCGTGCCCGCGTCGTCGAAGCGCGCGGCCACGCCGGCCCGCTCGAGGTCGTCCGCGAGGCGGAGCGCGTACTCCGAGTGGTGCTTCGGCATCAGCGGGAAGACCCCCACCGGGACCGGCGCGAGGTACGGGGGGAGCCGCCAGACGGTCCGCTCCCCGTCCTTCGAGAGGTGCGTGTCGGCGAGGGCCCAGACGTTCCGGTCGACCCCGAACGTGAGCTCGAGAACGTGCGGAAGCACCTTCTCCCCGCTCGTGAGCGTCACCGAGAGGTCTCGACCCGACCCCTGGCTGTGGCGGCCGAGGTCGTAGTCGCCGCGATAGTGCACCGCCCCGAGCTCCTTGAACCCGTGCAGGCTGTCGAGCTGGACTTCCACGTCGAACTGGATGCGGTTGTAGAACGCGCGCTCGGCGTCCGACTTTTCGAACAGTCGGATCCGGTCGATCGGGTACTTCAGCACGTCCCGGTAGAACCGGTAGGTGTGCGCGAGATGGTACACGTAGAACTCGGGGAGCCCGCCCGGAGCGACGAGCTCCGACGCGCGGACCCACTCGGGCGACTCCTCTCCGGCCTCGCGGCGCGGCACCCGCAGCACCGGGAGCGACTCGTCCCGCACCCGGTCGAACGGAAGGTCGAAGTGGGCCGGGTCGAAGAAGATCTGAAGCTCCGCCTGAGTGAACGCGCGCATGCGGAACAGTACCTGGCGGGGCGCGATCTCGTTGCGGTAGGCCTTGCCCACGACCGCGATCCCGAGCGGCAGCGCCTTGCGTCCGACGTCCCACATGCGGGCGAACGAAAGGTAGCTCGCCTGAGCGGTCTCGGGCTGAAGGTACGCCCGCTCGCGCCCGGTGACCCCGAAATCGACCCCGAACATCATGTTGAACGCACGGGGCACGCCGAGGGCCCGGGACCCGCAGTTCGGGCAGCGGAGCTGGTGTGTGGAGACGACCTCGGCGATCTCGGTCGGGGTGAGCCCGTCGACGCCCTCGGGACGGACCTTCTCGAGGATCGTGTCGGCCCGGAACGCCGCGTGGCACTGCTCGCAGACGATCTCGGGATCGGTGAAGTTCTCGAGGTGACCCGAGGCGCGGACGACGGCCTCCGGCAGGATCTCCGCGGGCTCGATCCGGTGGTAGTCGGGCGAGAGTCCGAGGAACCAGGCCGCCCACGCCTCCTCGACCCGACGCTTCAGCGCGGCTCCGAGCGGCCCGTAGTCGTAGAGTCCCTGCGCCCCGCCGTAGATCTCCGCTGACGGCCAGAGGACCCCCCGGCGACGCAGGAGTGCGAACAGCTCGTCGTACTTCACGGACCGATCGTCGCCCGGCCCCGGGGCTCGACCGGAACGATAAGATGTTCGGTCGTGCGCGTCACGACCTGGTAGGCCGGGTCGTCCGGCGGGAGCCGCAGCACGAGCGGCGGCACCGGCATTCCGGGCGCGACCCGCGCCGCGTCCAGCTCGCCGAGCCAGCGCCACGGCTCGACGAGCGCGGCGCGCGCGAGGAACGCCGCCGAGACCGGCCGTCCCCGCAGGCGCGTCGCGACGTACGCGAACTCGAGTTCCCGCCAGATCGACGGCGCGTGGAACATCGCGTTGTCGGTGCCGAGCAGCATCGAGATGCCCGCTCGCTCCATCGCGGCGAGGTCCGGCTGGCGGCCGAAGAGCGCGTTCGACCGCGGGCAGACCGCGACCGAGACCCCGGCGTCGGCGACCACCGCGAGGTCGTCCGAGGTCGCCTTCGCGAGGTGGATCAGGAGGTCGGGCCGCGGGGCGAGGTAGGTGTCCGGCGCTTCGCGACGGGCCTCGCTCGCATGCAACCCGTAGTACTTTCCGCGCGCGCGGCAGGCGCGCGCGACGGCGTTCCGGGTTTCGAGGCTCTCCTCGAGGGCGCTCGAGAGACCGACCCCGTCGGCGACCCGGAGCAGGGAGGCGAGCTCCGCGCGGTCGATCGGGCGTCGTAGGGGCCGGCCCAGGATCACGGTCCGTAGGCCCGTGCCACGCGCCGCGTTCCGCAGGAGATTCACCCCGTCGACCCCCTCTTCGCGGAAGTCGACCACCGCCCGGACCCCGTCGTGCGCCATCCGCGCGAACGCGCCCCGTAGGGCCCGGCGCTTCTCCTCCGGCGTCGCCGTCGCGAGCAAGCGGAATTTGTAGCCGTGGGGGGGGCGGACGAGCCGCGCGACCGGACCGGGCGGCGGCTCCCGGACCGAGACCGCGTCGCCGAGGTGCGTGTGGCTGTTCACCGGCGAGGGGACGACGATCCCGCGGATCCGGCGCTCGCGACCCCGGAGGGAGTCGGTTCCCCGCTGCCCGACCTCGCGCACGCGCCCGTGACGGATCCGCACGTAGCCGGGTCGCGCGCCGTCGGCATCCAGGATCGCGCCCTCGACGAGCATGGCGGTCGCGGCCGGAGGGGCCGGACCGCTTAAGCGACACGCGCGGCGTGCGCGAAGCGCTAAGGCGCCCGGTCGCTCTCGCCCGCACCGATGGCTACCCGAACCGGGATCGACGGTCGGGCGCGCGACCTCTTGGTCTCGGGCCACGTCAACGTCGACCGCTTCCTACGACTCCCCGAGTTCCCTCCCGACGACCGGACGGTGCCGGTCGAGTCCCACCGGGTGGAGCTCGGAGGGACGGCCACGAACATCGTGCTTACGGCGTCCCGCTACGGCGTCCTGAGCGGGCTCGTCGCCCGCGTGGGTCCGGATTTCCCGGGGCCGTTCTGGGAGCGACTCAAGCGAGCGCATATCGACCTACGGGGCGTCGAGCGCGTCACCGGGCTCCCGACACCGACGGCGTACATCCTCGAGGATCGGCGATCCCGTCAGCGCACGCTGATGGACCAGGGGCCGATGGGGCACCCGCCGACGCGCGGGCCCGATCGACCCTGGCTCTCCGAGTACTCGTGGTTGCACCTCACGACCGGCGACCCGGACTTCCAGCTCCGCCTCCTCGCCGAGGGACGACGTCGCGGACTCCGGGCGGCGGCGGACCCGGCGCAGGAGGTCTTCTATCGCTGGGACCGAGGACGTCTGCGTGCCCTGCTCGCGGGGAGCGAGATCCTGTTCGGGAACCGGGCGGAGATCGCGAAGGTCGCGAGCTACCTCGGCGTCCGACGGCCGGAGGGGCTCCTGGCCCGCGTCCCGATGGTCGTTCGTACCGAAGGCCCCGACGGGGCCACGTCGTGGGATCGAGGCGGCACCGTCCACGTTCCGCCCGTCGCACCTCGTCGGGTGCGGACGGAGGTCGGCGCGGGCGACTCGTTCCGCGGAGGCTTTTACGCGGCGTGGTTCGAAGGGCAGGAGATGCGCGACTGCCTGCGCGCCGGAACGCGCGCGGCCGCGCGTTGGCTGGAGGGGGCCCGTTAGGCGGGAGCCGCGAGCATGGAGATGCATGCGTTCGGGCACCTGATCGGCGTCGAGACGGCTCGCCGCCGGCTGCTTGCTCATGCGCGCCCCGTCGAGCGGACCGAGCGGGTCCGGGTCGACGCCGGGTTCGGTCGGATCGCCGCCGCGACCTACCGGGCGACGCGACCGGTTCCGAGCTTTCCCCGGGCGACGTGGGACGGCTACGCGGTCCGGACCGAGGATACCCGGAGCGCGAGCCGTCGTCGTCCGGTCGAGCTGCGGATCGTCGGGGAAGTGTTCGCCGAGCAGGCCTATCCCGGCCGTCTGGCCCGCGGGGAGACGGTCGCGATCGCGACCGGCGGCGCGCTCCCCCGGGGCGCGGACGCGATCGTGATCTTCGAAGTGGTCGAACGGTCCGGAGATCGCGTCCGCCTCTTCCGGCCGGTCGCACCCGGGGACCGGTTCTCCCCACCCGGCCACGACTTCCCTCGAGGCAAGGTGCTGGTCCGACGGGGCGAGGGGCTGACCGCGACGGCTCTCGGGACCCTCGCGGCGTGCGGGATCCCCTACGTCCGTGTCTTCGCCCGACCGGTCGTGACGATCGTGCCGAACGGTAACGAGCTGCTCGCCCCCGGAGACCCCGAGGTCGAGGGGCGGATCTACGAAAGCAACAACGCGACCCTCTCGGCCGTGATCACCGCCGCCGGAGCGGTCGCGCGCCCGCAGCCCCCGCTACCGGACGACCCCCGACGCATCGAGGCCGCGATCCGCCGGGCGCTCGCGACCTCCGACCTCGTGCTCGCGACCGGCGGAAGCTCGGTCGGGGAGCGCGACCACCTGCCACGGATCCTGCCGCACTTCGGCCGCGTGCTCTTCCACGGGATCGCGGTCCGGGCGGGGAAACCTACGCTCGCCGCCGACGCGCACGGAAAGCTCGTGATTGGCATGCCCGGGCACCCGACCTCGTGCCTCGTGAACATGTACTGGCTCGTTCTCCCGGTGCTGCGCCGCCTCGGCCATCGTGCCGGTCCGGGCTGGACGGAGGGTTCCGCGGTGCTCGGCAGCGACGCGGTGGCGATGACGCCGGGCCTCTCGACCATCGTCCCGCTGGAGTTCCGGGACGGTCGGGCATTCAGCACGTTCCGCGGCTCGTCCGTGATCACGAGCCTCGCGGGCGCTACCGCCTACGCGATGCTCCCCCCCGGCCGACGTCGGGTCAAGGCGGGCTCCACCATCCGCGTCTACCGGCTCGACCCCCCGCTCGGGCCGGGCGCCGGCGTGTCGCCGCCGCCCGACAACGGTTAAGCGCGGGCCCCCGCTGGCCGGCCGTGGTGCGCCGGAAGCTACGGGCCGCCATCCTGTCGATCGAAGGAACGAACTGCGACGAGGAGCTCCGCGTCGCCCTCGCGACCCTCGGCGCCCAGCCCGAGATCGTGTCGTTGAAACAGCTCGAGGGTCGGGACGTCGGCGCGGACGAGCGACGTCACCTCGATGACTACGACGCGCTGTTCGTCCCCGGCGGGTTCTCGGCGGGCGATTACGTGCGGGCGGGAGCGATCTTCGCCGCCCGGCTCCGCGCGGCCATCGGGGACGAGTTCGAGATGTTCGTCCGATCCGGTCGGGTCGCCGGAGGGATCTGCAATGGTTTCCAGGTCTTCGTCGAGCTCGGACTCCTCCCCGGCCATGCCGGGGGCCGCCTCGGCCGGCCCGAGGCCGCCCTTCTCACGAACGACTCCGGACACTTCGAGTGCCGGCCGACGTTCCTCGAGTGGTCGGGCGGACGGTTCCCGCCGCTGCGGGACACGCCCCGGGGCACGCGTTTCATGATCCCGGTCGCGCACGCGGAGGGAAAGCTCGTGCTCGCCGGCGACGGCGAGGCGCGGCTACGGGAGCTCGATGCCTCGGGCCAGGTCCTGTTCCGATGGGTCGCCCCCGACGGGGGACCCGCGCGCTACCCGTGGAACCCGAACGGCTCGATCGGGAACGTCGCCGGACTCACGAACCCCGAGGGGAACGTGTTCGGCCTCATGCCGCACCCCGAGCGATCGTTCTTCCGCGCCCAGTACCCCGACTGGTCTCGGAACGGGGGCCCGGAGGGGATCGGGGACGGACGTCGCTTCCTCGCCGCGGTCCTCGACCACGCCGGGCGCGTCCGTTAGGTCCCGAGCCTTTCCCGAGACCAGCGCCACACTTCGAGTCGTTCGCCCTCGAGTTCACGGTGGGCCACCGAGCGGCAGCTTCCGCCTCGCGCGCTCCACCGACGCCGGATCGCCCGACGTCGCTCGACCGACTGGAGCGAGGAGACGACCACGTACGCCGCCCCCCCGGGAGCCAGATGGGACGGCAGGTCGTCGAGGAGGCGGGCGAGCACCGCACAGCCGTCCGCGCCGCCGTCCAACGCGAGGTTGAGCCAGCGGTCGGGGTCCCGCTCCTCGGGTCGGGTCGGGAGGTACGGGGGATTCGAGAGGATGCGGTCGAATCGCCCGAGACCGCGGGCGAGATCGGTGCGCACGACCGCGAGGTCGAGGCGTTCCGCGAGCGCCCGCGCGCGCAACTGGACGAGGGCGGTCGGGTTGAGGTCGGTCGCGGTCACGCGCGCCCCGCCGCGGGCCGCCTCGAGCGCCGCCGCTCCGTTCCCCGCGCCGACCTCGAGGAGCGTGCTGCCCGGCGCGACCCGAGCGAACGGAAGCAGCAGGAACGAGTCCTCCCTCGGCGGATAGACGCTGTCCGAGAGGGTGTCGAGAGGGGGGACCGGCGATCGCCGGTCAGTCCTACGGCGCGTCACGGGGATACGCTCATATTGCACGCGGCCCTAGATGACGGCACTAACGGTGTTATCGCGTATGCCTCGACGTCTCTCTCCCCCCGTGAAGATCGGGATCACCGGCCTTCCGGGGTCAGGGAAGACCCAGACCCTGCTGCGGATCATCGAGCTGCTCGAGGAGGAGGGCGTGCGGGTCGGCGGGATGGTGACCGAGCCGATCGTCGAGAAGCAGCGCCGTGCCGGGTTCCAGATCACGAACTGGTTGACGAAGGAGCACGAGGTCTTCGCGCACGAGTCGCTGAAGTCCCGCGTGCGCTCGGGCCGCTACGGGGTCAACCTCGCCGCGCTCGAGGGCGTGGGGACGCGCGCCCTCGCCGAGGCGCGAGAGACCGCGGACGTCATCGTCATCGACGAGGTCGGTAAGATGGAGGTCGAGAGCGAGCTGTTCACCAAGGCCGTCGTCGAGACCCTCGATGCCAAGAAATCGATCGTGATGACCCTGCACAAGAAGTCCCGGAACCCCCTCCTCCAGGACATCCGCCGAAGGGACGAACTACGACTGCTCGAAGTGACGCCGATCAACAAGAACCTCCTCGCGTTCAAGATCGTGCATCTCATCACGGGTCGGTCGCACTGATCCCGTCCCGCGAGGGCGGGACGGAGCTCGACCTTCCTCCGTCCCGTTCCGGTCCCGGCCCGAGGTCCCGGTCGCCGATATTCTACAATCCCGCGATGGCCGGCGACCGCGACCTCGCGGTCTCGTTCGCCGTGGCCTGGTCCGCGCGCGGGACGCGACGGCTCGCGGGCTGGGAGGTCACGGCCGCGACCGGGGTCCGTGGCCTCCGCCTCCTTCACGAGGGCCGCGTGTTCGAGTCGTTCCTGTTGACCGAGGCGAACGATGTCGCCGCCGAGGTGCTCGTCGCCAATGCCGCACGGTACCCGGGTGCGGTGGCCGCCCGTCACGACGGGCGGTCTCCCCCGCCCGCGGGGACCTTCGACTACGTGGACGTCGACCCGTATGGGAGCCCGGTCCCGTTCGTCGAGGCCGCGCTCGCGGCGATCCGGCCGAACGGCGTGCTCGCCGTCACGGCGACCGACATGATGGTGCTCGCCGGAGTACAGAAAGGGGCATGCGAGCGCCGGTACGGCGCCCGGCCGGTCCGCGGGCGTCTCGGCCCCGAAGGGGGACTCCGGATCGTTCTCGCGTACCTCGCCCGGGTGGCTCGAGCGAGGGGACGTACGGTCCGTCCGCTGCTCGCCTACGTGCGCGATCACCACGTCCGGGCGTACCTCGAGGTCGCCCCGGCTTCACCGGGCGACTCCGATCCGGTCCGAACGGTCGAGCGCGACCGGTGGACCGGACCGGCGCTCGGAGGCGCCGGCCCATGGGGACCGCTCTGGCTGGGTCCGCTCTTCGACCGCGACCTCGTGCGGGCGATGCAGGTTCCGGCCAACGCCGCGGTTCCACGGGCGACCGCGATCTTCCTCGACCGGCTTCGGGAGGAAGTAACGGCCGACGTGCCGTTCTACTTCGAGGCCAATCGCCTCGCCGCCGAACTGGCGCTGCCGATGCCCCCGAGCCTCCCCGCGATGATCTCGGGGCTGCGCGTGCGAGGGTACCGGGCCGCCCGGACCCACGCGCGGCCCGAAGGGTTCCGGACCGACGCGTCGCGCTCGGTGGTGGCGGAGCTCGCCCGGGGCCTCCTGCCTCCGCGCTAGTCCCAGAACGCACGGGTCTTCGCGTAGCTGCGCTCCGCGCGCAGG
The DNA here is from genome assembly GCA_030037855.1 of Thermoplasmata archaeon. GTDB lineage: Archaea > Thermoplasmatota > Thermoplasmata > Lutacidiplasmatales > UBA184 > Lutacidiplasma. Next base: position 27,402 of record JASHPY010000122.1, on the reverse strand, counting down.
ATCTCGATGAAGAACGCATCGTCGTCCCGATACAGCCGCATCAGGAGACGGCGGGCGGTCTCGGGCCCGATCCCTCGAGCGGCGAGGGCGAGCAAGGCGCGTTCCCCGTAGTGGGCGAGCAGCTCGGCCGACGTGTATCCGGCGCGGACGAGGTTCTCGACGTCGGTCGACGGCGGGCGGGCTCGCCGCTTCCCGCGCGACGCGGTCGGTCGGGTCGGTCGCCACTTGTCACGCGCGTATCGGGAGAGTCGGTCGATCTCGTCGGTGCGCCGAGGCGACAGGACCGCCGAGAGCGCCCCATGGCAGAGCAGGCATCGGCTGCCGCCCTCCGCGCGGTACCGAGTCGGCGTGGTGGTACGCGTGAAGCCACAGCGGAGGCAGACGAGGACCAGCGGCTCCTTCTCGAGCCGCTCACGCACCGCCTTCAACAGGGTCGGGGGCGGCGTGTCGGGCAGCGTCCGCCAGGTGAGCCGCTCGAGCGGGCCGTCGGATAGGGCGGACGGACCGGTGGCGACGACCTGGATCGACCCGTCACGGACGCCCTCGAGCACCGTCCGAGCGTGCCCGACATCGAACCGGTCGTGGAGGGTCTTGTCCAGCACCTCCTCGCCCAGCGGGGTCGTGCGCGCCGCCTCGAGCAACGGCTCGAGGGTCCGTAGGTCCCGAGGGTCCGCGGAGGACGGAAGCACCCCGAGCTTCCGTGCGACCGAGAGGAAGACCCACCGGTACTCGAGGCCGGCGGGGACGAGTCGCTCGACCAGCGGAAGGAGCGTCGTCGGGTCGACCGAGAACGCGTCGACCAGCGTCGGCGCGTCGACCGCGACGGGCAGCTCGAGGACGAACCAGGTCGGCTCGACGGCGGAGACCTCGACCCGGGCCCCGAGACGCGCGGTCAAGAGGCCGGCGGTCGCGAGGGCGAGCGTCTCGTTGGTCCGGGTCCCGAAGCACGCCCCGTACACCACGACCCGGCCACTCGCCGTCACGGTGACCCGACGGTCGGTCGGGAGCCCGTTCGCGGCGAGCGCGGCGGCCCGGCGTGACTCGAGTCGGGCGCGGTCCTCGGCCGACAGCGGATAGTCGCCGAAGCCGCCCTCTCGACGCAGGCGTCCGATCTCCTGGGCCACGTCGAACGGCACCGGCAGGTCCTCCCCGGCCCATCGCGGCTCCCGCCCGATCTCGCTCACCGTCTCGACCAGGAGCTCCCCGTCCCGGTACTCGACGACCTTCCACGTCCGACCGTGCAGGAGGAAGATCTCGTCCGGCTGCGCGAGGATCTGAGTGAGGACGAACCGCTCGTCCAGCGTGCCGATCGTGCGCCGGGTCGCGATGTCGCGCAGGCGGTACGTCCGCTCGTCCGGGATCAACGAGAGCGACGAGTAGAACCGATGGAGGGTCCCGCGACCCGAGGTCAGCTGGCCGGCGGAGTCCCGCGCGAGCCCGAGGTCGACGAGGTAGCCGAACAGCTCGTCCCAGTCGTGGGCGTCGAGGTCGGCGACCGCGGCGGCGTGGCCGAGCGTGCGGACGGTCGTCTCCCGGTCGACCGTGCCCTCGGCCCGGAGCGTGGCGACGACCTGCTGCGCGGCCGCGAGACGGTTGCGGGTCCGCCAGGACGTGGCTTCCACCGCGCCCGCATCCGCGCGGCGGGCGAGGACCGCCGCCTCCTCGAGGTCGTCGTCGTCGAGCGAGATCACGACGCCGTGGATCGTGCGATCTCGCCGGTGACCCGAGCGTCCGACCCGCTGGAGGAGTCGGCCGACCTGATGCGGCGAGCCGAACTGCACGACGTGGTCCACGACCCCGATGTCGATCCCCAGCTCGAGCGACGACGTCGCGACCAGCGCCCGCAGCTCCCCGTCGCGGAACGCCCGTTCTGCCTCCTCTCGGACCTCTCGCGAAAGCGACCCGTGGTGGACGGCGATCGGAAGGTCGGGCGCGAGTCGGTTCAGCCGGGCGGCGAGCCCCTCGGCCGTCGGTCGAGTGTTCACGAAGACGAGAGTCGTCCGGTGCGCGCGGATCTCCTCCTCGACCGCGCGCAGCCCCTCGAGCAACGTCGCGTCGGCCTTCAGCTCCCTCACCAGCTCGGCTGGGAGCGGCGACCGGCCCGCGCCGGGACGGCGAGCGGTGAGCACGAGGTCTCGCGGCTCGCGCGCGACCGCGACCTCGATCCGGCGCGGCGCGGGAGAGAGGAACCGGGCGACCTCCTCCGGGTTGCCGACCGTCGCCGAGAGTCCGATGCGGCGGACCTTGCGCCCGGTCCACGCATCGAGCCGTTCGAGCGTGAGCCCCAGCTGAGCGCCCCGGTCGGAGCCCACGAGCTCGTGGACCTCGTCGACGACCACGGTGCGGACGTGCCGCAGGCCCTCCCGAAGGCGCCGTCCGACCAGCAAGATCTGCAGGGTCTCGGGGGTCGTGAGCAGCAGGTCCGGCGGCGACCGCGACTGGGCGAGACGGGCGGACGCCGTCGTGTCCCCATGGCGGACCGCCGCGGTCAGTCCCACGTCCCGCACGAGCGCGACGAGTCGGTGCTCGAGGTCGCGGTTCAACGCGCGCAGCGGCGTGACGTAGAGCAAGGAGATCGCGGGCGAGGGCTCGGCGAGGCGGCGCGAGAGCAACGGGAGCAGCGCGGCCTCGGTCTTGCCGGTCCCCGTCGGTGACAGGAGCAACGCGTCCGACCCGGTCCCGAGGAGCGGAAGCGCGAGCTCTTGGATCTCCGTGTACGACCGGATGCCGCGGCGGTGCATCGCGTCAGCGAGCCGTGGATCGATGCCGGGGAGCGCGGGCGCGGGGTCAGCGACCATCAGAGCCCCGCGCGACCGAGAGCGGGCGGAAAGGCGTGACGGGTTCGTTACGGGTGCTCGCCAGGCTCGAGGTCCAGCATGCGAAGACCCCAGCTCTCCACCAGTGGGCGACCGAACGTGCGACCGGGGAACGTGCGCACGACCATCTCCTGCAACACGCCTACCGTGGCGCGTAGGAGGTGCCCGCCGACCAGGCGATGGTCCGGCCCGGCGGCCGCCCCGTGAAGGTGAATGGAGGGGCTCCCATCCGCTCGTGCGATCGTCCCGTGTAACGCAACGACCTCGTGCGGAACCGTCAGTTCGTGCGGCTGGTACTGCTGCCCGTCCCAGTAACCGAAGGTCGCCCGACGGAACATGCCGATCCCCGAGACGATCGCCGCGGCGCCGACCTTCTCCCGCTCGGCGAAGGCGGTCAGGGACTCGAACAGGTCCTGCCCGTCGTCGAGGCGAAGCATCCACTCCGTGCCGTCCCGGATCGCCTGCATCGACATCGCGAGCACGCGCTCGCTCTTGGAGCTATGCGCTCGGGCCGCCGCACCGAGTCTCATGTCGGAGCGACGGGCCAATCCGGGCGCCGGCGGCACCCCCGGGTGCCAAACCGTTTAGCCCGCTGCCTCCTCGCGCCCTCCTTCCATGGTCAGCCCGCTCGTTCGGCCGGCGGAAGCCCGCACGGAGGCCGAGATCGTCGAACGCCTGCGTGCCGGAGGGCCCGCCCTCATCGCCCTCTCGGGAGGCGTCGACTCGTCGCTCGTGGCCGCGTTCGCGTTCGAGGCGCTCGGTCCGGGGGCCGGTGCCGTGACGTTGGCGGGACCGGCCGTGGCCCGTTCGGAGATCGATCGCGCGGAACGCGTCGCCCGGACGATCGGGATCCACCACGAGGTCGTGGAGGTCAACGCGCTCGAGGTGGCGGCGTACCGGCAGAACACGCCGAACCGCTGCTACTTCTGTCGCTCGGTGGAGACCGCGGCGATCCGACAGGTCGGGGGACCGCGCGGCGTTCGGCAGTACCTGGATGGCGTTCACCTCGACGATCTCACGGACGACCGGCCGGGCCTGCGAGCGATGGACGAAGCCGGGTTCGACCATCCCCTCGTCTGGGCGGGGTGGACGAAGACGACCGTGCGAGCGGCGGCGCGCGACCGGGGACTTCCGAACTGGGACCAGCCGTCCGACGCCTGCCTCTCTTCCCGGATCGCTCACGGCGACCCGATCACGGTCGAGCTCCTGCGGCGCATCGAGGCCGGCGAAGCGGCGATCGCCGCCCATGGCTTCCGCCGCGTTCGGGTTCGGACCCACGGCTCGGGAGCCCGAGTCGAGGTCGACCCCGACGAGGTCGAGCGTCTGCGTTCGGAACCGACCGCCGGTGCGGTACGCGCGGTGTTGCGGTCGCTCGGGTTCGATCCCGTGGAGCTCGACCCGCGCGGCTACGGAGCCCGCCGACCGCGCGGGGGAGTCGGGCCGTGACCGGCACCGACCCGCGCGGCGCTCCGACCGCGCTCCCCGGTCGTTTCGAGCTCGAGACCGACCTTCAGCCCCAGGGCGACCAGCCGAACGCGATCGACGCGATCGTCGAACGGGTCGAGCGGGGCGAGAAGTACGTCACGTTGCTCGGCGTCACCGGCAGCGGCAAGACGTTCACGATGGCGCACACGATCGCGCGCCTCCAGCGCCCGACGCTGGTCGTGAGCCCGAACAAGACGCTTGCCGCGCAGCTGGTCAGCGAGTTCCGGGCGCTGTTCCCGCGGAACGCGGTCGAGTACTTCGTGAGCTACTACGACTACTACCAGCCCGAGGCGTACGTTCCCCAGATCGACCTCTACATCGAGAAGGACGCCTCGATCAACGAGGAGATCGACCGTCTGCGGCACCGGGCGACCCAAGCCCTTCTCACGCGTCGGGACGTGCTGATCGTCGCCTCGGTGAGCTGCATCTACGGTCTCGGCTCCCCGGAGGACTACCGCGCGTCCGTGGTCGACCTCGCGGTCGGCCAGACGATCGGCCGGCAGGGCCTCCTCGAGCAGCTGGTGCGGATGAAGTACCAGCGCAACGACATCGAGCTCAAGCGGGGCCGCTTCCGGGTCCGCGGCGGGACGGTCGACGTGATGGGCGCGGGGGAGACCGTGCACCGGATCGTGCTCGACGGCAGCACCATCGGCGCGATCGTCGAGCTCGACCCCATCACCCAGGACGAGGTCCGCGACCTCGGGCAGCTGTCGATCTTCCCCGCGACGCACTTTCTCTCGGTCGACGAGCGCGTCCGCTCGATCCTCGGCGAGGTCGAGAAGGAGAAGGTGGCGCGCGTCGCGGAGCTGCGGCAGGCCGAGAAGATCGTGGAGGCCCAGCGCCTTCAGGGGCGCGTCGAGTACGACCTCGAGATGATCCGCGAGACCGGGTACTGCTCGGGGATCGAGAACTACGCCCGCTACTTCTCCGGGCGGCGCCCGGGCGAGCCGCCGTACACGCTCCTCGACTTCTTCCCGGACGACCTCCTCGTCTTCCTGGACGAGTCCCACGTCACGGTCCCGCAGCTCCAGGGGATGTACAAGGGCGACCGAAGCCGGAAGGACAACCTGGTCGAGTTCGGGTGGCGCCTTCCGTCGTGCCGGGACAACCGGCCGCTCCGCTTCCCCGAGTTCCTCGAACACGTCCCCGAGCTCATCTTCGTCTCCGCGACCCCCGGTCCGTTCGAGCGCAAGGCGTCGAAGGGGTTGGTCGAGCAGATCATCCGGCCGACCGGTCTCGTGGACCCGCCGATCGAGGTCCGACCCCTGAAGGGCCACATCGCCGACTTGATCGTCGAGCTACGCGCCTGCATCGCCCGGGGGGACCGGGCGCTGGTCACCACGCTCACGAAGGCGACGTCGGAGGAACTCTCGACGTACCTCGCGAACCAGGGGTTCAAGGTCCGGTACCTTCACTCCGAGGTCGAGACGCTGAAGCGGGTCGAGATCCTGCGGGACCTGCGCGTCGGCCGGTTCGACGTGCTGGTCGGGATCAACCTCGTTCGGGAGGGTCTCGACCTCCCCGAGGTCAGCTTCGTCGCAATCCTCGACGCCGACAAGGAGGGCTACCTCCGGAGCGAGACGTCGATCGTCCAGACCGCGGGCCGCGCGAGTCGGAACGTCGACGGGAAGGTCGTGCTGTACGCCGACCGGACCACGGGTTCGATGGCCCGAGCGATCGCCGAGATGGCCCGGCGCCGCTCCGTCCAGGTCGAGTTCAACCGCGAGCACGGGATCGTCCCCGAGTCGATCCAGAAGGAGGTCCGCGCGCTCCTCGGCCCCGAGGAGGGGGCCTCGTCCGGTGACCTCTCCACCTCGGGACTCGGGAAGAAGTGGAAGGAGCGGATGCCGCTACTGATCGCCAACCTCGAGGAGGAGATGCGGCTCGCCGCCGAGCGGCTCGACTTCGAGGAAGCGGCCCGCATCCGCGACCGTATCCGCGAGGTCCGCCGGGGCACGGAACCTCCGATGCGACGGATCGCGGCGCCCTGACCGGCGCGACCGCGCCGACGCGGTCGAATACGTGTCGTCGTCACGTCACGGCGTGAGCCACGCGCGTCGTGCCCGTACTGCGGTTGGCAGCCGACTCGGCGCGTGGCGAACTGTCGGTGAGGTGCTCCTCCGCTGCGAGCGCTGCCCCCGGCCGACTTCGCTCCGGGGCCGAGCCGCTCGGGCTCACCTGGGAGGCCACCCCTCCAAGGTTCCGGGGACTCGGGTGAGGGAGCGACCGAGTTTCACGCGAGCCGCGGGCCACCGCCCCTCGCGCGGTCGAGGGGTGTGCCGTTCCTCGCGGCAGCGCCGTTCCGGCGCATCGGTCGCTCGGCTCGCTGCCGCGGCCGCCGGGGCGATGGCGGCGCCCCCCCGCTATCGATGGTCTCCTCGGCCCCACCGATCGCGCGGTCCTTCGATCACCGCGCGCCCTCGCGCGCGTCTGCGCAGCGTCGACCCAGCACCCCTCCCCCGCCCGCGCCGCGTCGGAGTCGCGGCGTCCGACCGAGGTAGCGCCTCGACCGGCACGGCCCGGCGACCGGCTCAGGACGGTCGGCCCGCCGGGGCGATGGACCGACGCGGCCGAGTCTCGGGGTGGGAGAGCGTACGAGCTCGCGCCCGGCGCTCGACGACGCGTCCGGGGAGCCGATCGAGAAGTCCGCGAAGGTCCCGGATCTCCTCGGTGGCCGGGTGACCGTCCTGGCCCTCTCGATTGAGCCAGATCCCGCGGAGGCCCACGTTCATGGCCCCGAGGTAGTCGGCTTCCCAGCTGTCGCCGACGTGCACGGCGTCGCCGGCCGCGCACCCGGCCCGTGCGAGCGCGAACCGGAAGACTCGCGCGTCGGGTTTCTGGGCCCCGACTTCCTGCGAGTAGGTGACGCTGTCGAAGAGCCGCGACCAGCCGAGGTTCTTCAGAACGAGCGGGAGGTAATCGACGTTGTTGCTGAGCACGTGGATGCCGTAGCCTCGGCTCCGGAGGCGCCCGAGCACGACCTCCGTTTCGGGGAACGGCGGGTGCCAGCGGGCCGAAACGGCCTCGCGACGGATCGCACGCACCATCGACCGGACCGGGCCTTTCGCGCCCGCCCGGCGGAGCGCCTCCTCGTGGACGGTATCGGCAAACGACGGTCGACGGCCAAGATAGTCCGGCGCGGTCGGCCAAAGATCCTCCCACAACCGGTCGTTCTCACGTGAGAACTCCTCCCACGAGACCCGGACACCGGCGCCACGGGCCGCGATCTCGAAGAGCGGCCGGAGATCGCTCACCGGCGAGGTCAGCGTACCACCGAAGTCGAAGAAAACCTCTCGAGCCTCCATCGATACTCCCGGTGCTCGCCCGACCCCACCGGCCCGCCTCAGATCGTCCCGATCGTGCGGACATCGATCGGGACGGACGGCCCCGGCTCGCCCAGCCGCTGCAGGAACGACGTCAGGTAGGAGTCGGAGACGACCACCGCGGCCGGGACCCCGAGCAACGCCGCCTCGCGCGCCGCCGCCGCGACGCCGAATCGAACGAACGACCGCGACGTCGATCGGCGCATCGCGTGCACCGCTTCCGGGCCCTCGGCCCCGAGCAGGTGATCGTCCGTGTGCGCGAGCGCACGTCGCAGTTGGGGGACGACGGGCGACAGCGAGGCCAAGGACCGAGTCGGTACGACGAGACAAAGCACTTTGGCGGGCGGCAGGGGCAGCACCCCCTCCAGCTGGCGGACCTCCACGAGCTCGCCGGGCCGAGCGTTTCCCTGGGCGACTCCCCGCGAAGCGCCGCCCGAACCTTCGCGGGCGTACAGGTCGCCGTCCCTCATGTAGAGGACCACCGGCGTCCCCACTCGGACCGGCTCCGCGGCGATCGCGCGGCACTCCCGAACCAACTGAAGCTCCGCGATCCGGGTATCGAGATCGGAGCGAATCGACGTGACCTCGGCGTGGAGGGCGGCAACGCCGGCCGGCGTCGTATGGTACCGGCCGCCGATCAGCGCGACCTTTCCCTCGCGACGGAAGCGGCGCTGCAGGAGCGATATCGTCTGCACCGACACCCCGAGACGATCGGCGATCGGGCGGAGTCGACCGGTCGGACGGGTCGCGAGCTCGAGCAGGACCAGCATCTCGGTGAGCCGTCCGGGCTTCATGAGGGACAGAAGGCCCGTCGTCTCCCCCGAGACCGAGGCTTCCACCGGCATCGACCGGGCCGCGCCGGGCGCCCCTCGCGGAGGCCGCGCTCGGCCATGACGCTTCGCGGTCACGTGCGTCGCTCCCCCGCCCGAGCTCCCCGGACGCCGTGGGCGATGCCGACGGCGACCCGACCGGTCGACCCGCGCGCGCAGACCGGTGTCGATCGCGGGTCGCACGCCGCGCTCGATCGAGCCGCCCCGGGCGTGGGCGGCGCAAGGAGGTCCGCATCACGACCCCCAGGCGAACCGGCCCGGCGGAGACGGAGCGTTGGCTCACTCGAGCGGGAGACTCTCCGACTCATGGACTCCGGCGGCGGGAACTGTCATTCAGCAACTTCATGAGCACGGGGGTGCTCTTGACTCGCGTCGCACCCCTTCGTTCAAGCTCCTCGAGCGCCCGATCCCCGCGGCCGCCCGTGAAGTCCCGCCGAACCGAGGACGGGCCGTCGAGAACGAAGACCCAGCGAGTCCCGTCGAGCTCGAGGAGGTCTTCGAGATTCGCGAGATTCGCGGCGCCGATGCACAGGGGGGCTACGACGATCGCGTCGGCGCTTTGCATGAGGCGCCGGTTCTCCGCCCGGACCGGGTCGGAGAGCGCGGAGAACGGCGCCTCGACCGCGGCGCTGACGTGGAGTTCCCGGGCTAGGGCCTGGTCGCTGTCCAGTAGGTTCAGCGCGCCCGCGCTGACGGCGTGGCCGGCCGCGACGAGCGCCGGGAGCAGTTCTTCGCCGCTCCCTCCGCCGCAGACCACGTGCACTCGAAGACCCGCGACGCGGGGGCGGGGCGGTGCCTCCGGAGAGCGAGGGGGGAACACGACGACCTGGCCGTCGCGGGTCTGGACGACGGTTTCCACGCCGAAGACCTGGAAGATCCGCTCGGGAGTGACGCTCGCCTGCGGCGTGTCGAGCGCCGCGATCTCCCCCCGGGCCAGCCACAACAGCCGGTTCGCGTAGCGAGACGCGAGGTTGAGGTCGTGCATCGCGACGATGACCGCGCGCCCCGGCGCTTCCCGGCGGAAGCGATCGAGATAACCGAGGACCTCGAACTGTCGAGCCATATCGAGATGACTCGTGGGTTCGTCGAGCACGAGCACCGGGGCGGCCTGGGCGAGGGCGCGCGCAAAGAGCACCCGTTGTCGTTCGCCGCCCGAGAGGTCGAGCACCCCGCGGTTGCGGAAGGTCACGAGTTCGCACGCGACGAGCGCACCCTCGATCGCCTGACGATCCGACTCGTCCTCCAGGCCGAAGGCACCGATGTGCGGGAACCGGGCGAGCGCCACGTAATCGGCGACCGAGAGGTTCTCCGACGGGCGTTCCTCCTGCGGCATCCAGGCGGCACGGCGGGCGCGGGCGGACGGGCTGAGCTCGTCGACTGGACGCCCCAGGAGCTGGACCCGACCCGTCCGCGGCTTCTGCAGCCCCAGCAAGGTCCGCAGGAGCGTGGTCTTGCCAGAGCCGTTCGGTCCGACCACGGCGAGCAACTCTCCATCGGAGAGCGTGAGGTCGACACCGGTGAGGACGGTACGTCCGCCGAGGTCCACCGAGATTCCCTGGGCTTCGAGGGGCAGGGCCGCGGTCATGCCGACCCCGCCGAGCTCCGGCGACGGTAGAGGAGGTAGAGGATGAACGGCCCGCCCATCACACCGGTCACCACCCCGACCGGCAATATGGCCCCGCCGCCCAGGACCGAGGTCGCGACGTCGTTCGCGACCACGAGCAGCAGCGCGCCCACGAGCGCGGACGCCGGCAACAGAGACTGATAGTTCGGGCCCTGGATCCGGCGGACGATATGCGGCGAGACCAGACCCACGAAGCCGATCACACCCGAGAAAGCGACCGCGGTGGCCGTCAGGATGACCGACAGTAGGATCAGTCGGCGACGCATCGACGGCACCGAGATCCCCAGTCCGGCGGCCGTCTCTTCCCCCATCTGGAGGACGTTCAGCACGCGCCCGTGGAGGATCAGAATCCCGCCGGCGACCACCACCACCGCCGCCAGGACGCCCACCTGATCCCAGGTGGCGGACTCGAAGCCGCCGAGTAGCCAGAACGTGAGCGGCAGCGCGACGGCGAGCGGCCGCAGCGAGATCACGAGGACCATGAGGTCCCCCAAGATGGCCGCGAGCGCAACACCGGTGAGGATCAGGGTCTCCGCGTTCGCCCACCGGGAGTGGGACGCGACCAGCACGACAAGACCCGCCGCGAACGCGCCGAGGAAGGCCAGCAGCGGTACGAGTATGTCCTGCTGGCCCGCCTCGAGCGTGATCCCAAGGAACGAGGCGTTCACGAACACCAGCGCGGCACCCAGGGCAGACCCCGAGGAGATGCCGAGGAGGTAGGGGTCGGCTAGCGGGTTGCGGAAGAGGCCTTGCATCGCCGCCCCCGACAGAGCGAGGGCCGCGCCGACCAATAGCGACAGGAGGACGATCGGTAGCAGCGAGTCGAACAGGATCTCGGCCTGGATCGAACAGGGCACCGAGGTCCCGTCCACCACCAGACGCGTGGGGCAGTCCTGGACTGCGAGGAGGCCGATCCGGTGCAACAACAGGTACGCGAGGTTCTCGGGGGGGATCGCGACGGGCCCGACCGCGAGGGAGGCGAGCGTGCCCACGAGCAACGCCACGCCCACAACGAGGAGGGTGCGCGTCGGTCCACGCCCGCGACGCGGCCCGAGGCCCGGATCCTCGAGCCGAGCGACCGAGGGGACCGACCGTTCAGAGGGGCGTCCCACCGCTGAGCTCAGGATGGAGGAGGGTAATGAGGTTCGCGAGCCCGAAGATCATGCTCGGGTCGGGCTCGGTTAGGTAGATCGCGTTGAGCGCGATCACGTGACCCGCCTGAACGGCTCCGAACGACGACCAGTCGGGGGAGAGGGAGTAGTTTTGCTCCTCGAGCCCAAAGCCGGTGCCGACGATGATCGCCGCCGGGTTCGCGGCCAGAATATAGCTGCCGCTGACCTCCTCGGAATTGGCAAGCGTGTCGTTCTCCGTGATGCTGGTCGCACCCGCGTCCAAGATGAGGTCGTTGCCGAAGCTGCCCGGCCCGAACGTCCAATAGCCTCCGGCGTCGGGGTAGTAGGTCAGGAACACGGACGGCACGGCGGTGATGTTGACGAGCTCATTCGCGTCGGACAGCATCGACGCCTCCATCTGCTCGTTCAGCGCTACCGCGGTCGCGTTGGTGCGGGTGACCGCTCCGACGATCGAGACGTCGTACTCGATCCCGGCAAGCGTGGGGGGATTGAGGTAGAGGCAGGGGATACCGTACGTGCTCTGCAGCGACTCGAGCTGGGACAGCGAGAAGCCGGATCCGGCGACGACGAGGTCCGGGTTGAGGGCGATGACCGCCTCCACGTCCAGCGTGGGATCCCAGGTGATGACCGGCAGGGAGCTGAGGCTCCAGTTGGCGACCTGACCCGGAGAGTAGTCGTCCAGTACACCGCCGGCCGACGCCGGACCCCCGTCCACGCCGACCACGTCGGCGCGCAGCCCCAATCGGAAGAGGATGTCCATCACGCTCGGACCGAGCACGATGATTCGGGTAGGAACTCCGCTGACGGTGACGGACCGTCCCGAGTCGTCCACCACGGTGACGGAACCCTGCGTGCTGGAACTCGAGGCCGCCGCGGGACGGAAAACGGTGAGGTCGAGCGCCGCGATCGCGACCACGGCCACGAGCAGGATGGCGAGGACGACGGTGGGGAGCCAGGTGCGAGCGCCGCGGCGGGGGCGGTCGATTTCCTCGGAGGTCGGTGGGGTCGCGTTCATATGCGTAGGAATTCTGTAATATCTGTTGTAGATAAGGCTGGCGTGATGGACCGCGGTTGCTACGATCCCAGGGTCCGACTCGGCTCAGTTGCCCGAACGGAAATCCGGCCCGAGAGGGAATCGCGCGGTGACCTCGCGCACAAGATCCTCGCTCGAGGCCACGGACGCGAGCGCCCGCGCTCGAAGGGCTTCGTAGATCCGAGTTGCCTCGCCTCCCGTGTAGTCGCGTCGCGCGAATTCGCCCCCGACGACGATCAGGACCGGGAGCTCCGGGGGCAGTCCGAGAACGACCTCGAGGTTCGGCAGGTTGCCTCGCCCGACAGCGAACGGGGTGAGGATCACTCCGGCGGAACGGAGCATGCACCGACGAACGCGTGCCAGGATCTTCGGTTCGATCGACCCGGGTATCGGCGCGAGCACGACCGTGGCGCCCAGGGCGCTCGCGGTGAGCGCGTCGTCGTCGTTCTCCGCGAGGACTCCGGCCGAGAGCTCGTAGCCCTTCGCGTGGAGCCGGCGCAGCAGCTGCGACCCGGTTCCGCCACCACAGACCACATGGAAGCGCACGAGCGACACGACCCGCCTCCGAGCCTCCGGAGAGTTATCAGCGAGCCCGCGGCTCGCTCCGATCTCGGACGGGCCGGAGCGAGCGCCGGTCGGCTCGACGCGGGTTAGGCGAGGGAGCGATGCCGTACAACGAGGAGGAGCCGACCTACCCCCGGTTCGAGGTACCCCCCCGGTCGCGCCGCACGCCGCTCACGACCGGGCTCATCCAGGTCTACACCGGCGGAGGGAAGGGGAAGAGTACGGCCAGCTTTGGTCTCATCGCTCGCGCGGTCGGGCACGGACTTCGTTGCTGCCTCATCCAGTTCATGAAGAAGGGGAACTACGGCGAGATCGTTACCCTGCGAAAGCTCCCCGGAGTTCACATCGAACAGTACGGCAGCGGTCACTGGGTGAAGCGGGACCGGCCGGCCGAAGAGGATCTCGAGCTGGCCCGCCGAGCGCTCCGCAGCGGGCGTCGCGCTTCGTCGAGCGGCGCGTTCGACCTGGTCGTGCTCGACGAGGTCAACACGGCGATCGTCCGCGGGCTCATCCCAGTCGCGGAGGTCGTGGAGCTCCTGGACCAGAAGGCCGCTACCACCGAACTCGTCCTGACGGGGCGCGGAGCGCCGAAGATGCTGCTCGATCGCGCGCACCTCGTCACGATGATGGTCGGGATGAAGCATCCGTACCATGGAGGGATGGATGCCCGCCCGGGAATCGAGTGGTAGCGAGCGGTCCTCTCGCGCGCCGGGCGTGCTCGTCGCGGGGACCACGAGCGACGCGGGCAAGAGCTTCGTAACGACCGGGCTCTGCCGCGCGCTCGTCCGCCGTGGCTACCGCGTAGCGCCGTTCAAAGCGGTGAACATGTCCCTCAACTCGATCGCCACGGAAACGGGGGCGGAGATCGCGATCGCGCAGTGGGTGCAGTGCGCCGCCGCGCGGGTCACGGCCTCGGCGGACGCGAACCCGGTGCTGCTGAAGCCCTACGACGGGAGCGTCGAGGTCATCCTCCGCGGTCGGCCGGTAGCCCGGCTCCGCTCCTGGCGTCGCGAAATGCCCGCCCAGCTGCCGCGGCTCCGCACGGAGATCCGGCGAACGCTCGCGACGCTCCGCAAGTCCGACGTCGTCGTCGTCGCGGAAGGCGCCGGCTCGCCGGTCGAGCTGAACCTGCGTCAGAGCGATCTTTCGAACTTCTTCGTCGCGGAGGTGCTCGACATCCCCGTGATCCTCGTCGCGGACCTCGAGCGTGGCGGCTCGCTCGCGCAGGTCGTGGGGACGCTCGAGCTCCTCACGCCGTCCGAACGCGCCCGGGTCTGTGGCATCATCTTCAATCGGCTTCGAGGAGACGAACGGCTCTTCCGGCCCGCGATGGCGTGGACCGCGGACCGCGTCGGGGTGCCCGTGCTGGGCGTGCTCCCGATGCTTCCAGCGAAGGCCGGGGCGCTCCCGCCGGAGGATTCGCTGGAGCTGGCGCGCGCGCCGCGATCGCCGGGTCGGGCGGGCCTTCCGCGACTCGGTATCGTCCGACTCCCGCATACCGCGAACTTCTCCGACTTCCAGCCGCTCGAACGGTGTCCGGAGCTCGACACGCGTTGGGTCCGCTCCGCGGGCGAAATCGCGGAGTGCTCGGCGATCCTACTTCCGGGGACGAGGCGCACCGGGGACGATCTCGCTTGGCTACGGGCGGGCGGCTGGCCGAGAGCGCTGCGCCAAGCTCGGGCGCGGGGAGCCGGCGTCGGTGGGATCTGCGGCGGGTTCCAGTTGCTCGGAACGTGGCTCCACGACACTGAGGGATGGGACGGCCCGCCCGGCCACCATCGAGCGCTCGGCCTCTTGCCGGTAGCGACTCGCTTCCGGGGTTCGAAGGTGGTCCGGTTGGTGACGGCGCGCGCCTACCGGGGCCACCCCTGGCTACGTCTCGGCGCGGGGATCCGAGGGTACGAGATCCATCGGGGCCAGGTCGTCCGGGGCGCTTCCACGAACCCGATTTTCTCGGTCTCCGCCTCGGGCGACTTCGCCGAGCCGACGGAACCCGACGGCGCCCGGACCGCGGACGGTCGTGTCTGGGGCACCCTGCTCCACGGCGCGCTCGGGTCGTCGGAAGCCCTCGAGGGTCTCGTGCGGTGGGTAGGGGGGAGTGCCCCTCCACGGAAGCCGTCCGTCCGGCACCGCGTTCCGACCGGCCCGGACGCGGTCTTCCCCGGGCTGGACCGAACGATCGACGCCGTGGCGGATCTTCTGGAGGCGCACGTCGACCTCAGCGCCTTGGTGCGTCGGCTCGGGCCGCCGGGACGCCGACTCAGCGATCGGTCGTAGCGACCGGAGGTGTATCGAGGGGCGACGGATACCTCGCGCCCCACCGGTCCAGAAAGATCCGCCCGTCGAGCGGGGCCCGTGTCGCCCATCCCTTCGTCTCGAGCTCGGGTCGCCGGGGGAACTCGCGAACATATCCCATCGTCAGATAGGCGAGCGGAGAGATCCCGACCGGGATTTCGAGGAGGTCCCGGACCCGCTCCGGGTCGAGGATGCTCACCCAGCCGACGCCGAGACCCTCCGCCCGCGCCGCCAGCCACAGGTTCTCGATCGCGAGGCAGGTGGAGAAGACGTCCACTTCCCGCACTCGGACGCGGCCCAGAACGGCCTTCCCGGCCCGGTCGGGGTCGCACGTCACGCAGATGTTGACCGGGGCGTCGAGAATGCCTTCGAGCTTCAGCGAATCGTAGAGCGACCTTCGCTCACCGGAGAACTGGGCGGCGCCCTCGCGTCGCACCTCCTCGAAGTTCGCGCGGACCTTCTCACGGATGGCGCGGTCGCGGACGACCACGAAGTTCCACGGCTGCATGAACCCGACCGATGGGGCGTGGTGCGCCGCCCTCAGGACCGCGACGAGGACCTCGTCCGGGATCGGGTCCGGTAGGAACTGAGACCGGATGTCGCGCCGGCCGTAGAGGACCCGGTAGAACCCCTCGCGGTCCCGGGGGGTGACCTCGTCCCTCGCTCGCTGAGCCGCTCCGTTCGGTTCCGCCCCGTCCATCAGCGGGCCCACCGAGTAGGGTCCCATTAGCGTCGCGCCCCGGTAAGGGCCTCCGAGGCGGTGCTGGCCTCCCGACACCCCGCGCCGGCCCGCAATCGTGAAGTGGCGCGGGCGGACGGCCCGACATGCACTGGTCGATCCGGGAGGAGTACCTCCTGGTTCGCGGGGACTTTCGAGTAGTGAGCTCGGCGCCCTGGCACGGGGGGGCCCGTCGAGCCCGCACGATCGTCAACGTCCACGTTCCGAAGTCGTACCATGAACCGGTTCCGTCGTTCTTCCGCCGTTTCGAGCGGCGCACGAGGCTTCGCTCCGTGGTGGGGTTGCTCACCGCCGTCGATCTACGGGCGGTCGCGACACGCCGGAGTCGCTACGGAACCGTGCTCGTGACGGCGGGCGTGTCGAACGCGGCGTTCGTCGGGACGATCAACATCGTACTCGTCCTCTCGGGGGTGCCGACGTCGGGGGCGATGGTGGAGGCCGTCAAGGTGGCGACCGAGGCCAAGGGCGCCGCGCTGCGACGACTCGACGTGCACGACGGCCGCGCTCCGGCGACGGGCACGTCGACGGATGCGGTTGTGGTGGCGTGCGAAAACTCCGGCGAGCGCTGGGAGTACTGCGGTGCGGCGACGCCGCGGGGCCGCGCTCTCGGCGCGATGGTGGCGGCCGCCGTGGCCGAGAGCCTCGTGATCGGGGACGGGATTCGGCTCGACCGCACGATCCGCGCGCGGCTGGTCGAGCGCGGCTGGTCACGGGCGAGGATCTCAGCGGCCGCGCGGAGCCTACCGCTCACCGATCGGTACGCCTGGGAGGCGCGCCTAGGAGTGGAAGACGCGGTGTGGTCGGGGCGCCTCGCGCGGCGTGGCGCCGGGCCCGGACGAGATCGATCGGACGATTGATGTTGTACTCGAGCTCCGGGTCATCGAACCGGTAGAGGCGATCCGGAGCCGGGGCGTCCGCGACGACCCAGTTGATACCGACCATCCGCCCGGCGACCCGGCCGCCGGGCTCGAGCCGCCACGCGAGGTCGTCCGGGACGGGAAACCGGCAGCGTTCAATCGGCAGCACGCCCACGAGGCCCGTCGCCGACCGGGTCGCGGCGCCGAGGAACCGCACGACCGCCGCGGGCGCGAGGAACGGCAGGTCCGCGGAGATCGTCGCGAACCGGGGGAATCGTCCGAGTAGGTATCCGACGTCCGTCGCGTAGCCGGCGCCCGGCGTCTCCAGCGCTTCGAGTCCGAAGTCGCGGCAGGCGCGGGCGGTTCGGACGGTATGCGGGCTCACGGCGACGCGCAGGTCGACCCCCGGCGCCGGACGGACCGCCGACACGACCCGGGCGAGGAGCGTCGCGCCACCGACCCGCACGAGCGGCTTCTCCACGCCCGGTCGCCGGAGTCGACGGCCCCGGCCTCCCGCGAGCACGATCGCGAGGGTCATCGTCTCGCTCCGAGGGACCGCGGAGGTAACGGAGGACCGCTCACCGGGGCCATAGCCATCCGAGCGCGAGGACCAGTGCGAGGAGGAACGCGACGTCGTGACCCGCGCCGAGGAGGTCCCCGCTGAGGCCCGAGAACCACCGACGGGAGACCCGCGCGACGAGGTAGGCGACGACGAGTGCGCCCCCGGCAAGTACGACTCCCACAACGCCCCCGAAGAGTACGAGCAGAGCGACTCCGACCGCCACGCCGGTCACCAGTCCCCCGCGCGAGGCTCCCGCGGCGAACGCACTGGCGAGTCGGGAGTGGGGCGATAGGGGCGCGAGGCCGAAGGCCGCCACCAACGTGGTCGTCGCGGTGAGTTCCGCGAGCATCGGCAGGATCAGCGGCGCCCAGCGGAACAGTCCGATCCACGCACCGACCGGCCCCAGCAAGACGCTCTGAGCACGGATCGACTCGAACGTTGCGAACAGACCGACAACGAACACGGCGATCACGACCGCCCCCGCCGCGCCGATGTGCGGGTCGCGGAGCACCCGGTCCCGGTCGTCCGGCGACCCGTGGGCCGCCAGCGCGTCTGCCGTGTCGGCGAGACCGTCGGTATGGAGGATCCCCTTCACCGCGAAGTACGTCGGGACGAACAGAAACGCCGCGACCGTGGGGAGCACGAAGAACTCGAGCGTGGCCGCGATGCCCAGCACCGCTCCGACGAGGAGCCCGGCGAGAGGGAACCAGGGGAGGGCGAGGGCGATCGAAGCGCCGTCCGAACGCCGCGACGGTATTCGAGAGAGGAACGAGAGCGAGGCCCCGAGGCCCATACGTTGGGGGAGCGCATCATCGAGATAAGGAGCGGGCCGAGCGACGCCGTCCGGTACGGCCCCTCGCGGCCGAAACGGTGAAGGGGCCCCACGTCCCGTGGGTCCGTTCCATGGCCCCGCCGACGGAGGCGTATGAACTCCCGCGCCTCGATCCGTCGGTCGCCGCGGAGGCCCATCGGCGCTGGGCCACGCTCACCAAGCCCGAAGGGAGCCTGGGCCGGCTCGAGGAGCTGGCCGAACGCCTTGCGTCCATCCGGGGCGATCCCCGTCCCCGGTTCCGGCGTAAGACAATCGCGGTCTTTGCAGCGGATCACGGAATCGCCAGCGAAGGGGTCTCGGCGTACCCGGCGAGCGTGACCGCCGCGATGTTGGAGAACTTTCTCGCGGGCGGCGCGGCCATCAACGTACTCTCCCGGCTCGTCGGCGCGGACGTGGTGTTCGTCGACGTAGGGATCGACGCGGAGCCTCGGCCCACGCACGCGTCCCTACGAGTCGCGCGGATCGCCCGGGGGACACGCAACTTCGCCCGCGAGGCGGCGATGACCCACGATGAGGCAGAACGGGCCGTCGAGGTCGGGAGCGCGGTCGCCGACTCCGTGGTCGAGGCCGGAACGGACCTTCTCGCGATCGGCGACATGGGGATCGGTAACTCCACGTCGGCGAGTGCGATGCTGGCGGCGCTAACCGGCCGACCGGGGGTGGATGTGGTCGGCCCCGGGACAGGGCTCGATGCCTCCGGAGTGGCCCGAAAGGCACGCCTGGTCGACGCGGCTCTGCGGGATCGCGCGATCGATGCGAACGACCCGTGGTCCGTGCTGCGCGAGGTGGGGGGCTTTGAGATCGCGGCCATGGCCGGAGCGGCTCTCGGAGCCGCGGCGCACCGGGTGCCCGTGATCGTGGACGGTTTCATCGCGACCGTGGCGACGGTATGGGCGAGTCGCATCCAGCCTGGACTTCCGGCGTTTCTCGTACCCTCCCATCGGTCGGCCGAGCCCGGCCACCGGCTCGCGCTCGACCGACTGGGTCTCGTACCCTACCTCGACCTCGGACTACGGCTCGGCGAGGGCACCGGGGCGGCCCTTCAGATGCTGCTCTGCGAGGCCGCGGCGCGGCTCCTCGACGAGATGGCGACGTTCGAAGAGGCCCGGGTCGCGGGGCGCGTCCGCGGCCGATGAGTTAGCCGGAGCGGTCGGTGCCCCGTCGGCGCGACCACGCCTCGAGCTCGTCGAGGAATCGACCGGTCTCTGCCCGCCGCCGTACCGCGAAACGAATGTGTCGGGGGAGCCCCATCGACGTCAGTTCGCGGACCCAGTAGCCCCGTCGGGCGAACGCCGCGGCCGCGTCCGTCGCGTTCCCGACATCGACGGCGAAGTAGTGGGTCTCGGACGTCGAGCGCAACCGAGCCCGTGCCACGTCCGCGGTCGATCGCACGCGCGCGAGCGTCCCTTCGACCCAGGCATCGGCGGTCAGTGCCGCGAGTCCGATCTGACGCGCGGCCGCGTCGACCGTCCACGGGAGCAGCTGCGCCCGCAGGGCCGCAAGGACCGGGCCGGCGCCGACCGCGTGACCGAGCGGTAGGCCCGGCGCGCCCAGCGTCTTCGACCAGGAGAAGACCGAAAGGACCGCGTCACTGGCCCGTCCCACGGAGGTGGCGCCCCGCACGAACGGCAGGTAGCTCTCATCGACCACGAGGAGCGTGTTCCGGCGCTCTACGGCCGCCGTAATGTGCGCGATCTCCGCCACGGTAAGATATCGCCCGTCCGGAGTTCCGGGGTTGGCGAGCACCGCGAGTCCGCGGGACGGGACCGCGCCCGCGAAGCGATCGAGGTCGAGTCGAAGTCCCGGCATCGGGACGCTCGTGACGCGCGCGCCGGCCGCGCGGGCGACGCGTCGATACTCCTCGTAGGTGTAGGCGGGTAGCACCACCCGGCGGCCGGCGCCGAACGCGATGATCGCGGCCCGCAGGAGCTCCGAGGCGCTCCCGGCCACCAGCACCTCCGCCGGGCGTACTCGCAGCCGCTCCGCGAGCCGACGCGTCAGCTCCACCTGGTGCCGGTCCGGGTAGCACCCCGCTTCTCGTCGAGCGCGACGTAGGGCCGCCGCCAAGAACGGGGGCGGTCCGTACGGGTTCACCGAGAGCGAGAGGTCCACGATGGCATGGGCGCCCGCCGCGCCCGCGCCCGGTGGAAGTCCGCCGTGCGGCACCTCGGGAATCCGGCGGGTCGGGAGCACTGGCGAGGGAGGGCGTGAGCGACGCTCGCTCCGAGGGTCACCGGAGGAAGTACGTCCAACCCACATCGACGAGCCCCGCGATCAGACCCAAGCTGAGCAGCAGCATCAACCCGCTTGCCTGTCGCACCCAACGCACGACTCGGCGAACGTCCTCCTCCGTCGGGGGACGGTTCTCTGGCCCCACCACGTAGGAACCGCGGCGCTCCAGTCGGACCCCGAGCAAGCCGGCCGCGGTCCGGATCGTGGCCGGAACTTTCGCGTCGGGGGCCACTCGCTCGATGCGCGGCGGAGCGAACGGCCGACCCGCCACCGCGCGGAGCATTCCGCTCGCGAGGTGGTCCGGGAGATAGTTCACGGCGGAGTCGACCAGGGCAGCCGTACGACCGAAGAACCGCCACCGGGGCTCGGGATGGCCCCAGAGGGCGTCCAGGGTGTTGATCGTGCGATACGCGACCGCTCCCGGCAGACCGAGGAGCGAGTACGCGAGGAGTGGCGCGACCACGCTGTCCGTGGTGTTCTCGACCGCACTCTCCACGAGGGCCGAGCACAGGAGTTCTCGGGGCAGATCCGAGGTCAAGCGGTTCACGACCTGGCCCACCTCGATGCGCATGGCGTCGAGCGGCCGCCCGAGCGGACGGAGGCAGAAGCGCTCGAGCGTGCGGACCGCGAATGTTGACTTGAGCCATACCACTCCGAAGCCGAACGCCGCAAGTCCGACAAGGGCCCACGGGAGTGGCGACGCGGCCACGGTCGCCGGTAGCGTCCATCGTTCGACGACCGTCAGTCCGAACGCGAGCGCCGTGACTCCGGCGACGAGGACGAACCAGTCGAGCGTACCCCATCCCGTCTCTCGCGCCGGATTCCCTCGAGGGACACCCCGTTCGAGCCCGATGGCCGCCCGGCCGACGAGGACCGGGGGGTACCATTGCTCGGCCCACGACCGTTCCGTGGGGTCGCCGAGCAGCCGGTCGAGCCCGAAGGCCGCCAGCAACGCGCCGGCGACGAGTCCGAAGATGAGCAGCCGGACGTCGACCGCGACTGCGTTCACGTCCGACGCGTCCGCCCGCGCACCGGCGGGCCGTCACCCTCGACTCGGCCGACGGCTGGGTCGGGGAACCGCACCGGCTCTCCGCGCGCGTCGGTACGTCGTCGCGAGCGGAGCGAGAACCGGCGCCGGGGCGATTGCTGAGGAGTGGAGGTCACGGGCCGTCTCGTAGAGGGGCCCGCCCCTTCAGGATTTGGGCGCCCCGAGCCGCTCCGTGGGGGACGAAAAACGCTATGCGTTCCGGCCCTCCCGGGCGGGGCGGAGGGAGCATAGGCTAACTTGGCAGACCAGCGGGCTCCAGTCAGGACGCGGGCGACCGGGTCCTGGGATTAGGGTCTGCGGAGGGACGCGGAATGCGTCCCCGTGACGAGTGACTGGAGCGCGCGGAGAGACCCGCATATGGGGGTTCAAATCCCCCTGCTCCCATCCCCTCCGCCTCCGCCCCGGTCGCGCGGTCAAT
The DNA here is from genome assembly GCA_030037855.1 of Thermoplasmata archaeon. Taxonomy (GTDB): domain Archaea; phylum Thermoplasmatota; class Thermoplasmata; order Lutacidiplasmatales; family UBA184; genus Lutacidiplasma. The sequence continues at coordinate 5,611 of JASHPY010000122.1, read as the reverse complement.
ACCGGAACGCACGCACCCGCGGCAGCGCTACCCCGAGGACGCCGGCCGCGAGCAAGAGCGACCCGGCGAGGCCTCCCAGCAACCACGGATCGTCGAGACCTGCGACCCAGCTCAGCACGACCGCACCGACCGCGGCCGCCGCCCCCGGAAAGAGGTACATGTTCGAGACGAAACGCCCGAGCTGCTGCGCGGGGATCGAACCGCGGTAGAACGCGTACTTGGCGTCCATGTACGCCGACCAGGAGACGCCCACCAATAGCCACGCCGCCGCGCCGAGTACGAGCGACGCGGGGAGCGCGACCGAGGTCAGGAGCAGCGCGCCGCCGGCGAGGAGCGCGGTCCCCATGACGACCCCGACCGAGCCTCTCGGGTTCCACCGACCGAGCGCGAGGCCGATCACCACTCCGCCGATGATGTAGGCGACGAACAGGACGCTGTAGCTCGTCGCCGACGCGTGATACGTGGTCGCCGCCAGTAACGTGATCAACAGCGCGGCCGCCCCCGCGAGGAACCCCTGGATCGAGTCGACCGTGGCGAGCTGGAGGTACGGCCGACCCTCCCCGCCGACAACGAGCTCCCATCCCTCCCGGAAGCTCTCGGTAAACGTCTGCGGGGCGACCCGCGGCGGCGAGATGACCAGCGGGAGCGCGAGGAGCGCGCCGGCGACGAGCAGCGCCGCGTACAGGAGCATCCCTCCCTCGGCGCCGACCAGGAGGATCAGCACCCCGCCGACCGCGTAGCCGGCGATGTTCACGCTGCCCCCGATCGCGCTCGAGATGCCGGCGGCAGCGAACTGTTCGTCCGGCGTGAGCAGCACGCCCGGGGCCGCGTTCGCGGCGGCCCACGTCATGTCCCAGAGGATCGAGATCACGGCGACGAGCGCGAACAGTTCCCCGATCGAGAGGAACCGGTAGAACACCCCGAGCCCGATCGCGGCCGCCGCCGCGGCCTGGACGGGGTAAGACAAGACGAAGATCGAACGCTGATTGCGCACTCGGTCCACGATCGGACCGGTGAGGAACGTGAGCGTGTAACAGGCGTACTCGATCGCGAGGACGACGCCGACGTCGAGGAAGTCGTGGGTCAGGGAATACGTCAGCCAGACGATCGAGATCGCGTAGACTCCGTACCCGACGGATGCGGCGTTGGCCGACGCGAGGAAGACGAGGTACTGGCGATTGGCGAGGACCGAACGAAACCGGCTCTCCCCCGATCTGGTCGTCCGGCTCACCTCTTCGGACCGCGGCAGCGAGCCGAGGCGGCGTTATGAACCTCAGTGTTCACAAAGTCCCATCGGGGCCCGCGCTCGCGGACGCAACCGCCGAGGCAGGTGCCGGCTCAAATACACGGACGGAAAGGTGCGAGCGTGCTCGAGTACACGGGGATCCGGGTCCGCGACCTGGAACGCGCGATCCGGTTCTACACCGAGGGGCTCGGACTTCGCCCGAAGGCGCGCGGGCGCATGGCCGCCGGTGGACTCTGGCAGGAGCTCGAGGATCCAGAGTCGAGAGCCGTGCTCGAGCTGAACTACTACCCCGGGGACCCGCCCTACCGCGAAGGAGACGAGCTGGACCATCTCGGCTTCCGCGTCGACGATCTCGCGGCGAGCGTCCGCCGCCTGACCGAGCTGGGGGCGCGGGTCCGGATCCCGCCGTTCTCGGAAGGCACCGAGCGCCTCGCCTTCCTCTCCGACCCCGACGGGGTCTGGATCGAGCTGTACGAGCGAACGACCGACGACGTTCCCCCCGCTTCGCGCGGGGGAGGCTGAGCCCTCGAAATTCCCTCCATCGACGGCCATAAGTGGAGGGGCCCATCATGGTCCCCCCGGTTTCCGTGGCTGCCACGCCGTCCCCCCCGTCGTCGCCGCCCGCGAAACCGGCCGTTCCTCAGCTCGCGCACTCGCTCACGCTCAGCTCCGGGGCGGTGTTCGCGGTCAGCGTGATCACCCAGCTGCTCGGCGTGATCGCCACCTACTTTCTCGCGCGGAACATCGGGCTATTGCCCGGTGGCATCGCACTGATTGGGACCGCCCAGCTGTTCCTCCTGATCGCCTCGTCGATCAACGGCCTCGCGGACCTCCGTCTGGGGTCGGCGTACACCTTCTACCTCGCCCGGGGCAAAGCCCCGCGGGAGAACACCACGAGCTACCTGCTGATCGGGATCGTGATGGACGCCGCGGTCGTGATCGCGATGTTCCTCGTCGCACCCCTCGCGATCGACGGCTCGGCGCTCGTCCACGGAACGACCGAGTGGATCGACCTCGGGCTGTTCCTGACGCTCCCGATCTTCTGGTCGTTCTCCGGGCTGTACAACAGCATGTTCATCGGGCTTGGCAACTCGCTCAAAGCCCAGTACCCGACGTTGGTCGAGGGCCTGGTCCGGCTCGGCGCCCTCGTGTACGCCGCCTTCTACGTGCACACGGTCGAAGGGCTCGCGATCGCCTACGTGCTCGGGGCGATCGCGTCGACCCTGTTCAGTCTTCCCGAGATCGTGCCCCAGCTGGGCCGGTTCAGCTGGAAGGAGACGACCGCCCTGTTCAGCTACTCCTGGCCGCTGCTCGGCGCGCTGTTCGTCAACTACGTGGTCACGAACCTGAACCCGTTCCTCGTGGACACTCTCGGAAAGGTGCAGCTCTCCGTCTACCTGGTCGCGAACGGCTGGAGGATCCTGGTGCTGTCGTTACCCGCGGCGGTCACCACCCCCCTGTTCCCGTACCTGGCGGGTCTCCACCGTTCGAACGAGTACGAGGCGGTGCGACGCGGGACCTGGCAGGCGCTGCGCTATTCCGCGATGCTCCTCGTCCCGGGAGTCGTGGCGCTCGTGATCTACCGGACCAATTTCCTGAACGTGTTCACGAACAGCATCTACGCGGCGCAGGGCTCCTTGACCCTCGCGATCCTGGTCGTGAGCGCGCTCCCCCTGGCGCTGAGCCAGATCGTGCAATCGAGCATCAACGCGATCGGCCGGCAGCGGCTCGAGCTCTACATCTCCGTGACGCAGATCGCGGTGCTGTTCGCCGCGCAGGCGATTCTGTTCCCTCAGCACGGCATCCTCCCGGTCTTCTGGCAGGTGGTGCCGGCCCGTCTGGACCCGGGGCTGGTCGCCGCGGCGGTTGCCGTCCTCCTCTCCTCGATCGCCGCGCTCGCCCTCAATGCCTACTTCATGGAGCGGTTGATCCAGGTCCACATCCGCCCCGGCCCGATCCTCGCGATCACGGGCAGTGCCGCGTTCTCGTTCGCCGGGCTCTGGCTCCTCAACCACACGCACTTCTTCCCGGTCAGCACGAGCTACGAACTGCTCGCTGCCGTCCTGGTCGGGTTCACGATCTACTTCGTCGTACTGGCCCTCGTCGGAGAGCTGACCCGCTCGGACGTCCGATTGATCGGGTCCTCGCTGGCGCTGCCCGAGTGGGTCTATGGGCCGCTGAGCCGTCTCTGCTGGAGGGCGTCGAGCCCGGACCTGGCTCCGGTCGATCTCCGACGCGCTCAAGGATTCCAGACGACCGAGCTCCCGGAGACGTTCACCGGCACTCGGGAGCTGCCCGAGGTCGTCCCCTTCTCCACCGACGGCGGTGCGCCCCGCACGCAGGAGCCCGAGCGCCCGAAGGAGTGAGGGAGCCGACGGACGCGTCGCCGCGAGGCCACCCGACCCAGCTCGGGCCGGTCGCCGCGGAACCCGCCGCCCGGTGATCCCGGAGGCGGAGGCGCGGCAACCGTGGCATTTGTCACTCGCGCCGCTACTCCCATGGACCCCCGAGCGGCGGCCATGTTCGGCAGACCTTGTCGCTGCGGGCGCGTCACAGAGCTTAAAGCCCGGCGCACGGTCGTCGGGTCGAGGTATCGCCGATGATCCATCTCGAGGTTCGCCCCGCTGCGGCCGAGCAGGTCAAGACGTTGATTCGCGGGCAGAAGCCCGAGGTCGGAGTGCGCGTCTACGCCCAGCCGGGCGGCGGAGGCTGCTGCGGCGGGGGTAGCACGGTCCAGTTCGGTCTCGCGTTCGCGAAGCCGCGGTCGGACGACGAGGTGCTCAAGATCGACGGCTTCTCGCTCCTGGTCGACCCGTCGAGCACTAAGTTCGTGGACGGCGCGGTCATCGATTACGTCGAGGACCTGAACCAGTCCGGATTCAAGATCACGAACCCCACGCTCCCCGAGCCCGACGACGCCGGTCGGTCCGGTGGGTGCGGTTCCTGCGGGAGCAACTCCGCGAACGGCGGCGGTTGCGGCTGCGGGAGCCACTAGACGGACGGGATCCGACGTCGATCGACCGCCCATCGCGCCGGGCCTTCCCGGGCAAGCCGGCCGCGCTTCCTGCCTTCCACCCGAGGTCGAGGGTTAAGTATCGTCCACGAGTGCGCGGCCTCTCATGAACGGCGAGGCGTTGCGCAGCGTCGATCTCCGCAAGACGTACCTCTCCCGGGGCACCCCCCCGGTCGAGGCGCTGAGCGGCGTATCGATGCAGGTCCATCGCGGCGAGCGCGTCGCGCTGCTCGGCCGGAACGGCGCCGGGAAGACGACGTTCCTCAAGATCGCCTCCACGCTCCTGCGACCGACGTCGGGTCGGGTCGAAGTGTTCGGCATCGACATCGCGGACACTCCCGATCGAGCGCGTCCGTACATCGCGGTCGTCCCCCAGGAAGGAAAGCCGTTCTTCCACCTCACGCCACGCGAGCAGATCTACACCTACCTGCGCGCGCGGGGATTCGGACGGGAGGTCGCGAAGGCCCGTACCGAGGGGGCGCTCGAACGGATGGGCCTCACGGGGTTCGCGGACCGGCTGTCGATTACCCTCTCGGGGGGTCAGCGCCAGCGGACGATGGTCGCGACCGTGATCGCGACGGAGGCGCCGTTGCTCTTCCTCGACGAGCCGACGATCGGCATGGACCCTTTCGCCCGGCGCGAGGTCTGGGCGTCCCTTCGCGCCCTGACCCAGCGAGGCTCGACGATCCTGCTCACCACCCACTATCTCGACGAGGCCGAGGTGCTGAGCGACCGCCTCTACATCGTCGAGCACGGCAACGTGCTCTCGAGCGGCACCGCCGACGAACTGAAGCGCTCGGTCGGCGGGACCCTCAAGGTACTCATCGCGGACGGCGCGTCGCAGGTCGAGCGGTTCCGCTCGTTCGGCACGTGCGTGACCGACGGCCTCTCGCTGACCGTGGTCGTCTCGCCGAGCACCTTGAGCGAGGTGATGGACCTCGTGACCCGTTCGGGGATGACGGCGACGGTCGGGCCGGTGACCCTCGAGGAGGCGTTCCTACGGGCCGTCGGGCGGTCGATCAATGAGGACTAGCGAGGGGCTCACTCGATCGGGGCCGTTCGCGGGCACGGCCGCGTTCCTCTGGACCGAGGTGCTCGTCCAGTCGAACGAGCGGATGGCGATGCTGACCTCGATGGTCGTTCCGGGCGTGATCCTGATCTTTGTCTGGATCCTGAACCCCGCGCTGATCGGCGTCGCGCTGGTCGGCGCGATCCTGTTCTCGACGTTCACGATGGGCCAGCGCGTCCTCAACGAGGCCGCGTACCTTCGGATCGACCACAAGGCGAACGACCTCTACCTCGCCGGCCCGCTGACCCCGGAGGGGTACTTCCTCGGCATGTCGGTCGGGATC
>JASHPY010000121.1 GCA_030037855.1 Thermoplasmata archaeon | reverse complement strand
CCGATCCCAAGCCGAGCAGTGTCTCCGGAGTTCGGACAGTTGAGCCGCCCGATTTACCCGGAGATTTGCCCGGCCAGCTACGGACGCTTTAGGCTCAATAATAATGAGCACCACTCGGGCCGCGGGTATTACCGCGGCGGCTGGCACCCGTCTTACCCGGCCCTTACTTCTCGAGCTTTTTAGGCTCGAGAACAGCCTACACAAAAGTGTAGGCACTTGGAGTTCCCCCATCGTGGTTGCCCACATTGTGGAGGTTTCGCGCCTGCTGCGTCCCGTAGGACCTGGATTCGTGTCTCAGAATCCATCTCCGGGCGACTTCTCCCAAAGCCCGTACCCGTCTATGGCTAGGGGGTCCGTGACACCCCCTACTACCTGATAGGCCGCAGACCCATCCTCGAGCCCCGCAGGATTTCGGCCAGAGAGCCTTCCATCATCTCAGACCTATCGGGTATTATCCCCAGTTTCCCGGGGTTATCCCCGTCTCGAGGGCAGATTGTCCGCGTGTTACTGAGCAGTGCGCCGAGGGCTTACCCCTCTCGACTCGCATGGCTTAAGCGAACTCCAATAGCGGTGCCCGCCGGCAGGATCAACCGGATTTGTTGGCACACGTTTCGCTGTGTGCGGGAATACTTTGGCCGTGAACCGATCTTTCGTGACTGGCGGAATTGCTCGTTTGCTTACGTTTGAGCTCTTCGCGTTTGCTTCGCGTGACATCTCTCCTCCGTCAGTCCCGAGAGGTCACTCCCCGTCTCCGGGGAGGGTTTCTCGAGGCTCCACGCCCCATCGGGCCATCTGTGGCGCTGCCCTGGAAGAGACCGGATCACGGGTCCCCGGCCCGCCGTGGCGGCGTCGCCGTGCCGCGCTTCCAAGGAAGCGGGCGCGGTGCCCGTAGGGAGAAGGGGTCTCTATTTAAGCGGCGCGACGAGCGCGGGGCGGATTCGGGGCCGGCTCTACCTCTTCGTGCCGGAGCCAGAGGGGAAGCTCGAGCAGCGACGTGATCTCGGGCGGCGACGGGGACATTCCAGTCCCCGCCCGGTTCAGCCAGACCGCGCCGAGGCCGGCCTGTCGGGCGGCCTCGGCGTCGGTGTAGGCGAGGTTACCGACGTAGAACGCCTCGTCTGGCCGCACGCCGAGCCGCTGGACCGCCCGGTGGAAGATCTCGGCCGCCGGCTTCTCGACGCCCTCCGTTCCCGACGAGAGGACCTTCTCGAAGAACGGGAGGATGCCGGTCGAGTGCAGGACCGAGCGGACGTGCGCCTCGCTCGAGCTGTTCGAAACGACCGCGAGCCGTCGACCGTCCGCCCGGAGCTCGTCGAGGCAGCGACGGGTGTCCGAGTAGAGGCGAAAGAATCCGGGGTGCTGGCGGGAAAGTTCGAGAAATCGCTCCGCGGTGGACCGCTCGACCTCTCGACCGGAGGCCCGTGACAAGGTCAATCGCCAGAACTCGGTGAAGCTGACCCGCGCCGGCGTGTCGGTCTCGAGCTCGACCTCGCGGAACGCATGGGCCACCTCCTCTTCCTCGGCGTCCACGAAGCAGCGTCGGGCGAGCTCCGTCCAGTGCGCGTAGTCGTGGTAGTCGACCAGGGTCCCGCCGAGGTCGAACAGCACGGCGCGGAACCGGGGCGGGCGCTGCATCTTCGGCCCCACGCTCGCGACTCCACTTAGTTCTGAGCCCCGGGAGGACCGGTGGGGCGTCAGGGAAGGGTGCTACGTCTTCCGGAGGGCTCGCGAACCACGGCGATCGGTCGCCTGGCGCTCGTACACGCCGAGGTGGCTCGCGGTAGCTAGGACGTTCGGGCGCAGGAGTCCCCGAAGCGTCGAGGCGGTGAGACCCGGCGTCGCCGGCACCATCTCGCGGAGCGCGTAGAGATGGAGGATGTACCGATGGGGCTTGCCCGGTGGCGGGGAGGGCCCCCGATACCCGATCTCCGCCCAGCTGTTGCGCCCCTGACGCATCCCCTCGGCGAGGACCTCGGTCGGAGGGACCCCGGCGGCAATCCCACGCGCGGTGCCGGGGATATTGTAGATCACCCAGTGCGTCCACGTCCCCCCGGGGGCATCGGGGTCGTCGAAGACCAGGGCGAAGGACCGGGCGTCCCGGTCCGCCCCGGCGAACTCGATCCCAGGCGATTTGTCCGCGCCGTCCGCGGTGAATCGCGCCGGGATGCGAGCCCCCGGGTCCCACCCCAGCGAACGTACGGTGAGCGCCATCTCCTCCGTCCTCCCCGCGACCCTAGTACGGTTCTCGAACGAGGCCGCGCACTTGCTCGAAGTCCGAATTGCGGGACACGACGCTCTGCCGGTGCTGCCGAGCGCTGGCCGCGACGAAGAGATCGACGCCGTTCAGCGTGCGGCCCTCGTCCGCGAGCTCCCCGGCGATCTCGGAGGCATGGCGCACTGCGTCCGTGTCGATCTCCAGACACTTGAGCGAGCCCAGTAGTTCCTCGGCTCGCCGGCGAAAGCGCTCTCCCCGCCCCGCGGCGCCCACGATCACCGCCGCCCGGGCGGCTACGGAGATGAAGAGCGGTTCGCGAGACGCGCGAAATCGCCGGAGCGCATCGGCCGCGAGCGGACTCCCGCGCGCGCAGTCGAGCACGAACCCCGAGTCCAGACTGACCATGGCACCGGCGCCGTGCCGCCCTAGCGCATCGCCGGAGAGGGGCGGCCGTTCAGCACCACGTTCAGTCGTCGGTTGGCCTCTTCCCAGTTCAGGTTCGCCAGGAACACTTGCACGTACGTCGCTTTGTCGGTCCCGTAGTCGATGGCATAGGCGTGCTCCCAGCAATCCAGGGCGATGACCACGTCCTGCGATATGGCGGGGACGTTGACGCTGTGCTCGTTGATGACCCAGTTGTGGATCTGCTCGCGTACGTGGTCGTAGGTGACGAGCACCCAGCCGGGCGTGGAGGCCGCGTCCGCCCTGGTCTCGGCCTCCCATTTCTCGACGGACCCAAACGAGGATTTGAGCAGGGACCGGAACTGGTCGTCGGGCTCGTTCACGGGCTCGAGGTTCTCGAAGTACGCCTTGTGGAGGTAGCTTCCGTTGTACGCGACGATCTCGCGTCGCTTGAGTTCGCTGAACGCTCCGTAGCTGAAGTTGGCGTTCTTTTGGAGCACGTCCGGCTCGGCGTCGAGCTTCGCCCGAAACTCTGCGAGCCGCTGTTCAATCTCGTTGAGCTTGCGGACGTATCCCTCGTAGAGCCCGAGATGCGCCTTGATCTGCTTCGGCGTGAGGCCCTTGATGGTCCCTTCGGTCAGCAACTTCGAGAAGTCTCGTACCTTGTGCTCCACTACCATCCCCCCTTACGACGTGCGGGAGACCCGGCTCGCGGCCACGGTGGGGAGCGACCGGGGTCCGCCCGAGCGAAGAGGCGGTTTCTTATAATGGTATGCTGTATTTCCAAATCGTAGCACTGAATCCACCGGCACCGCGCTCCGCGGATGCGTCCGCGCTCGGACTCGCACCGGCCCTCTGCTCGGGGGGCGAAGCGGGCGGAGACGGCCGCGAGCGAGGGGCACCGCGGACCGGACCGGACGACCGTCGGCGGCGACCGAGCCGCCGCGGTCGAGTGCGAGCCCAAGGGGACCGCGTCGCTCCCCGCTTGGGGCCAGTACCCTCGACTCGGATCCGTAGCCCCGAGCCGAGGCGACGCCGCCGCCAACCCCTTCCGAATCGAATGAACAACGCGAAACCGTCCGCCGGCATTCGGGCCAGTGTAGCGGAGCTGCTACCGAAGGAGATCGACGTCTCGAGCGTCGAGCTCGAAGGGCCGTACCTGGTCCTCTACACGAAGCATCCCGAGAGACTCTCGTCCGACCCCGACATCCTCCGGCAGCTATCCCATCGTCTGAGACGACGCGTCCTCGTCCGGCCCGACCCCGAGATCCGCCTCGAGAAGGCAGACGCGGAGCGGGAGATCCGGCGCCGCGTGCCGCCCGAAGCGGACGTGCAGCAGGTCTTCTTCGAGCCCGAGACGGGCGAGGTAGCGATCGAGGCGACGGACCCGGGCCCCGCCATCGGGCCGGGGGGGAGCGTGATCCGCGAGGTCCGGCGGAAGATCGGATGGGTGCCCACGGTCGTCCGAACGCCCCCGATCCCGTCCAAGACCTGGGTCGAGGTTCGGACGCATCTCCGGAACACGTTCGATACGCGCCACGAGTTTCTAACGCGAGTCGGGACGCGCATCGCACGGGAGCCGCTCCCCGGGGAGTTCTGGGCGCGCACCATCTCGCTCGGCGGATACCGGGAGGTGGGCCGCAGCGCGAGCCTCCTCTCGACCGCGAACTCCAAGGTCCTCATCGACTGCGGGATTCACCCGAGCTCGGACCAGACCCCGTTCTTCAACGCTCCCGAGCTGCTCCCGCTCGACTCCCTGGACGCGGTGGTCGTGACCCACGCCCACCTCGATCACTGTGGGCTGGTGCCGACCCTCCTCAAGTATGGGTACTCGGGGCCCGTCTACTGCACGGCGCCCACCCGCGACCTGATGACGCTGATGCTGCTGGACGCGATCAAGGTCGTCCGGGCCGAGGCTCGACGGACCCTCTACGACTCCTCGCACGTCCGGGAGCTCGTCACGCGCACGGTCCCCCTACCCTGGGGAGAAACGGTCTCCATTGCGCCCGACGTGCAGCTCACGCTCTACAACGCCGGTCATATCCTGGGGTCCTCGATCTGCCACTTTGACCTCGGACCGGGCCGGCAGAGCATCGCGTTCTCGGGCGACATGAAGTACGAGCGCACCTGGCTGTTCGACGCGGCGGACGCCCGGCTACCCCGGATCGATACGCTCGTGCTCGAGTCGACCTACGGTGGGGCGCGGAACGTCCAGCCGAGCCGGCGTCAGGCGAGCGAGGCGTTCAGCGAGTTCGCGACGAGGATACTCGGCCGCCACGGACGCCTCGTGGTGCCCGTGTTCGCCGTCGGGCGCTCGCAGGAGATGATGCTCGTGCTCGAGCAAGGGATGCGGGCGGGGCATATCCCCCGGGTCCCCGTCTATCTGGACGGGATGATCTTCGAGGCCACCGCGATCCACACGGCCTACCCGGAGTGTCTGAATCGGGAACTTCGCTCGCAGATCTTCCGGCGGGCGGACAATCCTTTCCTCTCCGACATCTTCCGCCGCGTGGACTCGGCGAAGATGAGGAGCGACATCCTCGACGCCACGGAGCCGTGCGCGGTGCTGGCGACCAGCGGGATGATGAGCGGCGGCCCCGTGATGGAGTACTTCCGGGCGTGGGCCGGGGATGAGCTGAGCGCGCTGCTGTTCGTCGGCTACCAGGCCGAGGGCACGCTGGGACGGCGACTCCAGGGAGGGCTCTCGCAGGTGTCGCTCGTGGCGGAGGGCCAGCCCGTGTCCGTCGGGGTGCGAATGGAGATCTCGACGATCGAAGGATTCTCGGGTCACTCGGACCGAAACCAGCTGATGAGCTACGTCGCGGATGTGCGGCCCCGACGCGTTCTCGTGAATCACGGGGAGGAGTCACGGGCCCTCGACCTCGCGGCGAGCGTTCGCCGGCAGTTCGGGGTCGAGGCGTACGTCCCGTACAACCTCGAGGCCTGCCGCGTGCTCTGAACGCGGCAGCACGAGGCCGCGTCCGATCGCGCACCCCGGTCGAGCCGCGGGTCCCGCGTCGGGAACTGATCGCGGGCCGGAGCGGCGGATAGCGCGGCCGGACCCGGACTGCACGTCCCGCGCCACGATATATCGACCCGAGAGGCCCCCGCGGGCCGCGCGACGCCCGCGGCTCGGGTCCTACGTCGACTCGGTCGACGCGACCGGCTCAATCCGTTCGGCGTCCGGCGGGGACGGGGGTCGAACGAACCCGACCTCCTCGATGCGCTTCCAACGGTAGATCGCGATCGAGACCCCCCAGCTGGCGACGAAAAGGAGGATGATGACGATCCCGCACCAGCCCCAGATCTCGATGCCGTCGGGTCCGTTCGCGTTGTTCAGCCAATTCATCGTGTTCCAAAATCCGAACGGCCCGCCCGAGAGGCTGAGTTCCGAGGCGAGCACGCCCAGCAGTTCGATCGTGCCGATGACCAGGGCGACGATGACCGAGATGACGGTCATGGTCAGGTTGTAGTAGATCTTCCGGATCGGGCGCATGAACGCCCAACCGTAGGCGAACCGCATGCCGAACCCGTCCGTGGTGTCGGTGAGCACCATCCCGCACGTGAACATGAACGGCAGCACCATCACCATCCAGAGCGGGATGTGCACGACCGAGGAGGTGGCCGTGGCGACCGTGATGACGATCAGGGCGACCTCGGAGGCGGTGTCGAATCCGAGCCCGAAGAGCACGCCGATCGGATAGATCTGCCACGGCTCGTTGACGAACTTGAACAGTTTGCCGAAGTAGCGGTTCATGAAGCCGCGCTTCAGGAGGGTCTCGTCCAGCTTGTTCTGGTCGAGTGCCCCCGAGCGCAAGGACCGGAATATCAGGTAGATCTGCCAAAAGATGAGGAAGTTGATCAGGGCGATGATGTAGAGGAATGCCCCCGAGATGAGGGCCCCGAGCACCGCCCCGTAGGCCTCGAAGGTCGGTAGGTTGCTGGTGATGAACTGGTAGGAGACCACCAGGACCGCGATCATCGCGACGACGATGGTCGAGTGGCCGAGAGAGAACCAGGTCCCCACGGTCGTCGGACGCTTGTCCTGCTGGATCAGCTTCCGCGTGGTGTTGTCAATCGCGCAGATGTGGTCGGCGTCGACCCCGTGTCGAAGCCCGAGCGTGTACGCGAGGATGCCGAGCGGCCAGAAGATGGTGTACTGCGATCCGATCCGGAAGGTCGCGTAGATGCCGAGGCCGGTCGCGACCACGATTCCGGCGTAGATGAGGACGACCTTCAGCCACTCCGCTCGGGAGAGGACGATGGGGTTTCGGACCTCGGCGAGCGGGTTCGAGACCTCCGCCGAGGGCAAGGACACGGGTCCGCCTAGCGGACGGCGAATATAAGCTGTTGTGGTGAATTTTGTAAAAGTAACACCGGGAGACCGTGCTTCTTCCCGCGACCTCACCGTTATGAGCGGCGGGAAACTCGCGCGTACCGCGGGGGCCCCATGGCGCGAGGCACCGGAGGTCGGGCGAAACCGACGGTTCACTCGCGCACGACGCGCCCCGTTCGAGCGCGTAAGAAGGAGTACGTGGTGCGGCTCGGAGTCTCGCTCGAACCCGACCTGCTGTCCCTCCTGGACGGCTGGGTCCGGGAGCGGAACTCACCGAGCCGCTCGGATGCCATCCGCGCCCTGATCCGGAAGGAGTTCGCCGAGCACGAGCTCGGGGACCCCGACTCCGATTCGGTCGCGAGCGTCCTACTGATCTACCGACACGACGCCCCCAACGTCCTTCGCCGGCTCACCGCCGTCGAGCACCGCTGGGGATCCCACGTCCGGTCGTCCTCCCACGTCCATCTCGACGGCGGGTCGTGCATGCAGCTCATCGGGCTCGCCGGCCGGCGGGCCGAGGTCGTCAACGCCGCCGAGGACCTCCGCGGCGTCAAGGGCATCGCGTTCGGTCGGTACTCGCTGGGCACCCCCGTGGTCGCCGGAGGGACGACCGGCCATCGGCACCCCCATCGGGAGCCGGATCCCACCCCGGTGCCGTCGGCCCGTCGCGGGACCGCGGGGGACGGCGGGCCCCCGCCGGTCGCCGCGGACTAGGAGACGCTCACGCTGACGACGTCGGTGTGGCGGAGGAGGATCGCCCGCGCGACCTTGAGGTTCTTTCCTGCCTTTCCGATCGCGCGCGCCTTCCACGCCGGGTCGACCGTGACGGTCGCGTGCCGCCCCTTCCCTTTCGGCTGGAAGTCCACGCGCTTCGGGGAGTGCCTCGAACAGGACCGTGCGGAACCCAGTCGGCCGCGACATCCTCGGCCCCACGCCTCCCACTCCACTCAGTTCTGAGCCCCGGTGGGCGGGTGGCACTTCCCCACGGGACCGATATCGGACCCTTACCCAGCCTGAGGCAGGAGCGTTCGAGAGCTGATCGCGGCCCCGCCGTCGCTCCAAGGCCTGAGCGACTGGGGTGAGATTCGATCCTGCGCAGCCATCATAGTATCGGTGACAGAGTCGTGACGTTTCCGTACAGGGTCAAGGTAGCAGCAAGTGCGCTCGTACAGAGACCGTAAACAACCGTCAGCCCGGAAGACGAACTCACTTGGATCGTGACACTGCCCTCGACCCCACTCGCCGCGTACGGGGGTCCCGACCCGCCCCCGATTGACATGTTCGCGTAACTCGCTCCGGCAAACGAAACGTTGGTGAAAAGCGTGCTCACGACCCAAGTCAGTTCGACTCTGGAGTCTGACGCGGCGGTAATGTGCCACGGTCCAGTACCACAACTTGTCGAATTGGGACTCGCATTCTTCCCATTTATCGTCGCAGTCGAAAAGTAAACT
>JASHPY010000022.1 GCA_030037855.1 Thermoplasmata archaeon | reverse complement strand
TTCATCCTCAACGCGATGGAGTGGAGCGGGGCGTCGATCGACGTCATCGTCCGGTTCATGGGCGTCACGAAGCAGGCGGTGAGCCAGTTCGTGGAGATGCTGGTCGACCGCGGCTACGTCGAGCGAGGCCGGGACCCGTCGGACCGGCGCCGCGTGACCTTGACGTTGACCGAGCGGGGGCACGCCGCGGGTCGGGCCGGTCAGTCGGCCATCCAGAAGATCGACCGCGAGCTCCTGGCGCGCGTAGGGCCCGAGAGCATCGCGCACACGCGGAAGACCCTCATCGCCCTGCTCGAGATCAAGCGCCGGGGCGAGGGAACGAGCGGGCCGGGGGCCGCATGAGCGGGGCTCCGCTCGCCCGGCTCGCGCGCCGGGACGAGGACTACGCGCGACTCGGGCTCGCACGGGGCCACGTCGCACCGTGGGAGGACGGGATGCGCACGAGCGGTGGCCGGGGAAGCTACGAGTGGTGGTACTTCGACTCCCACCTCGAAGACGGTTCCTCGCTCGTCATCACGTTCTACACGAAGTGGATGCTGAACCCCAAAGGTCCGGAAGCACCGATGGTCCAGGTCAACCTGGACCGGCCCGGGCGGCCGACCGAGGAGCGGTTCGTCCACGCGAGACCCGAGGAATTCAGTGCGAGCACGGAGCGCTGCGACGTTCGCGTGAAGGACTCGTACTTCCGCGGGGACCTCCACACCTACCAGATCAAAGTCGTGGCCGACGGCCTCACGGTCGAGGTCGAGCTGGTGGGGCAGGTGCCGTCCTGGCGGCCGGAGACCGGGGTCACCTACTTCGGGGCCCACGACGAGCACGTGTTCGCCTGGGTGCCGTCGATTCCGCAGGGGAGCGTGACCGCCACGATCTCGCAGAGTGGCGCCCCGCCCGCGACCCTCCACGGGATCGGCTACCACGACCACAACTGGGGCGACGTCTCGATGGCGAAGCTCCTGAACCACTGGTACTGGGGTCGGGCCCAGGCGGGACCGTACTCGGTCATCGCGGCCTACATGTACGCCGAGAAGGAGTACGGCCGTACCGAGCTACCGCAGATCCTGATCGCGAAGGGCGGCCAGATCGTCGCGGACGATGCGTCGAAGGTCCGGCTGACGCTCGAGGACGTGTTCCGGGACGCGCACAGTCAGAAGCCGGTGGCAAACCGCGTGATCTACGACTACACGCAGGATGAGGGGACTCGGTATCGCGTGACCTTCGAGCGGAAGGAGACGCTCCTCGACCAGAAGTTCGCCGACACCGTGTCCGGGGTCAAGCACGCGCTCGCCGTCCTCGCGCGCGTGGACGGGGCGTACCTGCGGTTCAGCGGCACCGTGACCGTCGAGAAGTACGAGAGCGGAACGCGGGTCGAGACGGCGAGCGATCCGGGGATCTGGGAGCTGATGTATCTGGGCCATGTCGAATGAAGCGAGCGACAGGATGACGCGCTGCGCGACCGCCGAACGAGAGCGCCCGCCCGGGGAGGGGCTGGCATGACGCCGGCCGCGGGGCGAAAGCGAGCCGGGCCCGCGGAGGACGACCTCCCCCGCCAGCTCGAACGCTTGCTCGCCGGGACCGGCGTGAGCCCGGCCGACACCGGGGGCCGGATCACCTTCGCCGGCGAGGACCCGATCTTTCCGAGCGCGATCCGGCTCTCCTCGGCGTTCGCGCTCGCCGCGATGGCCGCGGCCGTGGGCGCCGCGACGATCGGGCGCCTGCGGACCGGCAAGGGACAGGACCTCTCGATCGACCTCCGGACGGCGTCGCACGGGATCGACCCGGAGCTGACGTTCGGTCCCAAGATCAACGGCTGGCCGTACCCGAACCCGATCGGCAACAACCACCCCTTCTCCGTGTTCCCGTTCGAGACGCGGGACGGGCGCTGGGTCTACCCGTCGGCCGTGTATCCGAAGCAGCAGTTCGCGTGGACGAACTTCTTCAACTGCGGCGCCAACCACCACTCGGTCGCCGCGGCGATCGGCAAGTGGGACGCGATCGACCTCGAGAACGCCGCGAACGAGGCGGGCCACACGCTCTGCATCGCCCGGACCGCGGACGAGTGGGCGAAGCACCCCCAGGGCCAGTACCTTGCGAAGGAGCCGGTCATCGCCGTGCGGAAGATCTCGGAAGGCGATCCCGTGCCGTTCGGACCGGGGAAGCGGCCGCTCGAGGGGATCCGCGTGCTCTCCGCGACGCACGCGGTCGCGGGGCCGGTGGTCGGCCGCACGCTCGCCGAGCAAGGCGCCGAGGTCCTGCAGTTCAATCCCGTGGACGAGTTCGAGCACCCGTGGGTCTACGACGACGCCAACGTCGGCTTCCGCTCGACCTACCTCGACCTTCGCCGCCCGGACAACGCGCTCCAGGCGAAGCTCCTCGCGAAAGGGGCCGACGTCTTCGTCGACAACTTCCGCGGGCGTAAGCTCCAGAACTTCGGGCTCGGACCGGAGCAGCTCGCGGCGGACCACCCGGGGATCGTCGTCGTCAGCGTGCGCTGCTACGGCTGGGGCGGTCCGTGGTCCTCGCGCGGCGGCTTCGACATGCTCGGCTCGGCCGCGGCCGGCGTCGCGATGGCCGAGGGAGAGAACGGTAAGCCGTCGGTGCCCCCGACCGCGCTGATCAACGACTACGTGACCGGGTACATGGGCGCGGCCGGAGCGGCCGCGGCGCTCGTCCGCCGGGCGAAGGAGGGCGGAAGCTACCACGTGACCGTGAGCCTCACGCGCAACGCGATGTGGTACCTTTCCCTCGGCCTCGTCCCAGCCGAGGAGCGGACGTTCGCCGAGAATCCGTTCCGCCGGTACGACGAGATCGTGGACAAGCCGGCCGAGCTCCTGCCGATGGTGCTCAAGCTGCGAAAGCGCCTCTTGCCGCCCGAGCTGATCGAGCGCGACACGGCGCTGGGCCGGGTCCAGCGCCTCGCTCCCGCGGTGCACTTCTCGAAGACCCCGGGGGACTGGAGCGACCCGATCTTGACGCCGATGGGGGCGTCCCTGCCGGTCTGGGTCGGGGAGCGGCGCGCCTAG
This sequence comes from Thermoplasmata archaeon, assembly GCA_030037855.1. GTDB lineage: Archaea > Thermoplasmatota > Thermoplasmata > Lutacidiplasmatales > UBA184 > Lutacidiplasma. The sequence continues at coordinate 11,570 of JASHPY010000022.1, read as the reverse complement.
AACTCCGGGGGATCCGAGCGCGGGGCCCTCCGGAGCCCTCGCGGGGCCGCGACCCCGACACGGGAGGGGCCCGCGCGGGCGAAACTCGGGTCCGGGCCGGGCGCCGGCCGGCCCCCGGGTCGGTTCCCGGCCCGCACGGACCGTCGGGAGCCCCCGGCGATGCCGTTCGTTCAGGACGAACCGCGGCGTGCGTCCCTGCGCTCCGTAGACCTCGACCTCCGGTTCGCGGTTCATCGCCCGCCCTTCGGAGTGGCCCCGGGCCGGACTACGCGGCGCTGCCGCGCGAAGGTCCGAGTGCCGGATCGAGCACCACACCCCCCCACGGACCCGACGGCGACGAACTCCTCCCACAGTTCGCGACGCAACCGTTTCACGACCTGGCCGGAGGGGCCAAGTGATGGGTGTCGTGTTGCTGAGGTATGCCCGCCCGAAGACTTGCGCGCGCTCCCCCGACCGACGTGCTGAGTCGTGCGCGTTCCTTCCTGAGCGTCAACGCCCGCCTCCTGGAGCGCCTGCGTTTCGCGCATCTGTTCGAGCGCGGGCCGAAGGAGCCGATCCTCCTCGCGCTGCAGGCGTACCAGAACCCGGACGGGGGGTACGGCCACGCACTCGAGCCGGACCTGCGGGGGCCCGAGAGCGAGCCGATCCCGGTCTGGACGGCGCTCGGGCTCCTCGACGAGATCGGGGAGGTCCGGGGTCCCGCGCTCGACCGGATCCTCCGATGGCTCGAGTCGGCGGAAGCCCGAGGCGGCGGAATCCCGTTCGTGTTTCCGACCGCGCGCCGTTCCCCTCACGCGCCGTGGTGGGACACCGGATCCGGGAGGATCGCCGGCGCGCTCAACCCGACCGCCGGCATCGCGGCGTATCTGTACCGGAACAAAGTTCGCTCCGACTGGTTGGACCGCAACGCGAAGTGGTGCTGGGACCGAATCGAGCGGCTCGAGAAGGTCAGCCCGTACGAACTGCGCGTCGTGCTCGCGTTCCTGGACGAGGCCCCGGATCGTGCGAGGGCCTCCCGGACGCTCGGCCGACTGCAGCCCCTGGTACGTTCCTCCGACGAGATCACGCTCGACGCGCAGCGGACGAGCGAGGGGTTCCGCCCGCTGGATTTCTCTCCCGAGCCCGGCACCGCCTCCCGGTCGCTCTGGACCCCGGGAGAGGTCGAGGGGAACCTCGACCGGATCGCCGCGTCTCAGGGGCGCGAGGGGGGCTGGTCCGTGAGCTTTCCGATCTGGACGCCCGTCACCCGGTTCGAGTGGGACGGCGTGCAGACGGTCGAGATGCTGAAGGTCCTCCGGGCCAATGGCCGGCTGCGGTCCAAGTGATCGGTCCGACCCCCCTCCCGACGCCGAGGACCGCCCCGGCGGAGGACGGTGGACTTATGGCCGCTGGACCGTAGCGGGTCGACGGATGGGGAGACCACGCCCAACGCGATCGGGGGTAGGGACACCGCACGGGGACCGGAGGGATCGACGCTGACCGGCGACCGCATCGCGGCAGTGCCGGTCACCGTGCGCCTGGTCCCCATGACCGACGAGGAATACTCGCCGTTCCTGGACGGATTGTACCGGGAGTACGCGGCGGACCATGTGCGGGCGGGACGGTGGACCGAAGCCGAGGGCGAGCAGAAGGCACGCGAGGAGATCGGGAAGCTGCTCCCGGACGGGCGGCAGACCGCGAACCATCTGCTCCTTACGATCCGGGTCGATCCGGGCGACGAACCGGTCGGCGCGGTCTGGATCGCGTTCCAGCCTCCCAGCCCGTTCGAGCCTCACGGTGCGTTCGTCTACGACCTCGAGATCCGACCGGCGTTTCGCCGGCGCGGCTACGCCGAGGAGGCGATGCGCGCCCTCGAGCCGATCGCGCGAGATCGGGGATTCGACCACATCCGGCTCCACGTCTTCGGGGACAATGTCGGCGCCCGGAAGCTCTACGTGAAGCTCGGATACGTCGAGACCAACGTGCTGATGGCGAAGGACCTCAGGGCCACGCGCTGACCCGTCGCACGGGTCGGTCTCGTGCGTGAGCTGCGCGGAGCGCGGCGGCCCCGAGCGCGCTACCGAGCAAACGCCGACAGCGGCCCGAGCGCCAGACGGGTGAGGATCGGTCCGTTCGAGCGGGTTGTCGTTCCGCAAGCGTAGATAGGGCCCCGGCGATGAGCTCGAACTCGATGCAGATCGAAGAGGACCCGGACTCGGCATGGGTCGAGCGGCTCGCGGGCTGTTCCGCGGCCCTCGCGGCCCGTCGAATCCACGAGGCGCAGCGGGACGTTCGGCTGTTCCGCCACCTCGCCCGCGAGCACGCCCGGGAGGGCCGCGCGTCGTACATCGAGATCGACGCACCGCTCGAGCTGTACGCCCTCGTCCGGATCCTCCGACCTCGACACGTGGTCGAGGTCGGCGTCTCCTCGGGCGTATCGTCCGCCTACCTGCTCCGCGCGCTCGAGCGGAACGGCGCGGGCACGCTCCACTCCGTCGACCTTCCGAAGCGACCCGCCAAGCGGGGAACCCCCAGCGGACGGTCGTGGAGCCTTCCGCCCGGCCGCGAGTCGGGATGGGCGGTGCCGTTCCCGCTGCGAAAGCGATGGGACCTACGCCTCGGCGACAAGCGGGAGGTGCTCCCGTTGCTCGCGAAGGAGCTCGACGAGATCCGGCTGTTCGTCTACGACGTGCCCCACGAGGACGCGGGGTCGTACCGCGAGTTCCTTCGGTTGGACCCGCGCCTCCCTCGGGGGGCGGTCGCCATCGTCGACCATGGACCGGGCGGAGAGTTGTGCGAGGCGCTCGCCCGATGGGCCGCACGTCGCCACGCGGCGCCGGTGGGGCGGACCGGGCTCGGGCTCTTCGGTTTCCGGTGCGGTGCGCGTGCCCCGTAGGCCCCGTCGAAGGGCTCATCCCCCCGGGTGCCCGATGCCCCGCGGATCCGGGGCGACATGATCAACGCGGACCTCGCGCTTCTTCTCCTGGCCGCGATCGCCTTCACCGGGTTCGTCCTCGATAGCCTGTTCGCCCGGATCCGGATCTCGAGCATCCTGCCGTTGCTCTTGCTCGGGGTCGTCGTCGTGCGGGTCGGGCTGGTTCCTCCGGACACGCTCGCGCTGCTCGACTCCGTGATCCCGTTCGTCGTCGCCCTCACGGTCGCGTTCATCCTGTTCTCGGTCGGGCTCGAGATCCGGATCGCGGACCTGTATCGGGTCGTGGGACGGGCGACGAGCTTCACGCTCGTCGTGCAGACGGCCACGGGCATCGCGCTCTCGCTGCTCGCCTACGTCGCGTTCCGCTGGGAGATCCTCATCTGCTTCGTCTTCGGCTTCGGCCTCTCGGGGCCGAGCAGCGTGGCGGTCCCGATCCTCGTGCGGACGGCGCGGATGCCGTCCGACCTCAAGACGACGCTCCTGTTCGAGTCGGTGCTCTCGGACGTCCTCCAGCTGATCGTGCCGCTGACGCTGGTCGGCCTCCTGATCTCGGGGACCTTCGCGCTCGGCCGCGTCGGCGAGAGCCTCGCGCTCACGGTGTTCGGGTCGGTGGGGGCCGGGATCGCGCTCGGCCTCGCGTGGCTCTACGTGCTCGATCGGCTCCGGGATTTCGCCTCGGGTTACAACTGGACGCTCACGATCACGATGGTGCTCGCGACCTACGGCCTCGCGGACATCGCCGGCTTGAGCGCCGCGATCACGATCTTCGTCTTCGGGCTCGCGATCGGCAACGCGCTCCTGTTCGACTCCGCGAAGCGGGGCACGGGCACGCCGTCCTCCGCCCCCGGACTGCTCGCCCGGTCGCTCGATCGGCTCCGCACGACCCTCGGACTCTCGACGTCGACCCTCCAGGTCGAGATGATCCAGCAGGTACAGAAGGAGGTCTCGTTCTTCGCGGCCTCGTTCTTCTTCGTCTACCTGGGCGTCCTCTTCCAGACGTCGTCGCTGGACCTCACGCTCGTTCTCGCGACGATCGGCGTCGCGCTCGTGATGCTGGCCGTGCGGTACGCGATGCTCCCCCTGCTCGCGGGCTACATGGACGTCGAACCCGGGGCGCGTCGATCGCAGCGGGCGCTGGTCGCGTTCAACATCTCGCGCGGGCTCGCGGCGGCCGTGATCGCGACGATCCCGCTGTCCTACGGGCTCGTGATCCCGGGGTTCCTCGATGCGATGTTCCTCGCGATCCTGTTCTCGACCGTCGTCTCGACCATCGGGATCTTCCTCTACTACCGCCCGGGCCCGTCGGTGCCGGAGCCGGAGTCGGCCATCGCCGCTGAACCCGCTCCCTGACGACCCTCAACGTTCAAGTAAGCCCTCGCGGGTCCGGGGGCGGGACCATGCGGGCCGAGAAGCCCTCGGAGCGCGACGACGGCCCGGCGCCGGGCGCCGCCGGCGACGGGGCGCAGCTGGTCGACCGGATCGTCGAGGAACTCGACCTCCTGGCCCGGAACGTCGACATCGTCGAACGGCTCTCGAGGAGCCCCCCGACCGGCATCATCCGACTCTCGGAAGCGCTCCACCTTCCGATCCACAAGACGCGCTACTCGTTGCATCTCCTCGAACGCGAAGGCGTCATCCAGCCGTCGGCCGACGGGGCGGTCGTCACGGACAAGGCCCGAGAGTTCTGGTCGAATCTCGACCGAAGCCTCGACCGGATGACGGTGCTCGTCCGCCAGCTGAAGGAGCGCGCCGCCGAACACGACGCGCACCCCTCGGCCGGGCGGAAAGGCTATTAGCGCGATGCAGGGTCGGCGCGGCCGGTGCCGCCGTAGCTCAGCGGCAGAGCGCTCGGCTGTTAACCGAAGGGTCAGCGGTTCAAACGGCGGCCGGTGTCGTGCCGCCCGCCGGGAACTCCGCTCGGCGGCGCCTTCCCACTCCCGACGCGGGGCCCGTAGCTTAGTCCGGCCGAGAGCGTCCGGCTCATAACCGGTTGGTCGACGGTTCAAATCCGTCCGGGCCCACGACCCCTTCGCGACGGGCGCCCCGCCGGCCTCGGGTCCGACCGGGTCGCCGGAGCGACTCAGCCGTCGAACTTCGATCGCAGGTCGTGGCCGGTTTCGAGTACCGACTTGAGGTTCAGGGCGAAGTAGGTCCACCCCCACTCCGCTCCCGCGTACAGGTCTACCCACCTCTCCTGTCGAGGAAAACCGGAGTGCTCGATCGTGAACAGGCTCCCGTCGCCTCTCCGGGACACCGCGAGTTTGAGCCGGGTCCCTTTCAGCGCCACTCCGGGCCACTCCCACGAGAGCGTGAGGCGGCGGCGCGGCACGAACTCGAGGACGGTACCCGTGTGGGTCGGCCCGTCCTTCCAGGTGAGCCGGTAGCCCCCGCCCTTCGTCGGGGAGAGTTCGGCGTCGTCCGCGAGCCACCGGACGAGCTCCGCCGGCTGGCTGATCGCTCGGAAGACCCTCTCGGTTCCGGCTGCGATGAAGTACTGATGGCCAACGGTCCGGGTCGCCGGTCGAACCATCCGTCCTCCGCTTCCCTCCCCGATGCCGGGGCTTCGGTATAATCTCGTAGGGGAGCGAAAGTAGGACGCCCGCCCGCGCGGTGAGAGCGCCGGGCCGGCGAGCGAGAGGTCGAAGAAAAGGTTGGACCGGAGCGGATTACCCGCAGCCGCACCCACCGGCGCCGCAACCGCAGCCGCCCGCCTCCGACCCCTCGTGGCCGTGTCCTTCGCCCGAGGTCGGAAGGTTGGGCGCGTCGATCTTGAAGCCGGCGGCGTTCAGGTCCTGGACGAAGTCGATCCGAGCACCGCTCAGCATCTCGGCGCTCAGGTCGTCGACGACGATCGAGAACCCATCGACCTGGACGACCTTGTCCCCGTTGCGGGGCTTGTCGAAGGCCATCCCGAACGAGGGTCCGTGACCGCCCCCACCGCCGCCGCATCCGCATCCGCCGCCGCCGGAGCCGCAGCCACAGCCGCCGCCCCCGCTCGACTGGAGAAAGACGCGTACCGCGGTGCCAGGGGCCTGGCCCTTGATGAGATCCCGAACCTGGTCCTGCGCTTCCCGGGTCACTTCCAATTTGATACTATTACTATCGCTCATTCCTGGGGCCCTCCTTCGCTACCCCGAGATTCGTAGCGGGTCGCCGGTATAAATGCTCGAGGTCCCGCGCGCCGCGACTACGCGGAGAACGACTTGCCGCACGAGCAGGTTTCCTTGGCGTTCGGGTTGAAGATCTTGAACCCCGACGCCTCGAGACCGAGCAGGTAGTCGACCTTCAGCCCCTCGAGCAGCGGCGCGCTCGCCCGGTCGACCACGACCGTGAGCCCGTTGCCCTGATAGGCGACCTCGTCGCCGGTCTCGCGCTTGTCGAACGACATGCCGTAGGTGAGTCCCGAGCAGCCGCCGCCCTGGACGTAGATCCGGAGCGCCGCCCCGGGCTTCCCCTGCTTCTCCATGATCTTCATCACCTGCTCCCGGGCGGTGGGGGTGACCTCGATCGTGACCATCGGCGCGCCTCGCCGCTAGAAGCTCCCGGAGCGGGTAAAACAGTTGCTGGTCCTGAGGCAATCAGCCGACGCGTCCCGCCCGACGCTTATCTAGGACGGGGCCGTGCGCCGGGTCCGATGTGCCGCCTGTTCGGTCTCCTGACGAATAACGACGAACCCGCCCAGCCGTGGCTCGTGAACGCCGACCGTTCGCTGCTCGCCCAGTCCCACGTCACGCCCGAGACGTCCCAGAACGACGGCTGGGGGATCGCCTGGTTCAACGACGACGGACGCGCGCGGGTGGAGAAGGGGACCGGCCCCGCCTACTCGGAGGGCGAGCGCGAGCGCTACCTCCAGGCCGCGAAGGATGCCCGGGGCCCGCTCGTGGTCGGCCATCTGCGGCACGCGAGCAATCCGCTCCATCTCCCGCCCGAGAAGTTGATCGGCCTCGAGAACTCGCAGCCGTTCGACACGCACACGACGATCTTCGCGCACAACGGCTCGATCCCGTTCCCGACCGAAACGCGGCCGTTTCTCGGCCTCCACGAGTCGAAGCTCCGCGGGGTCAACGACAGCGAGGTCCTGTTCTGGCTGCTCGTTCGCAACACCGAGGAGCACGACGACCCGCTCGTCGGCTACGTGCGGACGGTCGAGGACCTCGTCCGCGTCTGGGAGGCGATGGGCCGCCCCGAGATCCCGCCGTTCTCCGGACTGAACGTGATCTTCACCCGCGGACCGGACGAGCTGTGGGCGTTCGCCCAATGGACCGGGGACCACGGCGCCGGCCTCTTCGACTCCCACCGCCGGTACTTCGAGATGGCGTACGCGAAGACGCCGCACCGGGTGGTCGTGGGGAGCGAACCGTTCAACGCGGAGCCCGGCACCTGGACGTCGCTCCCGAGCGGAACGTACCTGCGCGCGCGTCGCGAGAACGGCCACGTCACCGTGACGACCGGGAAGACCCCGATCCCGGCGGGGCTCGAGCTTCGCCCCCCGCCGACGTAGCGCTCGCTCCGGGGGTCGCGCACCCGGGTCGGCCGATGGCGAGCCAGATGCTCTCCGGGCCGGACCTCGGCGCCGGATACCTCCACCAGCTCACGACCGACCGCGACGGGGATCGGACGACGTTCACCTACCACGCGCAGGACGGCGGGCAGGACGCGAACGGTCCGCCGAAAGGTCCGCTCGACGCGTTCGGCTTCGTCCACCCTCCGTCGCCCTGCCAGTTCGGCGGTCCCCGGTGCTGGCATCGGCGCTTCCTCCTGCCGGTCGCCGAGACCGGTCGGGTCCGGCAGTGCTACAACCGGAACCGCTTCGTGCTCCAGACGATGCTCGACCAGGAGTACGCGGGGGCCGCGGTCTCGATCGAGCCGACGGTCGCCGAGTTGATCGAGCGGTTGACCGGTCCCTCGGGGCCCAGGGCCGACGACTGGTTCTTCAGCGGCTCGACGGCGACGTGGCTGCTCGGGGCCCCCGTCGCCCCCGGGGACGTCGACCTGTTCGTCACGCGGGCGGGGGTCGACGCGGTCGGTTCCGCGCTCGCCGAGTACCTGATCGAGCCGACCGCGACGACCGACTGGCCCGGGCTCGGGATCGTGCGCGGCGCGCGGGCGTTCGTCGGCACGTTCGCGGCCGGGGCGCGCGTCGAATGGGCGACGCCGCTCGAGACGCCGAGCGCGGTCGATGCATGGGGGGCGACGTCGGACGGTCCGCGGATGGTTCCCACGACGTTCCGCGGCCGGGACCTCCGCGTGCCCCGGCCCGAGTACACGCTCGCCCGGGCGGCGTGGAAGGGCCGGAGCGAGGTCGTACAGCGACTGGCGAGCTGGACTCGGACGTATGGAGCCGACCGGGAGCTGCTCGAGGCGCTGCTCGTCCGGTACCACGTCGGCCGGACGCACGGAGCGCTCGCTCGGGCCGCGCTGGGTTAAACGTCGCGGCGGTTCCCTGCGCTTCGAGCCGTAACTTCATAGCCCACGACTCCGGGCCGGGGGACGATGCTAGCCCCCCGGATGGCCGCACCGGTCGCCGAGCACCTGACGCCGCACGACCTCGTCACCTACTTCCGCTGCCCGTACGAGATGGAGCTCGTCCGAGCGAACCACGCGCGCACCGTCACCGGCGGGCCGGGGGTCGTTCGCACGCCGGCCGACGTCGTGCCGCTCCGTCACTCGCCGATGTTCGCCCCGCCGATGGGCCACGTGGTCGTGACCGAGGGGCGGCTCGACCTCGACGACCGCGACCTCCTCGTCTACGAGGACGAGGGGGAGGAGGACCTTCCGATGCTGTTCCCGCCCGAGCGGGTCCGCCTCGACCCGCGGTTCCGCAACGCGGGCCGGACGCTGGTCGACCGCGATCTCGGGCTCGCGGGTCGGCCGGACCTCATCGTCCAGCGGGCGGACGGCTCGCTCGTACCGGTGGAGTACAAGGAGACGCACCTGTTCGTCGGGTACCACGAGGCCCACGGCCGCCTCTTCGACACCGTCCAGGCCGTCGCGGAGTGCCGGCTCGTCGAGGCCGCATTCGGTCGGAAGGTCCCGTACGGCATCGTGCTCTACGGGGACGAGGCGGGCGGAGGGCTCCACGAGGGCTGGGTCCGGATCCCGTACGGGGACGCCGAGCAAGGCTGGCTCCGCGCCGCCCTCCTCCAGGTCCGTGGCGACGCGATCCGCGCGCCGGTTCCGCACGAGCGGAACTGCGCCGGCTGCGAGCCGAACGCCGAGGGTCAGTGCCGGTTCGCGGTCGCTCGGTACGAGGGCCCGCACCACCGCGCGCTCTTCGCGGCGACCCCGCGCAGCGCGCCGTAGTCCGGGGCCGGTCCCGTTTCGAAGTCCTTTAATAGCGCGCGTCCCGTCCTCGTCGGGCCGTGCCAGGGCGTTGCCCGTCGGTCGGTACGTGCACCCGTGGAGGCCCGGGCCTCACCGGGGAAGGGCGAGGGTCCGACCGCCCCTGGCGGTGGGACCGATGACGCCGATCACACGCGTTCTGGACGCTTGTCAAGCATAATCAGTGTAGCTGACTCCTGTCAGTTGAGGAATGGCTGGGCTCGGGCGCCGAGGAAGGTCGTGCCAAGCTGCGATAAGCGGTGGGTAGGCGCAAGGAACCTGTGATCCACCGATCACCGAATCGGAACTCCGGTCCCGTCAAGGGACATTCCGCAAGGAAGGGGAACCCCCCGAAGTAAAGCATTCTAGTAGGGGGAGGACAAGAAATCAAACGAGATGCCGTAAGTAAAGGCGATCGAAAACGGCGTAGGACAAACCGAATCCCCACCCGGCAAGGGCGGGGAGATGTGGAGTAGTGGACCTCCGCACTCGCTGGCTTCCGGAGCCGAACGTGCCTGGAACGACGGACCTGAGAGGGTGAAAGTCCCGTACGCGAACGGAAGAGGCGAGATTGGAGGGATCCCGAGTACCGTGCGTTGGATATCGCGCGGGAAGCTGGGAGGTACAGTCTTCTGATCCTAAATACGTCCCGAGACCGATAGAGAATTTAGTAGCGCGAGCGAACGCTGAAAAGTACCTCGGAAGGGAGGTGAAAAGAGCCTGAAATCAACTGACGATAAGCCGCATGCGGCCCCCAAGGAACGAAGCAGTCGCAAGACTGTGGACACAGGGTCCATGCGTCCGTTTTGAATAACGGGCCAGGGAGTTTCGATCAATGGCGAGGCTAAGGCCCGAACGGCCGGAGCCGCAGGGAAACCGACAGTCCGCAATCCCGTAAGGGACGAGGGACGGGGTGGGCTCGCCCGAAGTCATTGGTGGAAGACCCGAAGCCAATCGATCTAAGCGTGGGTAGGTTGAAGCCTGCCGAAAGGTAGGTGGAGGACCGAACCGGTGTTGACGTGCAAATCACTCGGATGACCTGTGCTTAGGGGTGAAAGGCCAATCTAGACTGGGGATGGCTGGTTCCTCCTGAAACTACTCGCAGGTAGGTCTCGGCCGAGCTAGCACCGGAGGTAGAGCACCGATTACGGGAAGCGGGACCGAAAGGTCTCGGCCTGTTGTCGAACTCCGAAGTTCGGTGCGGCGAAGACGCCGGGAGTGAGCGCGGCAGGGGTAAGCCCGCCGTGCGAAAGGGAATGCAACCCAGCCTCGCATTAAGGGCCCCAAGTGCCGGTTAAGTGTCATGCAAAGGGCGTCCGTGTTCGAAGACAACTGGGAGGTGGGCTCAGAAGCAGCCATCCTTCAAAGAGTGCGTAACAGCTCACCAGTCGAGGGCATGGGCACCGAAAATGGACGGGGCTAAACCGGCCCCCGATATGCGGGCGCGCCGTCGTACGACGGCGATCGTGTAAGGAGGCGTGGTGCTCGGGTAGAAGTAGGGGCGTGAGCTCCTATGGACCGGGTTCCATCGAAAATCCTGGGAGGAGTAGCAGCAAAGACGGGTGAGAATCCCGTCCGCCGTAGGGGCCAGGGTTCCACGGCAACGTTCATCCGCCGTGGGTTAGTCGAGCCTAAGCGAGTCCTTAATCGGCACTCGCGAACGGAAACGCAGTTAATATTCTGCGACCCCAAGGTCAAAGCGTCCTCGAGGAAGCCGGCCGCTAGGGAGTGTGGGCACATGCCAGCCTATTGGTCGTGCGTCGCCCCGGGAAGTACCGTCATGGTGAGAACCGGGGGTAGCGCGATCAGAACTCCGCGAGGAGATTTTTCCCGATGCGGGCGGCCCGTGAAAAGTCGAGGACGGCATCTTGGGCTCGTACCGAGATCTGACACAGGTGCCCCTGGGTGAGAAGCCCAAGGCGTGTCGGCGAGAATTCGAGTGAGGGAATTCGGCAAATCAGCCCCGTAACTTCGGGAGAAGGGGTGCCAGATCTGAGGAGATCTGGTCGCAGTGACCAAGGAGCTCCGACTGTTTAATAAAAACATAGGTGGCCGCGAGACCGAAAGGTTGTGTATGGCCGCTGAATCCTGCCCAGTGTCGGCATCTGAAAGCCCGGTACAACGGGACGAAGGACCGATAAACGGCGGGGGTAACTATGACCCTCTTAAGGTAGCGTAATACCTTGTCGCTTAATTGGCGACTTGCATGAAGGACCAACGAGAGCTCTACTGTCCCCGCTCGGAAGCCGGCGAAACTGACTCATTGGCGAGCAGTCCAATGTCTTCCGTCTGAAAGTGAAGACCCCGTGGAGCTTTACTGCAGCCTGCGGTTGTG